>JAZQWA010000087.1:0-59440 GCA_045632065.1 Eubacteriales bacterium | reverse complement strand
CACCGTCGATGCCGAGTTCACGAGGACTTGCGCCTGTGGAAATTACGATAGTTTTTGCGAAATACTCGCCACTGTCCGTTTCGATTTTCTTGATTTTATCAGAAACATGGACATTTTCCACGGCAGAATATATAGTTTTAGCTCCAAATCGCTCTGCGCCCTGTTGCATTTTCATACCAAGTGTGAAGCCGTCAATTCCTTCGTCAAAGCCGGGATAATTATCGATTTCACCTGTAAGCGCCATTTGTCCACCAGGCGCCATCTTCTCAAAAAGAACAACGGCAAGCCCTGCGCGTGCTGCGTATAATGCTGCGGTGTAGCCTGCCGGTCCTCCACCGATTATTATCATATCGTAAATGTGGTCTATGTTATTTGCAGTCATCGTTTTGACTCCTTTTTTTCTTTTCTATTCATATTATAACCTAATACTGATAATATTTCCGTGATTTTGTCACAAAAAAGGCTGACACAAGGCCAGCCTTCATCTGTAATTATCTTATACCGTATTTTTCGATTATATAATCCATATCCTTGTCTCCCCTACCCGAGAGGCAAATAAGGATTGAGCCCTTGCCCATATTTTTTGCCAGCTTCATGCCCGTAGGCAACTGCGTGGGCACTCTCGATTGCAGGAATAATTCCTTCAAGACGAGAAAGTGTGTAGAATGCATCTATTGTATCATCGTCGTTTATCACGTCGTACTTTACTCTGCCGAGGTCACGAAGGAATGCGTGCTCAGGGCCACTGGAGGGATAGTCAAGACCGCTGGCAACCGAATAAACAGGAGCAGGCTCGCCGTTTTCGTCCTTCAGCATAACGCTGTTGAAGCCGTGCATAATGCCCTCCTCTCCGTATTGGAGGCTGGCTGCGTGGTCGCCCATTTTCGTACCTCTGCCGAGGGGCTCGATGCCGTAAATATCAACGGGATCGTTAAGGAATCCCGAGAACATACCCATAGCGTTTGATCCGCCGCCAACGCATGCAACTACCGCGTCGGGAAGCTCACCTGTCATAGAAAGGAACTGTTCTCTCGCTTCAATACCCACAACGCTCTGGAAATCACGAACCATCATAGGAAAAGGATGGGGGCCAACTACCGAGCCTATGCAGTAAATTGCATCCTTGTACTCGTTGCAATACGCCTTGAATGCCGCATCAACTGCTTCCTTCAAGGTTGCAAGTCCCTCGGTAACCTCGATAACTCTTGCGCCAAGAATCTTCATTCTGGCAACGTTAGGAGCCTGCTTTTTAATGTCGACTGCACCCATATAAATATCACATTCAAGTCCGAAATAAGCCGCAGCCGTCGCAAGAGCAACACCGTGCTGACCCGCTCCTGTTTCGGCAATAACCTTCTTCTTGCCCATATACTTTGCAAGAAGCGCCTCGCCCATACAGTGATTAAGCTTATGCGCTCCCGTATGGTTCAAATCCTCACGCTTTACGTAAAGCTGCACACCTGTGCCAATGCTGTTGGAAAGGCGCTCAAGGTAGGATATAGGCGTAGGTCTGCCCTAGAATTCCCTTCTTATTCTGCGAAGCTCGGAAATAAATCTCGATGATTTACAGATAGTAAAATAGGCATCGGCAATCTCCTTCATAGCCACCTGGAGCTCGGGCTCAATATACGAGCCGCCGTATTTGCCGAAGAATCCAGCAGGATCGGGATAATTTTTAAAGTAGGTTTCAAAGTCAACATTATTAAGCTTCATATTTTTTCTCCTTAACTGTTTTTCTCAAACGGTCATTTTCCTGTGTAAATCTGTTTCAAAAGTTTTTTTAAAAGTTCACTCAGCGGTACTATCAACAGTCCTGCCAAGAGATTGCCGAAGGCGTGAAGCAAATCAAATGGAAAGCCTGCGGCAATCCATACCAGAGTCTGCTTTAAGGTAAATTTAAACATCAGCGCCTGAGCAGGCGAATAGAGTATGCCATAAAGCAAGCCGTGCATACAGCAAACCGCAGGATATACTATCATCTTAACTTTCCGAGGCATATTTTTAGGCAGAAGCATAGTAACGCCCCAAAGAATAGTCCATATATAAAGATATGGAAACCACCATAAATTAAATCCCGCGACGACTCCGTTCAAAAAGACGTACAAGTAAATCGGTATCAAAGCCTTCTTGCGAAATACCAAAGTATACACCATGGTAAGGGCGCCAAGCAGATGAATGTTGGGCAGAGCCTCCATAATCAGCTTGGAGCAAAGCATAATTGACGCAAGCATTGCGAAAATGCAGGTTTCAAACACCTGATTTGAACGGATTTTCTTTACTCTTCCCTCTTCCTTATTTTGAATAGACAAGCTCGTAATGCTCCCCATCTGAAATTTCGGTGGTATCAACGCCACTCATCATATATTCACCGTTTTTATAGAAGCCCCAATAGCTCTGGTCGATGTCATAATCAGCGGTAATACCGTTAACCTGCTTTATATACAAGCCGTAGGGGCCTTCCTCTCCTGCGATAAGATTGTGCTCTATGAGAGCCTCGCCAAGTATAGTCTTGTCAGTTTTAATAGTAAAGGTTACCGATTCCTCTCCAACCTTTACCTCAACCACAACGGTTTTTGCGCCACTACCGAAGGTAGTGTCCTCAACGTAATCTGCGTCAGCCCAAAGTCCAACGCGGTTTATTGCAGAGCCCTCGGCTGAGCCTTCGGGCGCTTCGGGCTGATTGCAGGAGCACAGTCCAAAGATAAGCGACGCCGCTAAAACGACGGTTAAAAGTGATAATGCGATTTTTTTCATTTTTTCATCCTTTCATTTATATATAAAAAAGGATAAAGCAAAAGCGCTCTCCAACGAGGCGCTTTTAGCTAAAAAAATGAGAGTGGTGGCTTGCTCTTTTTTCGCTAAAGACTCCTCATTTTGCCCAAGAGACCTTTACGACTCACAGCTCGATAAGCATTCCGACTTGACTGCTCGTGGCAGAGTTACGGTAATGGCTGTTGCCGCGGATTTTCACCGCGATTTCCTTAACATCGACGTCACTGACGCCGATAACGGAGCTTAATGCTCCGATGGGCTGCGTTTATTCTTTTTTATTCGAAGCTTTTATTCCTCTGCCTCGCTTTTTGTAGCGTTGTCAAAGGAATTATCATTTTTGGCTGCCGTATCGCAGGAATCTCGGTAGATAACGAATCTGCAATAAAGGAATTCCAGAACGAAGTTCAAAACCATAGTTACAGACTCAACAATCAGTCCGTCAACTCCCCCGCCCTCAACGAGCTGTCCGAGCAGCATTGTAACGGGTGTGAAAACTGCATAGAACGCCAATAGCTGAAGCATCGCCTTTCTGACGTTGTTTGCAGATTTAAAGGTGAATTTTCGGTTGATTGTGAAGTTCCAAATAATAGATAGCAAGAGGCTGACAAAGTATGCAAGCCAATAAGCCCATTTAAATAGCTCGTAGAACAAAGTGAAGCTTCCAAGCTGTATTACTCCTGCGCTGATTGAAATAACCAAAAATTTCAGGGCTCTGATTGCTTCTTTAATTTTGTTTTCATTCATTGTGTCTTATCCTTTGTTGATTAAAAATGTATTCCCTGCAGAGCTACGAGATGTAGTGGGTAGAAGATGTAGAAGAAATACTTCATATTTACCTTTCCGCGCTTTTCGGAATAGAAGAAAAGCGGGATAAGCGCCATTAGCGCAAATAAAGCAAACAGGATATCCTGTTTGGTTTCCATAGAAAACCAAATTGCGAGAATTCCGATGCCAAGCATAATTAGGCGTACGTAATGATTATCAAGGTTTTTTAGCTTCTTTGGCACGTCGATGCCTCTGAAATCAAAGAGCGACACGAAAACCGGCGCCATACAACCGTAAAATCCGTAGTCAATCTCAAGATGCATATTAGCAACGTAAACCATAGCTACGGTAAGTATGAACAACGTCATAGAGAGAGCTATATCACGTGAATTTCTCTCACTTGCAAAAAGAGATTTTTTTAGGTATTGTAATGCGTAAATTGTGACAATGGAAAGGCTGAAGGTCACCAAAATACACATATAGAGATCGTCCATTGCGAAATAGTAAACAAGCTGACAGATTAATGCAAGGCCTGATATCATTCCAAGATATTTCAGCTTGTTTTTGGTATATTTCGCGCCCTCGGCAATCATAAATGCGAAGATAGGATAGGCAAGTCTGCCTATATATCTGCACGCAATTACCTTTGGGAAGAAAAGAATTCCCATATGGTCGATAACCATACAGATTGCCGCAATTATTTTCAAAACGTTGCCGCTTAGGCAACGAACAGAGCTAATTTTCATTTATTATTCCTTTTGATAATATAAAAAAGCACCTCTATTATACCATAAAAATTGAAAATGGCAAGGGAAATTGATAAAAATATGGTTTAAACAACAACTCAATATTTCTTTATTTTATGTTGAAAAATCTTTTTGATTATGTTATAATAAATTTGCAAAAATAATTACATGAAAAACGAAAGAGGTTTATTATGGCAAAGAGCGTTCAGGACGTTTTGACGTTTATAAAAGAAAACGGAATCAAGATGGTTGATTTCAAGATGGTAGACATCAACGGTCAGTACCGTCACGTGACTATTCCCGCGGAGAATTTCTCCGAGGAGGTTATGGTGAGCGGTATCGGCTTCGATGCTTCCAATTACGGATACGCAATGGTTGAAAAGAGTGATATGGTGTTTATTCCCGACCCCGATACTGCGCTTGTTGACCCATTCTGCGAGATTCCCACACTTTCCATGACGGGAAATGCGATGATTATTGATTATCCTAAGAACCGTCCCCTGCCCCAGTATCCCAGAAACATTATCAAGGCGGCAGTTGATTACATGAAGGCGAGCGGTGTTGCAGACGAAATGAAGATTCTGCCAGAGTTCGAGTTCTATCTCTTCGACGACATTGGCTGGGAGGTTGCTCCTAACAGCATCGGTGTTTCTATGGATGCAAAGCAGTCCTACTGGAACAGCGCTGTCGAGGGCAAGGGGGTTATCGTGCCCAAGCAGAAGAACTATCATATTGCAAAGCCCTTCGACATTTCCTACGAATGCAGAAGCGAGATGTGTCTGCACATGCTTGATGCAGGAATTGAGATAAACTATCATCACCCCGAGGTTGCGGCAAGCGGTCAGTTTGAGATTGAGCCTCAGCTCGGCGAGGTTGTGCACATGGCTGATGCTACCATGATGATAAAGTATATCATTCACAACACTGCTCTTAAGTACGGCAAGAGCGCAACCTTTATGCCCAAGCCCATTTACGGTGAGGCAGGCAGCGGTATGCACGTGCATATGCTTCTCTTCAAGGATGGTGAACCTGTATTCTCTGATGACAACGGCTATGCTCATCTTTCTGAGACTGCGCACTACTTCATGGGCGGTATTCTGAAGCATATCGCTTCACTTTGCGCAATTACAAACCCCTCTACAAACTCCTTCAAGCGACTTGTTCCCGGATTTGAGGCTCCTGTAACCGTTGGTTACGCCACCTCTAACAGAAGTGCGGTTATCAGAATCCCTGCTTATGCAAAGAGCCCTGACAAGCGTCGCTTCGAGCTTCGCAACCCCGATGCAACCTGCAACCCCTACTTCTGCTATGCGGCAATTCTTATGGCAGGTCTTGACGGTGTGAAGAACAAGATTGATCCTCACAAGGAAGGCTGGGGCCCCTACGACTTCAACCTCTTCCACCTCTCCGACGAGGAAAAGGCAAAGCTCAAAGGACTGCCCACCTCTCTTGATGAGGCTCTTGATGCGCTTGAGGCTGACCACGATTATCTTACAGTCGGTGGTGTATTCCCCGAGGAGCTTCTCAAGAATTTCGTTAAGACCAAGAGAGCCGAGTGCGCTGAAATGGCGAAGATTCCCCACCCTGCAGAGTTTGATAAATATTATAATCTTTGATTTTAATAATAAGAGGCTGTCTCAAATGCATCTGCATTTGAGACAGCCTCTTCTCTTGAAAGGGGATAGGAAGATTTGAGGAAAAAGCGTGTTTTGCGACCGAAGGCGTACATAGGTACGACGAGAGTTCAGCAAAACGCGGTAGAAAAAGTCCATAAAATTATAGAAATCCGTAGGATTTCGGCATTACTACTGTCTAATTTACAGTTTTTTTGCTTATCGTACGTGCTTTTTTGTACCCTTTTCGGACTTTTTCGGTTTTACCAAATATGACAGCCCCTTATTATGTGTTCGATAAGCGCTTCGCTCCCCTTTACTACGTCACGATAGGTGACTTCAAAATTTCCTGTATACCAAGGGTCTGCAACGTCACGAGGCTCGTCGGTAAGGTCGAGAAGACGGACTATTTTGCCGTTGGGGTCAGTACCGAAGATGCGATGCATATTGCGAATATTTGCCAAGTCCATTCCGACAAACAAATCATATTTATCATAGTCGCCACGGGTGAGTTGTACCGCTTCTCTGCGCTTAAAGGGGATGTTGTATTTTGTTAAAATTACCTTTGTGCCGCGGTGGACGTCGTTGCCGATTTCCTCTGTAGAGGTGGCAGAGGAAAGTGCGGTTATTTTATCAGAAAGGCCGCGTTTTTTCAGCATATCAAGAAAGACAAACTCCGCCATTGGACTACGGCAGATATTGCCGTGGCATACAAACATTATTTTCTTCATTTTTTGATTCTGCCTTAATTTATAGTTTGGTTTTTCATTTTTGCCTCTATCAAAGAAATCAGCTTATTATCGAGTGCAATATCGGTTTGATAGGGATATTTTTTTGCTATTTTTTCAAAAATCTTTTTGATTTTTTCCGCATTTCGAGCGTTATCAATTCTACAGATTGCAAGGGCATATTCGGTACGAAGAATACTCGGTATGCTATTTAATGAATTCATAAAGGCTCTCTGCTCTTTTGTGTAATATTTGGCGGCGCGGTCATTCTCGCCTTTAAGAAGCAGACAGTAAATCAAGTCGGAAATAAGCATACTGCGATACATTCCGATAAGTCCGTTATCGTCATTTATCAAATTCAAAATAGACTTCTCTGCCTCATCAAAATTCTCCGAATCAATAAGACGGTTGCAATAAAGCACAGGAACAGAGGCACAGATAGGATTATTCATATCGGTATTTTTAGGCATACTAAACCATTCCATAGGCATATTGGAAAGCCTGATACCGCGGGTCTGCTCGCCATTTATGAGCAGTTGTTTGCGAAAGGCATCGTTGGCATGAATATCCTTTCTCAAGGAAAAGGCATTCATACCGTCGTTTGCGATTCCCCCAACCCTAAGAGGCAAGCCGTTAAAGAGCGCCATAATAAGCGAAAATTCAGCGCCAATGATAAATGCATAAGGAAGAACAGGCATACTCCATACGAGAATACACAAAACGAGCAGCGCACAGGCTATAACCAGGTTCGCCAGCACGCCTCCCATGTTGTAAAGGAACACGGGAATTTTACCGTCCTTTGCCTCGGGCGGTATCATCAGGCATTGTCCGCCTGTGCCTGCAAGAGACATTTTGCGAAGCCTTATGCCCTCGGGGAGCTTAATCCACATAAGACTACCTATTCTATACGAGCAAAAGCTATATCCGCTTATAAGTCCAAAAACAAGATGTCCTGCCTCGTGGGCAGCGGTTAAAATGACGTATTCGAGAATTGCAATGGCAAATATCAGGTAGGTCTGCCATGATTCAGATTTTAGAACTGCAAAAAGCATGCTTACCCCAACAGCGCACATGGATACGCCCATAAGCACACCTAAAAGCAGGTTTGATAAAAAGCCTGCAATCGCTTTTCTGCCTTTGTTTTTCATATGTATTCTCCTATTCAAGTCCTTTGTAGTCCTGCTGTCTCAAAACCTCGTATACGGCTATGGCAACCGAGTTTGACAGGTTCAGGCAACGAAGTGTTTTACGCATGGGAATACGCAGAGTCCACTCCTTGTTTGCCTCTACAAGCTCCTTCGGGAGTCCAACCGACTCTCTGCCAAAGACGAGAAAGACGTTATCGGGATATTCCACCTCGGCAAATCTCTTCTCTGCGTGGGCAGTGAAAAAATACATAACTGCGCCGTCGTTACGGCTTAAAAAGTCCTCGTAATTTTCGTAGTACGTAACGTCGAGCTTATCCCAATAGTCAAGCCCTGCTCGCTTCAGGGTGCGGTCGGAAATTTCAAAACCGATTGGCTTGATAATATGAAGTCTTGCTCCCGTTACGGCGCAGGTACGTGAAATATTACCCGTATTCTGC
The DNA here is from genome assembly GCA_045632065.1 of Eubacteriales bacterium. Lineage (GTDB taxonomy): Bacteria > Bacillota > Clostridia > Oscillospirales > CAG-272 > UBA1740. The sequence goes on along the minus strand of JAZQWA010000087.1, from coordinate 51,231 downwards.
GGAATTTCGGGCGAATATAATACTATGTTAATCATTTTTGTCCTCTTGAATTTTGTTAATGATATTTTATCATAAAGGTCAAAAAATTACAAGGGTTGTTTTCAGAATGTAAAAAAATAATAAATTTCAAATTATTACTTTATTTTTCCTTTTTTATGTGTTATAATATTTGTTATAACACATTGGTTAATTATAATTTCCCGAAAGGACATATAAAATGGGATTTTTCAAAACATACAGTGAAAAGCAGATAAAGAGGATTATGCCTATCGTTGAAGAGATTGAGCGCCTTGCCGACAAGTTTGGGGCTATGACCGACGACGAGATGAAGGAATACACTCAAAAGCTTAAAGGAGACCTTGCTGACGGCAAGACTCTTGACGATATTCTCCCTGAGGCATTTGCTCTGGTACGCGAGGCTGACGAGCGCGTGCTTGGCAAAAGACCCTTCCGAGTTCAGCTTATAGGCGGTATACTTCTCCACCAGGGACGTATTGCAGAAATGAAAACCGGTGAGGGTAAGACTCTTGTTGCTACCCTGCCCGCATATCTTAACGCTCTTTCAGGCAAGGGCGTGCATATTGTTACCGTAAACGACTATCTTGCAAAGCGTGACAGCGACGAGATGGGCAGAGTTTACGGCTTCCTCGGTCTTAAGACAGGTCTTATCGTTCACGGTCAGAACGGAAATGAGAAGAGAGAGGCGTATAACGCGGATATTACCTACGCCACCAACAACGAGCTCGGATTTGACTATCTTCGTGACAACATGGTGGTTTACAAGGAGAGAATGGTACAGAGAGGCCACAACTTCGCCATCGTAGACGAGGTTGACTCCATACTTATAGACGAGGCGAGAACTCCTCTTATTATTTCAGGTCAGGGCTCAAAGTCCACCGACCTTTACGCTATGGCGGATAAGCTGGTACGCACTATGAGCCGTCACGTAATCAAGGAGGTTGACACAAAGCAGGACCTCGATGTTTACGAGGAGGACTTCATCGTTGATGAGAAGGCTCGTACTGCCGTTCTCACCCAGCACGGTATTGAAAAGGCAGAGAGATTCTTCAACATCGACAACCTTTCCGATCCTCAGAATACAAGCATTTACCATCACGTTAACACCGCTATCAAGGCTCACGGCGTTATGAAGAACGAGGTTGACTACATCGTTAAGGACGGCGGAGTTATTATTGTTGACGCATTCACAGGCCGTCTTATGCCCGGTCGTCGTTACAACGACGGTCTCCATCAGGCTATCGAGGCAAAGGAGGGCGTTGACGTTCAGCGTGAATCCCGCACTATTGCGACAATTACCTTCCAGAACTACTTCCGTATGTACAAGAAGCTCTCCGGTATGACCGGTACTGCTCTTACAGAAGAGGACGAGTTCAAGCAGATTTACGCACTCGACGTTGTTGAGGTTCCTACAAACAGACCTATGATCAGAAAAGATCATAATGATGCGGTATTCACCACATACAACGGCAAAATTAACGCAATAATAAGCCAGATTGCCGAGTGTCAGAAAAAGGGCCAGCCTGTGCTTGTAGGTACTGTGTCTATTGACAAATCCGAGGAGCTTTCTAACATTCTTAAGAGAGCGAGAATTCCTCATACCGTTCTTAACGCAAAGCATCACGAAAAGGAAGCCGAAATCGTTGCTCAGGCAGGTCGATTTGGCGCAGTTACCATTTCCACCAACATGGCGGGACGTGGTACTGACATTATGCTTGGCGGTAACCCCGAGTATATGGCTAAATCGGATATGCGCAAAAAGGGCATTGACGAGGGACTTATTGCTATGGCTACAAGCTCTGCCCCCTCAAATGACGAGGCTGTCAACGAGTCAAGAGCAATGTTCAGAGAGCTTTATGAGAAATACCGCGAGGAAATTGCTCCCGAGGCCAAAAAAGTAAGGGATGCGGGCGGTTTGTTCATTCTCGGTACGGAGCGCCACGAGTCAAGACGTATTGACAACCAGCTCCGCGGACGTTCAGGACGACAGGGTGACCCAGGCGAATCGAGATTCTTCCTCTCTCTCGAGGACGACCTTATGCGTCTTTTCGGCTCGGACAGAATCGGTGTAATGTGCGAGCGTCTCGGACTTGACGAGAACACTCCCATTGATGCGAAGATTCTCTCGGGCTCTATTGAAAATGCACAGAAAAAGATTGAGGATAACAACTTCAACAGAAGAAAGAACGTCCTCACCTACGACGACGTTATGAACCAGCAGAGAAACGTTATTTATCAGCAGCGTTCCGAGGTGCTTCTTAACGATGACGTTCAGGAAAAGATTACTTCTATGATAAGAAACTCGGTTGAGGAGACCTTTGATTTCTGCTTCGGCGTTGATACTCCTGCGGATTGGAAGTTCGACGAGTTCAGAAACCACTATCTCGGAATTCTCACCGACAAGAAGAACTTTAACTACACCGAAGAGGAGCTCCAAAGCATCGACAAGGACGAGTGGAAGGAAGAGCTTGTAGAGAGAGCTCTTGAAATTTACAAGTCCAAGGATGCGCTGTTCTCTTCTCTTCCCGGCATTAAGGAAAACGCTATGCGTGAGGTTGAAAAGGTTATTCTTCTTCAGAACGTAGACAAGAAGTGGATGGATCACCTCGAGGCTATGGATGAGCTGAAGGAATACGTTGGTCTTAACTCTTATGCGCAGAGAGACCCTGTTGCTATATACAGAATTCAGGGCGCGGATATGTTCGACCAGATGGTTGACGACATTAAGGAGGACACCGTAAGGCAGGTGCTTTCGGTTGTTCCGAGACCTCAGGCTACCGAGCGTGTTCAGGTTGCAAAGCCTACCTCCGAGGGCTTCGGCGGTGAAAATAAAATCGTCAGAAAGCCTGCTGTTTCCAAGAAAGTTGGCAGAAACGATCCCTGTCCCTGCGGAAGCGGTAAGAAATACAAAAAATGCTGCGGTCTCAACGAAACCGCAGACAGAGATTAAGCTATGGGATTTGGAATACTCTTTATAGGCTATTTCTTCCTGCTTAATTTCCCCTACTGTGACTACACCGATGCTGCCTCTGCCGTGTTGATTATGTACGCGCTATACAAGCTGTATAAAATCAACGACGGCTTCAGGTTCGCATTTTACGGCTCGGTGGGCTTCACCCTGCTTGGTATTTTCGAGCTTGCGGTTGCCTGCCTTGGTATGTTTATCCACATTGACAGCGCATCGGCTCTTATATTCCTGCCTGCGATATTCAGGCATCTGATAGTTGCCGCATTAAGCTTCCTTATACTGAACGGTATTCGCGAGGTGGCCGACGAGGTTGGGCTTCGTGAAATTGCGGCAAAGGCAAGGCTACGGTCATATATGAGCGTTGGCGTGTACGCATTGAATATTTTCCTCGAAAGCGCACTGCTTGCCAAATTCATTGCGCCAAAGGTTCTGGTAACTCTGTATGCCTTCACCATAGTGGCTACGCTGGCGGTGATAGTAATGAATCTCTGCTCCATTTATTCCTGTTACATGAGAATTTGTATGCCTGAGGATTATGAGATGGAGGAGAAGCCGTCTAAATTCGGGTTTGTCAACGAGTTCAGACGTCGTGAAGAAGAAAAAAGTCGTGAATTTGCCGAGTACAAGCTGAAGAAAATGCAAAGCAAAAATAAAAAGCAAAGGAAAAAATAGCTATGTCTTCTAAAAGAAGGCCCGAGGGGCAGCTTTCGCCAGGACTTCTCATCCTTGCGGTAGTAATGCTGAGCAATCCCCTTGTAAATATTTTCGATTACTTCCCCGACTTTATCGGTTGCTTTATAATGGTTTCGGCGCTGGGTTACTATGCGCAGCGCACGCCGTATTTTGAAGAAGCAAGAAATGCATTTTTCAAGCTGGGGCTTCTCAGTCTTGCAAAAATACCTACATTTATATTAATGATAAGAATAACCTCGCAAAACCTGCGTGAGAGTGACGTAAGAGTGCTCTTTACCTTTGTTTTTGCGGTGGTTGAGATTTTTCTTTCCATAAATGCCATAAGCAATCTGTTTTCGGCGCTTTCATATCTCGGTCAGCGCTCGGATGCTGCGTCGCTTATTACCCCATTTAAGCTTTCGGGCACAAAGGATATGAGCCCTGACGGACTTCGTATTTTGTGCTACGTTTTTGCGGTATGCAGGGGCGCTTTGAACATTTTACCCGAGTTTTTACTCCTCACAAGCACAAATGCGGAGCTTAATCCCAAGTATTTTAACGCTACGCTCCTATATCCTTATACAATCACGGCTGCCTTTTTAACAATCCTTATTTTCGGCATTATCTTCACATATATTGCTTCTAAATTCATTAAGACTGTATGTGAAGAGGGCAAAATTCAATCTGCGGCAGACGGCATGATTGACGATATACGCCGCGAAGAAATAAAAAGCAGGATTAATGTAAAAAAATTACAGAATTTTTTAACTCTAATGACCGTTTCAACTATTCTGCTCTTCGATTTTTCAGCCAGAAAGCTTGACGGTATAAACATTGTCCCAGATTTCCTTTTCGGAATTGCTGTGATATTTATATTTGCAATGGCATCTGCTTTTATCAAGGGGACAGGTAAGATTATTATTACCTCGGCAGTCTTCACTGTTACCTCGCTTGTGAGATATATTCTTGAGATACTGTTCCTTAACAAATTTACATACGAGCAGCTTCCGATTTCCACGGTTGCGGATGCAAAATATATGACTGTAATACTTACTTCGATATTAGAATTTTTAGCCTTTGTATTGCTTTTGGTGTTTGTTGGCGATGCTCTTATTAAATTTGTAAAAAAACGCACAGGTATAAGTAAAAAAAGCGAAAATTACGGCTCGCTTGATGCCGAATATCACCTTGGTATGAAGAAAAAATGCATCGGCTGGGTTGCTATTGGAGTTGTTGTTGAGGTTGTGAAGCTGATAATCACTCTGACAAGAGGACACATCAGGGGGCTTTGGCCTATTTCCTTCGTTTTCTGCCTCGTATTTGTTGTATATAGCTACTATCTATTTGGCAAAATCAAGGAAGAAATTCAAAACAAATATTTATAATTTGCAAACAAAAAAATGCGGCTAAATTTAAGATTTAGCCGCATTTTGTCGCCTATTGTTTACATTTTAACGTTATAATACACCTTTTCGCCGGGTGACACCGAGCGGGTAAGCCACACGTTTCCGCCTATAATGCAGCCGTCGCCGATTTTAGTCTGGCCGCCAAGAATAGTAGCGTTTGCATATATTACACAGTTGTTGCCAATGTCGGGGTGGCGCTTGATTCCCTTAATGGGATTGCCGTCCGAATCAAGCTCAAAGCTCTTTGCGCCAAGGGTCACGCCCTGGTAAATCTTCACGTGAGAGCCAATTGTGGTGGTTTCACCGATTACGATGCCCGTGCCGTGGTCTATAAAGAAATATTCACCTATTTTCGCGCCTGCGTGAATGTCAATTCCCGTTTTTTCGTGAGCATATTCAGTCATCATTCTTGAAATATAAGGAATATTTCTTTCGTAAAACGCATGTGCGATACGGTATATGGATATTGCGAAAAATCCTGGATAACAAAGTATAATTTCCTCAGGCGAGCGAGCCGCGGGGTCACCGTCGTATATCGCCTCTACGTCCTTTAAGAGCTTTTCTTTTATTTTAGGAATTTCCTCCATAATTTCGTATGCAAGTTCCTCGGTATTAACCACCATATCCTCACCGTAGAAGGAATATGATGCTGTAATCTGCCTTTTCAGGTCTAAAAAAAGCCCTTCAGCAAGCTTTCCCCTGCACTCCTTGCTTTTATCGCAGCGAGTGAAATAATCGGGAAACATCAGCTTCTGCATATTTTCAATTATACCGACAATTTCTTCCCTTGTGGGCACCATCACGGTATGCTTGGTGAAATATCCCTCTCTGCTTTTATCAATATCATCAAGCGCGCTCAAAAGTCTATCGATTTTTTCTCTTTCCGCCATGTCAAATCTCCTGTTTGGATTTCTCTTTTATCATACTATGATTTCGGGCTTGTTTTATTCATTTTACCATACAAGTTTGTATTTTACAAGGGTTAAAAATATTTTTTAGAAAATTACCTAAATAAATGGGTTTTATGTTGATTTTTTGGAAATACTGTGGTATAATTTTACTTGTAAAAATTTGCATTTTATACAGGAGTTTGGCAATGGGCAAGAGTATTTATACTTACTACAAAGAACGCCTTATTGAGATAGGCGGAAAAAATAAATGCCTTTATTTAAAGAACGTTGTCCGTAAAAGCGCCTACGATATCGGAAAGATTTTCGAGAGCCGCGAGGACAAGGTTGCCCAGCTTATAGACTTTTTATGGTACGGCGGCAAGGAGCCGCTCACCCTTATTTCCAAGGATGAAAAACGTGAATTAATAGAGAATCTCGGCTATGAGCCTGCGCCCGAGGAGCCTGTCAGCTACACCGACACTCCAGAGGAGCGCGAAAAGGCGAAGAAGAAGCGCGCAAGGCAGATTGCTTCTGACGAAAACAAGCTTTATGATACCGAGGTTGCCAAGGTCAAAGAGCTTAAGCGTGAGGTTGAGGAAATCGAGCGTGAGACGGGTAAATACGAGCTTTACATTGGATATCCCTTTGTTTTCGGCTCTATTCAACAGGGACCGTCGCGAACTCTTATAAAAGCGCCTCTGCTTCTCTTCCCTGTCAAGATTGACATTGAGGACGACGAGACCGTTGAAATTCGAATTAACAGCGCCGAGAAGATTCAGATTAACAAGGCTTTGATTTTCGCATACGCGCAGTCTAAAAAGATGAATATTGATAATCTTGAGCTTGAATTCGACGACCTTTCGGCATTCAGAAGCGTGCTTTCTATTATCAATCATCTTGGCGATGCGAGAATAAAAATCGACGCTAACTCGTCAAAGAAGATTTACAATTACTCAAGATTCAAGGAGCCCGACCCCACAAAGGGTGACCTTTCAGTTCGCTATGCGGCGGTACTGGGCAGATTCCCTATATCCAACTCTGTCTATAACGATTATTCGGTCCTTGAAAGAAAGAAGCTCACCAACGATGCAATCGACGAGCTGCTTCGTACAGGCGGTAAGTTTGCAAAGAAACGCGCTATCGTTATCCATAAGCTTCGCAACAACAAGAAGCTGCGCGCCAGAAGAACGGTTACCAAGGCAAGCTATATCGTAAAAATGCTTGACTATGCGCAGTCCGAGGTTGTTAAGAAGGTCGATGAAATGGGAAATATGGTTATTTACGGCCCTCCCGGCACAGGTAAATCACAGACCATAGTAAACATTATCACCGACGCATTAAGCAAAAACAAAAAGGTGCTTGTAGTTTCGCAGAAGAAGGCTGCGCTTGACGTAGTTTACTCACGTCTCGGACATCTCAACGAAAAGGCGATGTACTTAAACGATGAGGGCAAGGAAAAGCGTCAGTTCTATGAGCGCTGTTATGCGGCGCATCAGAAAAACGACGTAACCAAGCACACCAACATTGAGGCGCTACTTGAGGAGTACAATTCCCTTCAGGCAAGGATTGACGGCGAGGAAAGAACGCTTAACGAGATTTGTCACATCCTTAATGACAAGCGCTCGTTTGGGCTTTCCCTCTCGGAGATGTACTCATCATCTTATATGCTTCCGAAAAATTCGGCAGAATACGCGGCATACCTTTCATTGCTTAATTCCAAGGCGGTTCTTTCGATGAACTACAAGGAAATGGCGGATGCTTTGTTTGCAATAAAGGCAAACAATCTTGCTGAAACCTATCACACCTTTGTTTTGGCAAAGGAAAAGAACCCTCTCATAGACAGCATGCTCGACAACATTGATATTCCCACGCTTGCTGACGTTAAGGGCGAGCTGACGTATATTCAGAAGTCGCGCAAGGGTTATTTTGACATTTCGAAATATCCCTACACAAGACAGGTGCTGGCTCACTATGTCCTGCTTGAAAATCCTGCTTCCATGCACGCTCTTGCTAAAATGGAAAGCAGACTTGAAAACCCCACATCCATATTCCTTGGCGCTAAGTCGAAGGATATGGAAGAAAAGCTTAAGGAAACAATGGCGGCAATCGGTGAGTACGTCAAGGAATACGACTGTCTTCTCAGAGTTATGACCAAGGACGGCTATATTGCCGTTATTGACAATATTTTAAGAGGTAACACCTCTTATATCAAGCTTGTGCACGAGGTGCTTGACAATTACATCGCCTATCGCGACGTAAGCAGGCTTATCGGCACGCTTGACAAGAACATGCTTGCTATTCTCAACTTTGCATACGTTACCAGCAAGAACTATGCAAACTACGTTGATATACTCGACAAGCTCCCTGTGATTCGTATGTATCACGAGCTGACGGTTATTGAGGACAAATGCAAGAATGAGCTTGCGAAAATTGTGGATTATCCCAACATTTCGGCTCGTATTTATAAGCTCAAGGAGGCTCAGCTTGGCGTTTCTCACAAGATTTGTCAGGCGAAGGCAAGCAAGGATTATTCTGCAATTTACGAGGGCGCAGAGAACGGCAAGGACTACCTCTACCAGATTTCCAAGGACAAGAATTTCTGGCCTATCAGAAAGTCTATGGAGGTTTACGGCAGCTTTATCTTCTCGCTGTTCCCCTGCTGGCTTCTCTCTCCCGAAAACGTGTCTACCCTGCTTCCTCTTCAGAAGAACCTCTTTGACGTAGTTATCTTCGACGAGGCATCTCAGGTATTTATTGAGAGCACTATTCCCACAATATACCGCGGTAAGAATATCGTAGTTGCGGGTGATGCAAAGCAGCTTCGTCCCTCGGCTACATTTATGAAGCGTTATCTCGGCGCTGACCCCGAAACGCTTGAGGACCCCTCGGTGCAGGCGGCGCTTGAGGTTGAGAGCCTTCTCGACCTTGCAGTTGCGAGATACACCAGTGCAAATCTGACCTACCATTACAGAAGCCGTCATCAAGAGCTTATTGATTTCTCTAACTGCGCATTCTATTCGTCAAATCTTCAGGTTGCGCCTAACATTTATACAGGCAAAAACCTTCGTCCCATCGAAAGATACAAGGTTGACGGCAGGTGGATTGACAGAAAGAACATTGTAGAGGCAAAAAAGGTTGTTGATATTATCAAGGACATTTTTGCTACGAGAAAGAACAATGAAAGCATTGGTATTATCACCTTCAACAGCGAGCAGCAGGCTTGTATTGCCGACGCCATTGACGCTGCGGCAAAGGTTGACTCGTCATTCCGTAGCGCTGTAACCAACGAGCGTATGAGAAATGACGGCGGCGAGGATACGGGTCTGTTTATTAAGAACCTTGAAAACGTGCAGGGCGATGAGAGAGATATTATTATCTTCTCTATCGGCTATGCGCAAAACGAGCAAGGCAGAGTTTATACCAACTTCGGCTCTCTTTCGGCTGACGGTGGTGAAAACCGCCTTAACGTTGCTATTACAAGAGCGAAAACTAAGATTATCGTTGTAACGAGTATTGAGCCTGAGGAGCTTAAGGTTGACACTTCGAAAAACCAAGGTCCCAAGCTTCTTCGTGAATATCTTGCTTACGTGCGCGCTGTTTCAGACGGTGACAAGGAGCATGCCAGAGCAATTCTTCGTGGACTTTCTCCTGATGAGGCGGAAGCTGAGAGCCTTATTCTCACCTCTGCGCCCACCATCGAGGAGCAGATGAAGGAAAGACTTGAAAAGCTTGGCTACAAGGTGGATATTGGTCTTGGAAACAAGAACAGCCGTATTTCCCTTGCGGTTTACGATGACACCACCGACAAGTATCTTGTTGGTGTTGAGCTTGACAAGGATGCCTTCGCGGGTTCGGAATCGGCTATGGAGCGCGACGTTTACAAGCCCAAGTTCCTCGAGCAGAGAGGCTGGACCATTATAAGAGTCTGGTGCCGTGACTGGTGGCTCTCACCTGCGAGGGTTGTTCGTTCAATAGTTAACGTTGCTGAAAAAAATCGCACCAGCGGCAAGCCGCCTAAGGCGATAAGCAAGGCTGCCTTGTCTAATGATGGCGAGGGCGAAGAGGAATAAACTAAAAAATTGGTAAAATTTTGATTTATTCTTGAAATGTTCAAATTTACAGTGTATAATATACGTGTATTAAAAAATTAGGAGTATTTAAATGAATAATTTATCTTTCATGCTTGAATCAACAGCGCCTCAGAGCGGTCCTATGGACATTCTTATTTGGATTGTTCCCTTTGCGCTGATTATTGGTATGTTCTGGTGGACATCCCGCTCTCAGAAGAAGAGAGATCAGGAAGCGCAGGATATGCGTGATTCCCTTCAGGTTGGCGACGAGGTTACTACTATCGGCGGTATCATCGGTAAGGTTGTTTCCATCAAGGATGAGACCTTCGTTCTCGAGACCACCAAGGAAAAAACTCACATCAGATTCCTTAAGGGCGCTATCAGAAGCGTTGACGTGAGAATTGCTGACGTAACTGCTGCGGCTATTGAAACCAAGGAAGCAGACGCTACCGAGGAAAAGGCAGAGGCTGAGGCTCCAGCTAAGAAGAAATCGCTTTTCGGTAAGAAAAAGTAATTGTCATAAAAAGACAAACCTCCGAATAGTCTTATTTAGGACTTGTTCGGAGGTTTTTTCTATGACTAAAAGATTTAAAAAAATCGATAGCCCGATTGCGAGCTATTTTATCTGCCTTGGGGCGTCTGCTCTTACTATGCTGATCTTCTCTTTCGTTATGGCTCTCGTTGCCTCCCTAACTGAAAATCCGGGAGGACTTACCGATATACTCTCGCTCGTTGCTCTGGTGCTTTCGGGAGTCTTTTGCGGTGTGTTTGGGGCAAAATTCAATAAGCAGAAAAACATTTTCTTACCCGCCATCGTTGCGTTTTCGGTAGCGCTGATTATGCTTGTAGTTTGCATTATCATTGGCGGCAAGGTCAGCGGCAGCGCTTTAATGAATTACGGATGTTATATGGGCATAGCTTTATTCTCCGCCTTTTTAGGCTCGAGGGAGAAAAAGCGCAGAAAGCATAGAAAATAAAAAATGCGGCAAATGCCGCATTTTTTATTGCATTTATTTCAGTCTTTCGATATAGAAAGGCAGAGCCTCCTCGAAATTCACTCCGTATGTACGGCGGTTTTCGTCTGCCATGGTGAGCTTGATACATTCGAGGGTGAAATCCACTGCTACTGCAAGGGCGCTTTCTACGCTATGTCCTCTCATCATTGCGCCAACGGTGGCAGAGGCAAAAATGTCGCCTGTGCCGTGGTATGCCACGGGCATATAGTCGTTGTAGTATGAGAAATAGCTGTCTGTGGTGCTATCGTAGGAATACACGCCGAGCTTGGATTTATCAAATGTGATGCCTGTGAGGGCTGCGCGCTTTGCGCCGAGGCCTGTGAGCCTTTTGAGCACGTCACGGATAAACGCCTCGTCGTAGCTCTCGGGGAACGGAATATCCAGCATAAAGCAGGCTTCGGTGAGGTTGGGGATAATCAAATCAGCTTTTGCGGTGAGGCCAGCCATAGCCTTGGCAAACTCGGGGCTGAAGCCGGGATAAAGCTTGCCGTTATCTGCCATGCAGGGATCAACGATTATCTGGCACTTATCGCTCTTATGACGGTCAAACAGGTCAGACACAAGAGATAACTGCTCAAACGAACCGAGATAGCCTGTATAAATGGCATCAAAGTCAATGTCAAGCTCGGTGAAGGTTTTTGAGATTTTCTCAATCTCACCGGTAAGGTCACAGAAGGTGAACTTGGGGAACATAGTATGCGTGGAAAGCACTGCCGTAGGAATTACACCTGTTTCTACGCCTGCTGCCGAAATGATGGGCAGGGCTACGGTGAGCGAGCATCTTCCAACGCAGGAAATGTCCTGGATTGTTACAATTCTTTTCATTTTAGGTCTCCTTTATTTCAATGTCGGCGCCAAGAGCGCCTAATTTTTTAACTAAATCTTCATATCCACGTAAAACGATTTCAGCCGAGCGTATCTCACTCTGCCCCTTTGCCGTAAGTGCGGCAATAATGCACGCCATACCGCCTCGAAGGTCGGGCGCTGTAACGCTTGCGGGAAAAATTTTTGACGGATATATTTTGGCCGTATTGCCACAGAGGCTATATTTGACTCCGAATGCAGAAAGCGTTTTGAGATAGCCGAATCTATCACTCCAGACCTCGTCGGTAATTTCACCGCCACGGTAAATTGCCATAAGGGGCGCAATTATCGGCTGAAGATCGGTGGGAAATGCTGGGTACGGCATAGCATTTACCGAAAAGGCTTTCGGTTTATGCACATGAGGGCAGGCGCGATTATCATTTATACTGATTTCTGCTCCAAAACGCCGAAGGGCATCAAAAATCGAGAGCATATCATCGATTGGAAGTTCTGCCACCTCGACTTCTGCATCAGGCAAAAGCCCCAGGGTAAGATAGCTGCCTGCTTCAATCATGTCGGGAATAATTTTTATTTTACCGCCATGCAGTCTTTTGCCAACCACTGTAATTTCATCATCGGTTTTATGTATCTCCGCCCCGCAGGATGTGAGAAAATCGATAAGGCAATCAATATGAGGCTCTCTTGCTACGCCCCGAATTCGTGTTTTACCCTCGGCAGTCGCTGAAAGCAAAATAGAGTTCACCGTTGCGCCAACAGATGCCTTATCAAATGAAATTTCTGCTCCTGTAAGCTTACCTGCGCATAAGAGGTCGCCGTTTTTATCTGCCCCAAGCGCCTGAGTGGCATAAAGGTGCATATCTATGGGACGATGGGAAAAGTTACAGCCGCCATAGCTCTGCAAAAGGCATCTGCCAAACCTGCCAAGGCAGGCGCCTATAAGATAGGTCGAGGCTCGGATTTTGGAAATAAGCTCTTCCCTTGGCGCGTGGTAATGCATATTTCTCGAATCCACGTAGGTTATGCCACTGTTCTGAGTAATTTCAGCGCCCATATCGGTAAGAATTTCCATAGCAACCCTTACGTCACCGATATCGGGCAATCCCTCAATTTCCGAGACTCCCTCGGCAATTATACAGGCAAACAGAATGGGCAATGCGGCATTTTTCGAGCCGCCTATTTTTACACCGCCCCGAAGCCTTGCAGGGCCGTTTACTATGATTTTCTTCATACGCACTCCCGAAAAGATAATTAGTATATCTTATTCGGAAGCGCTTTTAGGGGTTACTTTTTGTTTTTGTAATATGCCAGGGTGAGCTCTACAACCTTGGAGTAGCTGATTATTCCTTGGTCTCCGCTGCTCTCGAGGTACAAATTGTTCACCCAATCTGATATTTTCTCAAAAATTGTATCTCCGTACTTCTCTGACACCTCGCTTGCGGCTCTGTAATCGTCTCGCGCGCTATCGGAAAGGCTATTCCACAATTCGTAGTAGCTATCCTTATCGGTTTTATAAAGCGCAGAGGTTATATAGCTGAACATATTAAGCGCGGCGCTATATCTAAGGTTTATATCCTCAGAGGTTGCCGTTATGAGATAGGCAACAAAGTTTGCCTCGTTTTCACGCAAAATACCACGCTGGTGACACATTTCGTGGGCGGCAGTAAAGATTGTGACGTAATCGGGGTATGAGGTATTGACGTTTGCCTCGCCTGTCAGCGAGGTGTAAATGCCTGTAATGCCGAGATATGACATTGCCCAGCCGTTCTTTATGCCCTTTGCCCTGCCGTTGTGCGACGGCGGAAGGTCGTAAATTTTAGTAAGGTTGCCGTAGGATTGATTTATAAGGTCGCCAAGCTGGGAATAGCTGTATCCCGATTCAAATACTCCGTCAGAATTACGGCTGACCTCGTCGGAAAGGCCGTTAATCTCGTCTCGCAATATAGATGCGACGTCGTACAGCTCCTGCTCGGTGACGATAACCTCGGGTAGCTCCATTCTGTCGGCTATGGGCGTTGCTTTATATCCCACACCGAGAGCAAGAATATGTCCTGAGAAAAGCAAAAGAGCCACAGATGCTAAATTTACCAAAAATCGCAAAGCCCTGCCACGCTCCTTGAAGCTTTTTACCGATAAAAAGACTACGATGGCTATTATTGCAGGCAACGATATTATCAAAATCTCAAAAAGCGAGAAATCAACTATACCCGTAACATCTGCAAGCAGACTTCTGAAGGAGTGTGAGATACCCTCGTTTATAATGTCGGCATTTTCATAAGAGGATAATGAGAAGAGATACACTCCAATAGTGAGCAAAAAAACTGCGATTGAAGCAATCGAAAAGAATGAAAAAAATTTATTTTTTCTTTTTTCCATACTCCAATTTCCTCTCTTATTTTCGCCTTATTTTAATTATTTTTGCCATTTTCGCAAATAATTATTTACATTTTTCCTCAAAAATGCTGATATTGCGCTCTACCGTCGCTCTCTTTCTCCATGCGAATGCTCGACGGTTAAATTCCTCTTTATCCATAGAATCAAGCACCTCTCGGTTAAGAGAGTCAATACGGTTGACGTAGAAGAACTCCACGGGAGTTTTCACGGCAGACAGGTTATGCGGACAGTAAATCTGGCAAAGGTCGCAGCCCCAAACGGTGTTATTATCGAGCATCAACTGCTGCTCCTCTTCGGTGAGAGCCCCTTTTTTCTGCGTTATGGCGGAAAGGCAATCTGTACCTTCGCCTCGGAGAATACCCGTAGGACATGAGGCCTTGCAAATTCCGCAGCCCTCGCAACGAAGAATTGACATAGGAGCGACTGCGCCTAATTCTTCTGGCTCTATATCGGTAACAATATCTCCGATAAAGATATAGCTTCCGTATTTTTCGTTAATAATAAGGCCGTTATCCCCTGCGATACCGAGGCCGCTGATTAGGGCTGCTTGTCGCTCATCAATAGGACTATGGTCTCCGTAGCCCTTAAACGAGGCTTCGGGAAATCGCTCCTGAAGAAGCTTTATTGCACCCTCGTTTATCTCGCGAATGGCAAGGTGGTAATCATAGGACGCGGCATATCTTGAAATATTAACGGTTTCGCCTGTGTAGTAAGGCAAAAGATATATTATAACGCTTTTAGGGACAAAATTTTCCCTATCCGCTATGCTTTTGTTAATTTCACGGCAATCGGTATATGAAAGTGTGGAAAAATACTCTATATTCATCATTGAAAAATAGTTTTTCAGCTCGCTATACATATATTTCACCGCCTTTCACAACGATTATACAACAACGAAAACGAAATTGCAAGATATTTCTTGACATTATGCGCCTATAATGTTATAATTAAATGAAAAAATTTTAGAAAGTGGCTTCTTATGAATCTTTTAAACAACGGTTTAATCTCACTTTTACAATTTAATGAGACATGGCAGGTTTATGCTACCTGGATAGGATTTATTTTGCTTTCAATTGCAGTTTCCTACCTTCTCGGAAGCGTTAATTCTGCGATTATTATATCCAAGATTCTGTATAGAGATGATATACGTAAATATGGCAGTGGTAATGCGGGTATGACTAATATGCTCCGCACATACGGCAAGGGGGCTGCAGCGCTGACGCTTGTGGGCGATATGCTTAAAACCGCTCTGGCTCTGCTCTTCACCGGACTTCTGCTCGGTTTCCATTACGTAGGCGGAATGAGCCACCACGACGGATATTGCTATATGGCAGGCTTGTTTGCGGTTTTAGGTCACGTATTCCCTGTTTACTACGGATTTAAGGGCGGCAAGGGCGTGCTTGTAACTGCTACTATGGCGCTGATTCTCACACCTATTCCCTTTGTGATTTTACTTGCGCTCTTCGTGGCTATTGTAGCTATGTCAAGATACGTTTCTCTCGGCTCGGTTTGCGTTGCGGTGCTTTACCCTGTTATCGTAAGATTTAACAGCAGATTGGTTCTCGGCATGGAGCTTTCGGGCATTACGGCGCTTTGCTGCATTATTCTTGCAATCTTTATCGTTTGGTGTCACAGAGCCAACCTGAAGCGTATTTCGGAAAGAACCGAAAATAAAATTTCCTTCAAGAAGGTAAAAAAAGAGGAAAATGACTAAATCGGATTTTTTACAGCTTATTGAATTATCATTCAAAAAAGAGACGCTGAAAAAGCTTGTCCTGTCAAGGCCCAAGAGCAGCGAAATCAGTAAAATATCCTGCCGTCTTTGCGCTCATCGCGGAAGACGGCTTTTGGCTATGGAATATTCCCTGCCGGGAAACACCGTTTCTCACAAAAACCTGACTGAAGCCGATTTTCTCGGAGAAATTGAATTGCTACTTGAGGAGTACAGACAGGCAAATCTGATTACGACGCTTGGTGACGCGGAATGGAAGATGTCAAAGGGCGGTAAAGAAATCGTGCTTGGCGGTGACAATCTAAAGCGCAAGCTTGATGGCAAATCCCCCGATTTCGAATCGGCAATCGAGGCGCTGGACAGGCAAAAGAACTACATACTGACAGGCAGTGAGGACTTCTTAATAAAGCTCGGTGTAAGCGCTGAAAACGGCAGAATTCACGATAAAAAGCAGGGTAAATTCAGGCAGATTAATAAATTCCTGGAGCACATTGAGGAAATTTATCCTAAATTAAACGGTGATGGCGAGCTGAAAATTTACGATCTCTGCTGTGGAAAAAGCTATCTCAGCTTTACGGTTTATTACTATCTTACCGCAGTAAAAGGTCGCAAGGTTTATATGTATTGCGTTGACTTAAAGCGCGACGTAATTTTGTGGTGCGAGAATCTGGCGCGTGAGCTTGGATACTCGGGTATGCACTTTGAGGTTGGCGATATTTCTAAAATAAATCCCACCGAAATGCCCGATATGGTTATTTCCTTGCATGCATGCGATATTGCCACCGATATTGTGATAAATTCGGCTATTCGAATGGGCGCGAAGATTATTTTGTCCACTCCCTGCTGTCACAACTACCTGAACGGCAAAATCGTAGCGGGGGAGCTTTCCTTTGTTACCGATTACCCGCATATTTCAAACAAGCTATGCGAGGCGATTACAGATTCGCTGCGCTTGAAGCGACTTGTGGCAAACGGATATAACGTTTCAGCTCTTGAGCTGACAGACCCCGAGAATACTCCAAAAAACACGCTTATAAAGGCTATTAAAAACGAAAAAATGACAGAAAATGCAAAGCAAAAAGCAAAAGAAGAGTACGAAGCGACACTTCGTTTTCTTCTTAGCGAAAATGCTTGCAATTATCTGTCGGAGATAAATTAGAATGACAATATTAACAAAATCAACCGCTGAAACAGAGGCTGCGGGCAAGGCTCTGGCAAAAGAGCTATGCGATTTGGGAAGAAAATCCGCCTTTATCGCCATGAGAGGCGAGATGGGAGTCGGCAAGACTGCTTTTACCCGTGGATTTGCCTCACATTTTGGCATTTCGGGAGTAAAAAGCCCTACCTACACTATCGTTAATGAGTACAGGGGACAGGCCAACATCTTCCACTTTGATATGTATAGAATTTCAGACGGCGACGACTTATATTCGGTCGGCTACGACGATTACGTAAGCTCCGAGGGCTATCTTATAGCCGAGTGGTCGGAGAATATTGAGGACGAAATCCCCTCTGACGCAATTTTCGTCACTATTTCCCGTACTGACGGGGACAGTGAAGAAAGGAAAATAGAGATAAAATTATGAAAATACTTGCATTTGACGGCACGGCAAAGGCTGCTACCGTTGCGGTTTGCGACGGTGATAAGACGCTTGGCTATTACACCATAGACAACGGTCTGACACAGAGCGAGCTTTTGCTTCCTATGGCCGAAAATCTTTTAAAATCGCTGAGATTATCCTTTTCTGACATTGACCTTTATGCAACATCGGTTGGCCCGGGCTCATTTACAGGAGTTCGTATAGGTGTTTCGCTTATTAAGGGACTTGCCTTTGGCAGAGATATTCCCTGCGTTGAGGTTTCCACCATTGAGGCGCTGGCTGAAAATCTCCGCGGACTTTCGGGAATTGTTGTTCCCTGCATGGATGCAAGACGCGCCCAGGTTTACACCGCAACCTTCAAGGGTGAGAATCTTGAGAGGCTTTGCGAGGACAGGGCTATCGCTCTTTCTGCTCTTGCAGAGGAATTAAAGGAATATAGCGAACCTGTTTATCTTGTGGGCGACGGATACGAGGTGGCGAAAAAGGCGCTTTTGGCTGAGGGAGTTAAGCTTTGTGACACGCCCGAGCTTCTTATCTGCCAGAATGCAGTTTCGGTAGCTAAGGTTGCATTCAGAAAATACAATGCCGGCGAGATTACCACCGACCGCGAGTTATCCCCCATGTATTTAAGACTGCCTCAGGCTGAGCGTGAAAGACTTGAAAAGGAAAAAGTAAAGGAAAACTGAAAAATGAAGAAAATTTACATTGGCGCAGACAGCGCGGGATTTACACTCAAGAGAGAGGTTATAGAGCATCTTACAGCTATGGGATACGAGGTTATTGACTGCGGATGCGACTCTACCGCATCTTGTCACTACCCCGAATTTGCAAGCAAGGTTTGCGAGAAAGTACAGAGCGACGAAAATTCCTATGGTATCCTTGTTTGTGGCACGGGCATCGGTATGTCTATGTGCGCAAACAAGCATAAGGGCATCAGAGCTGCTCTCTGCTCCGACACCTACTCTGCAAGAATGACAAGATGCCACAACGACGCAAACGTTCTCTGCATGGGCGCGAGAGTTATCGGCTCCTGCCTTGCTCTTGACATTGTTGACGCCTTCCTCAGCGCAGAGTTTGAGGGCGGCCGCCATGCAGTACGCGTGGAAATGATGATGGATATTGAGAATAAGTAACTATTACAGAGCTGAAAATATCTCTACGGCATTGCCGCTTGTGAGACGGGTGGCATGCTCGGTGATATATGCTCCAAAATCGGCGGCGAGTCCTGATGAGAATTCCAGAATACATGGAAATTCCATAGGCTCGCCGCCTTTTCCGTACTCCTCAATGGCGAGATAATATCTATCTCCGCAAAAATAAACGTCGCTTACGGTTGGTACGTCATCCGTAAGCCTTTTTACTGCTCTCGCGGCGCAAATAAGGTCATCAATATTTGAGAATACGTAAAAGCTCTTACTTCTTGAAAGCATGGAAATTTTGTTTGATTTTGATACAAGTCTTGCGGAGGATTCGGGAAGTATGCCAAGCTTGGTTACAAAAATCTCGCAACCGCCGCTTTTTATGGGATAAAACTGTATAAGCACCTTATCTCCAGCGGGGTCAAATCCAACCTCTGCCTTCGCCATATCCAGAACTCGCCATATCGCGCGTCTGAGCTTGACGCCTGCCTTATCCTCGGAGGGATTTTCAAGATTATGAATAGCCATTTCCTCCTCGGTTACTACAATTTTAAGCTTAGATTCTCCAATCAGCAAAAACTCCACATTGCACCGCCCATGTTCTTTTTCTGTCATTATACTGCGCGAGGTGGCGATTTGTTACCTTGTAAGAGAAATTTTTATAAAGGTGTTGTTTTGACAAGGAATTTATGATATAATAAGAAGCGGTGAGTTCGTAACCATCCTCACCGAGCCGAGATTTCGGCAAAAAAAAACAAAACTAAGGAAGAAGAAAAAATGAAAAAGAAGAATCTGACTCTTTACACCACACGCGGCGCTCTTATTGCCGCCATCTACGTTGCCCTGACAGCCATAGCGTCTGCTGTCGGACTTTCCAGCGGAGCAATCCAGTTCCGTATTTCAGAGGCGCTGTGTATTCTGCCGATTTTTATGCCTGAGGCTGTGCCAGGATTATTTATCGGTTGCCTAATATCCAACATTCTATCAGGATGCGTGGTGTGGGACGTAATTTTCGGCAGTCTTGCAACCTTGATTGGCGCTATTGGCGCAAGATTACTTATTAAGCTGCCCGAAAAGTTTAAGTGGGTTTGCACTCTGCCCACAATATTAGCCAATGCAATCATAGTGCCTTTCGTGCTGATTTACGCTTATGGCGTTCCTGATGCATACTGGCTTCTTATGATTTCGGTAGCAGTTGGCGAGATAGTGTGCGCAGGTATAGGCGGCACGGGACTTTATTATCTAATCAAAAAACAAGGAGCGGGACTGATTCAATAATATTTTTTTACGGAGGAACTATTATGTCCTTGACAGAAAGAAAATATCTTTTAGAGCTCTCCAAGCAATATCCTACAAGGTCTGCTGTGGCAGCAGAAATTATCAGACTTAACGCCATACTGAATTTGCCTAAGGGCACGGAGCATTTTTTAAGCGACCTGCACGGCGAGTGGGAGGCATTCTCTCACATAAGACGCAACGCATCGGGTGTTATACGAAGCAAGGTTAAATTTCTTTTTGAAAAAGAGATGTCCGACGAGGAGATGGCAGAATTTTCAAGCCTTATTTATTATCCCGAGGAAAAGCTTGCGGCAGTAAAGACACGTGGAGATGAGCTTTCGAAGTGGTATTCCGACACTATTATAAGACTGCTTGAGGTATGTCGACTTGTTGGCAGTAAATACACCAGAGAGGTTGTTCGCTCGCATCTTAACAGGCGCGCGGGGGCATACGAATATATTATCGAGGAGCTTCTCAGCGAGGGCGACGATATTAAAAAGTCCGCCTATTGCGAGAGCATAATCAAAACTGCGGTGCGAATCGGAGCATCCGATGACGTGATTGTGGCGCTCTGCTCTGCTATCAAGAGCCTCGTTATAGACCATCTGCACATTGTAGGCGATATCTTCGACAGAGGCCCGAGAGCAGATATGATTTTAGATGAGTTGATGGGTGAAAAATCAATTGACATTCAATGGGGCAACCATGATGCGCTATGGATGGGCGCTGCGGCAGGCTCTCGTGTTTGTATTGCCACCGTGCTAAACAACTCCATCACCTACAAGAATCTTGACGTTATTGAGATAGGTTACGGCATATCGTTAAGACCTCTTGCTCTTTTTGCCGAGAAGGTTTACGGCAAAAGCGATATAAGCGCCTTTCTCCCAAAGGGTGAGTCGGGCGGTAATTATTATGCCGGTACAGACGATACTCTTGTTGCAAAAATGCACAAGGCTATAAGCATTATTCAGTTTAAGCTGGAAAGCGAGACTATAAGGCGCAACCCTCAATTCAAAATGGAAGAACGGCTTATAACCGAGAAAATTGACAAGAAAAAAGGCAGCGTGAAAATCGACGGAAAGGAATATGCTCTGAAAGACACAGACCTGCCGACAGTTAAAAAAGGCTCGTATCTGCTAACCGAAGAGGAAAGCGCGGTTATGGAGTATTTGAGAGTGGCATTTATGCGCTCGGAGAAGCTGCAAAGGCAAATCCGATTCCTATACGACAGGGGCGGAATGTATACCGTCTACAACAACAATCTTCTCTACCACGGCTGTATTCCAATGAACGAGGATGGCAGCTTTATGGCGCTTGAGGCGGCAGGCGGTCTTTCGGGCAAGGCGCTTATGGACTACTGCGACAAAAAGGCGAGAGTGGGCTACTTTGCCAAAAACGGTACAATCGAAAAGCGTGACGGCAAGGATTTTCTCTGGTTCTTATGGTGTGGAAAGGACTCTCCGCTTTGCGCAAGAAAGAAAATAGCAACCTTTGAGAGATTGCTTATAAGCGATGAAGGCGCTTGGAATGAGCCTAAAAACGCCTACTACAACTCATGGAACGATGAGAAAATAGCTATAAAAATTCTTGAAGAATTCGGACTTAACAGCATTGGCTCTCATATTATAAACGGACATCTGCCTGTAAAGCAGGGCGAGCATCCTCTGAAGGCTAACGGAAGAATTATTGTGATTGACGGCGGCTTCTGCAAGGCATATCACGGCTCCACAGGAATTGGCGGTTACACGCTGATATACAACGCTGACGGAATTCGTTTGCAAGCGCACGAGCCGTTCTTTAACAGAGAGGAAGCTATAAAGGGCAACCTCGACATTGTTTCAGAAACGGTAATATTCGAGCACAAGGCAGATAAAATGCGTGTAAGGCAAACCGACAAGGGAGCAAAAATCCGTGAAAAAATCGCAGATTTAATGCTTCTTTTGCAGGAATATGAATCAGGAAATATCAACTAAAAAAATCAGCGGTACAGAGCAAAAAGTGCTATGTACCGCTGATTTTGTAATCTTTTGTTGTCAAATCAACTTTTTTTCTATGATTTTCTCCGCTATGAGCAGACCGTCGCGAGCCGAGGATATTATTCCTCCTGCATAGCCTGCGCCCTCGCCTGCAGGATAGAGTCCTGCTATTCCAATTGTTTCGAAATTCTCGTCGCGTAGCACTCTCACGGGTGAGGTTGTTCTTGTTTCGGGGCCTGTGAGGACTGCCTCAGGACAGTTGAAGCCGGGCATCCAATCGTCAAAATCAAGCATTCCTGCCTTTACAGAGTCAACGATATACTCCGGAAGATAGTCGTAAGGCGATGCCTTTACGGTTCCTATGGGATATGATGGGGTGACTGACGAAAATTCCGACTTATAATCGTCATTCATCAAGCCAAGAATCGAGATTGACGGAGCTTTATAGCTCCCACCTGCAACGTTATATGCCCGGCGCTCGATTTTTCTTTGGAAATCTATTCCACAAAGGACGTCGTCCGAGCCAAAGTCCTCGGGTGTCACTGATACCAAAAGCGCGGAGTTGGAATTGTCGGCATTTCTTGCGTATTCACTCATACCGTTGGTAACGATGCCAGCTTCCTCACTTGCGGCAGGAACAACTATTCCGCCCGGGCACATACAGAAGCTATATACGCTTCTGCCACCGCTCAGGTGAGTTACAAGATGATAGCTTGCGGCGCCAAGCTCATCGGGCGCATTCTTGCCATATACAAGGTCGTTTATATACTCTCTCGGATGCTCTATTCTCATTCCAATGCCAAAGCCCTTTGCCTGCATTGGAGCGCCTATGGAGCGCAGAAGCTCAAAGCTGTCCCTTGCGCTGTGGCCTGTTGCCATAACGAGAATATCAGTATCAAATCTGCTTATGCCCCCAGCGTTTTCTACCGCTCCTCCGACTACCCTTTCATTATTTAAGGTTATCTCGGTAAGCCTTGCACCAAAATGCACCTCACCGCCAAGAGATATAATTTTATTCCGTATCTTCTTTACTATTTCGCGAAGCTTATCCGTACCTACGTGAGCGCCTACGGAGTACAAAATGTCCTCGGGAGCGCCTGCGTCCACAAATTCGGACAGAATTTTCATTTTGTACCTATCAATGCTTCCGCTTTTCAGCTTACCGTCGGAGAAGCTACCTGCTCCGCCCTCGCCAAACTGGATATTGCACTCGGAATCAAGTACGCCAAGCTTGATAAAGGTATCAACCTTTTGCGCTCGGGAGTCTACGTCAAGTCCTCTTTCGAAAAGTATCGGCTTTGCTCCTGCCTCTGCGAGAAGAAGAGCGCAAAACAGACCTGCAGGGCCTGCGCCTATGACAACGGGGCGATTATCAAAATTGCATTTCGGCAAATTCAGGGTTAAATCCTCGCACTCAAACACTTTTTTGCGCATTTTGAGAAGTCCTGATTCCCTTTCGGCAGAAAGTGCGACGCCTACGGTTACGTCATAATGAATGTCCGATTTGTCGTTAAGATTCAGGGCTCTTTTCAGAATTTTTATATCATGAATTTCGTCTTTTTTTATCGGAATATGAGCAAGGAGAGCGTCTTTTATCGCTTCGGTGTCATAGCTTATTGGTAACTTTATATTGGTTTTAATCATAGCGCTTCTCCTCTCTTTTTTATGTAATTATACATCAAAAATAGGGTTATGTCAACCGTTTTGCCCATCAGATGCATATATTTACAGTTTTTTTACTTGACTTTTTAATATTTTGGGTATAATATATTTTATATAAATATTTTATTTTGGAGAGTGTTTTTATGATTAACGAGAAAATGAGAGGCCTTGGCGCAAAAAGATCGGTTATTCGAGAGCTTTTTGAGTACGGAAAGAAGCGCAAGGCGGAAATCGGCCAGGAGAACGTATACGACTTTTCTCTCGGCAACCCCAGCGTGCCTGCGCCCGATGAGGTGAACGACAGTATCGTAAAAATGCTCAGAGAGGAAAACTCGGTGCTTTTGCACGGATACACCTCGGCTCAGGGTGATTTGGCAGTAAGACAGGCAATTGCCGATTACATCAATCGCACGCAAGACGAGAGCATCAACGCTGATTGCCTTTATATGAGCGTTGGAGCTGCGGCGGCTCTTACCTGCTCGCTGACGGCTCTTGTAAATCCAGGGGAAGAGGTTATCGTTCCAACTCCTTATTTCCCTGAATACAAGGTGTTTATCGAAAGATGCGGCGGAGTTATTAAGGAAGTGCCCTGCGCTCCCGATTTCAAGCTTGACACTGTGGCAATTGAGGCTGCTATCAACGAAAAGACGTCGGCTATTATCATAAACTCACCTAACAACCCCACAGGTGCGGTGTTCGGTGAGGATAATATCAAGGCGCTTGCGAAGGTTCTTTCGGATGCCGAGGACAAGTATTCCCACCCCATATACCTCATTTCCGACGAGCCCTATCGTGAGCTCGTTTACGACGGAGTTAAGGTTCCTTATCTGACGAAATACTATGATAACACCATAGTTTGCTATTCCTTTAGTAAATCGCTTTCCATTCCCGGTGAAAGAATCGGTTACGTTCTTGTTTCACCGAGGTGCGAGAGCTTTACCGAGGTTTATCAGGCTGTTTGCGGAGCGGGACGAGCTCTTGGTTTCGTTTGCGCTCCAAGTATGCTTCAGAAGCTGCTTCCCTACTGCCTTGGAAAAACTTCCGATATTACAATTTACGACAGAAACAGAAGGCTGCTTCTCGACAAGCTCACCAGCCTTGGCTTCGAGGTTATTCGTCCCGAGGGCGCATTCTATCTATTTATAAAATCTCCCTCGGGTGATGCAAGCGAGTTCTCCGAGAGAGCTAAAAAGCATGAAATTTTAATAGTTCCCAGCGACGATTTCGGCTGTCCCGGCTACGCAAGACTTTCTTATTGCGTAAAGACCGAGCAGATTACTGCGGCATTCGGGGCATTCGAGGCGCTGGCAAAATCATACAAGGAATAAGACAATGGACAACAATTCTCTTGACAGAGCAAGAAAAGAAATAAATAAAATTGATGCTGAGATGGCCGAGCTTTTCGTAAAACGCATGCAGGCGGTCGGAGCTATTGCAGAATACAAGGCGGAGCGTGGATTACCAATACTCGACGAGAAAAGAGAGGCTGAGGTTATAAGACTAAACTCCACTATGGTTGAGGACGAGGGTCTGCGTGAATATTACGTAAGCTTTTTGCGTAACAACATGGCCGTTTCTCGTGCCTATCAAAGCAGAATTACCTCGGGTATGCGAGTTGCATATTCGGGAACAGAGGGTGCTTTTGCCCACATCGCATCTTGCAAGCTATATCCCACGGCAACGAAGATTGCTTATGCTGATTTTTCAAGCGCATACCGTGCCGTTGAGTGTGGTGAATGCGACGTAGCAGTGCTTCCCGTTGAAAACAGCTACAACGGTGAGGTCGGTCAGGTCACCGATTTGATGTTCTCGGGCTCTCTATTTATAAATGCAATGTTCGATTTGCCGGTTACCCAGGATTTACTTGCAAACGAGGGAGTGAAAATCAATGAAATTACCGAGGTTGTAAGTCATCCTCAGGCATTCGGTCAGTGCTCCGAATATATTGACAGACATAATTTTTCGAGGCGTGAATTTGTGAATACCGCTCTTGCTGCGAAATGGGTAAAGGAGTCGGGCTCACGTAATACCGCCGCTATTGCAAGTCGTGAGGCCGCAAATATTTTCGGACTTGCGGTTTTGGATCACGATATCAATGCAAGTCGAAACAACTCGACGAGATTTGCGGTATTTTCCCGAGTTTCTGCACGTCAGGCCAACAGCAGCGGAGTTCACTCCGTCCTGCTCTTCACCGTTCCTAACGAGGCAGGTGCACTTGCAAGAGCTATTGAGGTTATCGGAAATCAGGGCTTTAACATGATTACCCTGAGAAGCCGTCCAATGAAGGAGCTGCTCTGGCAATATTATTTCTACGTTGAGCTGGAAGGAAACGCTCAGGGCGAAAGAGGCGAATTGCTTATAAAGGCGCTTGAATGCTGTTGCGACAAAATCAAATTTGCGGGAACTTACATAAAGGTTTAAAAGGTTTTTTATGGCTACATTACATCTTAATTTAGATGAAATAGGATACGATATAAGCATAGGCAGAGGCATTCTCGGGCTTGCAGACAAATATTTCAACCTTGACAGACGAGTATTCATTATCACAGACGAGGGTGTGCCCTCGGAATACTCTGATACGGTAAAGAAGCTTTGCAAGGAGACCATGATTTTCACCGTAGGTCAGGGTGAGGGCTCAAAAAGCATTGCGATTTATGAAAAGGCGCTTTCCGAGATGCTGGAATTCGGCATGACGAGGGCTGACTGCGTTGTTGCAGTTGGAGGTGGAGTCGTTGGCGACCTTGCAGGGTTTGTCAGCGCATCGTATATGCGAGGAATTGATTTTTATAACATTCCCACTACCCTGCTTTCTCAGGTTGACTCGTCTATTGGCGGCAAGACTGCGTTGAATCTTGGCGGTGTGAAGAATATTGTTGGCGCATTTTATCAACCGAAAGGCGTGCTTATTGACGTTGACACTCTGAAAACTCTGCCCGATAGGCAATTTAAAAATGGACTTTGTGAGGTCGTAAAAATGGCTGCCACCTGCGACAAAGAGCTGTTCCAATTTATTGAAAACAGCGATTTTGGGAGCGAGGATATTGAAAAAATCATTGTCGGCGCATTGAAAATAAAGAAATCGGTTGTAGAGGCAGATGAGCGCGAGGCTGGACTTCGCAGAGTGCTGAATTTTGGTCACACTCTCGGTCACGCAATAGAGGTTAACAGCGATTATTATCACGGTGAGTGCGTTGGAATTGGTATGCTTCCCTTTTCGACGTCTGAAGCGAGAGATAGAATAGAAAATCTTTTAAAAAAGGTGGGGCTTCCCACCGAGTATAAAGGCGTTAACTCACTTTCGGAGCATATGAAGATGGACAAAAAGGCAGAGGGCGATGGAATCTTCTGCGTTTTCGTCGATAAAATCGGCAGCTTTGAAATTAAGAAAATTACATTTGACGAATTAGAGAAAATTATAGAGGAGGGGTATAAAAAATGAAAAACAGCTTTGGAAACAGCTTGAAAATTACCCTCTTTGGCGAAAGCCACGGCGATTATATTGGAGCAGTTCTTGACGGAATTGCCCCCGGGATAAAAATTGACGAGGAATATATTAAAGAAAAGCTTTCCCTGCGCCGTCCAAGCGGTGTAATTTCCACCGCAAGACGTGAAGCGGACGAGTTTTCCATTATCAGCGGAGCGTATAACGGATACACCACAGGCGCGCCCCTTTGTATTCTTATTCCCAACGAAAACAAGAGCAGCAAGGACTATGAGGCTATTCGTGACATTCCCAGACCTTCTCATGCGGATTTTGCAGCGAATGAAAAGTATCACGGCTTCCAGGACGTAAGGGGCGGCGGTCATTTTTCAGGCAGAATTACTGCGGCATTGGTTGCGGCAGGCGCTATTGTTCAAATGGCGCTTGAGGGCAAGGGAATTAAAATCGGCTCGCATATAACAGAGCTTCACGGAGCATTTGACCGCTCCTTTGAGGACTACGAAGGTGACATTAAGCTGCTTTCGAGCCGCCACTTCCCTGTTTTGTCAGACAAGGCAGAGGCTCGTATGACCGAGGAAATTGAGAAGGCGGCGGCTAAGGGCGACAGCGTTGGCGGTATTCTCGAAACTGCCGTTATCGGCGCTCCTGCAGGTGTTGGCGAGCCATGGTTCGACAGCGTTGAGGGTATGCTCTCCCACGCTCTGTTCTCTGTTCCAGGTGTTAAGGGAGTGGAGTTCGGCTTAGGCTTTGCCTTTGCTGACACCTACGGCAGCGAGGCAAACGACTGTTTCAGAATGGACGGCGACAGAGTTATTACTGAAACTAATAACAACGGTGGCATTAATGGCGGTATTACTAACGGTATGCCTATAATTTTCCGTACCGCAATTAAGCCTACGCCCTCTATTTATAAAGAACAGTCCAGCGTTTCTCTCTCTAAAAAAGAGAATACAACGCTGAAAATCGAAGGCAGACACGACCCTGCCATAATTCACAGAGCAAGGGCGGTTGTTGACGCAGTTTGCGCATTAGTTATTGCCGATTTGCTTACAGAGAGATTCGGCACTGACTACCTTGCCGAGAAAAAATGATATGAAATACGGACTTATTGGTGAGAGGCTCGGCCACAGCTTCTCAAAGGAAATACACGAAAGGCTCGGATATGACTACGAGCTTAAAAGCATTCCCAGGGACGAGCTTGAAAAGTTCATTTGTGCAAGGGATTTTCTCGGCATAAACGTGACTATGCCCTATAAAAGCGATGTAATTCCCTATCTTGACGTTATAGATGGTCCTGCCTTGGAAATCGGAGCGGTAAACACGATAGTTAACCGCGAGGGCAAGCTCTACGGATATAACACCGATTTTTACGGCATGAGGGAGCTTCTTTCACATGCGGAAATAGACCCTGCTGGAAAGAAGGTTGCTATATTAGGCAGTGGCGGAACGTCAAAAACCGCAAGAGCGCTTTTCAAGTCGCTGGGAGCAGACGAAATCATCACAGTCAGCAGAAGCGGTGAGCTTGGTTATGACGAATTTTACAAGCAGCACAGAGATACCGAAATAATTGTCAATACCACGCCCAAAGGAATGTTTCCCGACATTTTTGATAGGCCTGTTGACATTAGCGGTTTTGATAATCTTTGTGGTGTGATAGACGCAGTTTATAATCCCCTTGAAACAACGCTCGTCAGAGATGCAAAAATCAGAGGCATCAAGGCAGAGGCAGGGCTTTACATGCTCGTCTCTCAGGCGGTAATCGCCTCGGGACTGTTCCTTGGAACAACCTACCCATCATATACAATAGACATTGTTTACGAGGGTCTTCGGGCAGAAAAGGAAAACATAGTGCTTATCGGTATGCCATCGTCAGGCAAAAGCACGGTAGGACGTCTTCTTTCGCAGATGACAGGATGTGGCTTTATCGATACGGATGAGCTGATAGAAGCAAAAATCAAAATGCCAATCAGTGATTTCTTCTCGCTACATGGAGAGGATGAATTCCGCAGGGTTGAGCATGAGGTAGTCAAGGAAATCGCAGGTCTGACAGGCCACGTCATTGCCACAGGTGGCGGAGTGGTTTTGAACGAAAACAACATTTATGCCCTCAAATATAACGGCAAAATAGTGTTTATCGACAGACCGCTTGATGATTTGGTTGCCACAGAGAACAGACCGCTGTCACGTGACAGAGCATCGATTGAAAAACTTTACAACGTGAGATATCCGATATATAAAGCCAACTGTGATATACACGTAAACGTCGGAGGCTCGGCAAAAGACGTAGCTAACGACATATTGGAGAATTACCTATGAAAATATATGTAATAAACGGCCCTAATCTTAATATGCTCGGCATCCGCGAGCCCGAAATTTACGGTGGCAGCGGATATGGTGATTTAGTGAATTTTATCACCGAGCATTGCAGGAAAAATGGCGTGGTCGCCGAGTTTTATCAATCCAATCACGAGGGAGATTTGGTTGATAAAATCCAAGAGGCATATTTTAAGGGCGCTGGGGGAATTGTTATCAATCCCGGCGCTTACACACATACAAGCATTGCCATTCTGGACGCTGTAAAGGCGGTGAATATCCCTACTGTTGAGGTGCATATTTCCGACCTTTCAAAAAGAGAGGATTTCAGGCAGGTAAGCTACATAAGAGCGGCTTGTGTGAAAACTATAAGCGGCAAGGGTTTTGACGGATATACCGAGGCGGTTGATTTCCTTTTGGAGTATTCAAAATGAAAATAAAAATTGAAAAGGGTGTCGCAAGCGGTACAATTACTGCGCCTGCGTCAAAAAGCCATTCCCACAGACTTCTGATTGCTGCGGCTATGTGTCAAGGCGAGAGTGTAATCGAGGGCATTTCACTGTGTGACGACGTTATGGCAACAATCGATTGCCTTCGCACGTTTGGCGCGAAAATTGAGATAGACGGCGCAAATGCAAAAGTACAAGGAATTGATTTTACCGTTGCCAAGGCAGAGGGTGATTTAAATTGCAGAGAAAGCGGAAGCACGATAAGATTCCTTATTCCCCTTGCTATGCTTTCTGAAAATCAGGTAAGGTTTGTCGGTAGCGACAAGCTTATGAGCCGTCCGTTTGGCGTTTACGAGGAAATTGCTCTTGGTCAAGGACTTGTTTTCAGACGTGACAGTGGAATTGTTGTAGGGGGCGCACTCCATGCAGGAGAATACTCTGTGAGAGGGGACGTGAGCAGTCAATTCGTCACAGGACTTATATTTGCGCTCTCGCTACTTAAAGAGGATTCAAAAATTAAATTTACAACTGCCATTGAAAGCAGACCTTATATCGACCTGACAATATCTTCGCTTTCGGAATTTGGAGTTAAAATCGCCTGGGAGGGCGACAAGCTTATAATAAAAGGCGGACAAGAGTATCACCCTGCCACCGTTTCTGTTGAGGGTGACTTCTCGGGCGCTGCATTTGTGAATGCCTTTAACTTCATTGGCGGTGAGGTGAGTGTCGAGGGATTGAACAGCTCAAGCGAGCAGGCAGACAGGGTTTACCCTGAATATTTCGAAAAGTTAAGCGATGGATTTTCACAACTTAACATTGAAAATTGCCCTGACCTTGCCCCGATTCTGTTTACTCTCGCAACACTTAAGCACGGAACTGAATTTATCGGCACAAGAAGGCTGAAAATCAAGGAAAGCGACAGAGCCGAGGTTATGAGAGCTGAGCTTTCTAAATTCGGAGCGGATATAAGTGTGGAAGAAAACAGAGTAATTGTCAAAAAGGCAGCTTTGCATACTCCCACCGAGGTGCTTTGCGGACATAACGACCACAGGGTTGTCATGTCGCTCGCCGTTTTATGCAGTATTTTCGGCGGAGTAATTGAGGGGGCAGAGGCAATAAGCAAGAGCTACCCTGATTTCTTCGGAGATTTGGAAAAAATAGGAATAAAGGCATATGAAATTAGATAAGGACACAAACATTTTGATTATAGGACTTGGAGTCATAGGCGGAAGCTACGCTATGGCGCTGAGCTGTAAGGGTTATAAGGTAAGCTGTATAACCAAAGAGGCACAAGACATAAAATTCGGTCTTAAAAAAGGTATGATTTGCTATGGTTCGACCGAGGTTGAACCTGATTTGGTTGCAAAATCTGATTTGATAATTTTCGCGCTCTACCCCAATGCTTTTATTGATTGGGTAGCAAAATATCAACATTTATTTACAAAAGGTTGCATTATCACAGACGTTACCGGCGTAAAAGGCAGTGTTGTATATAAGGTGCAGGAAATGCTCCGAGACGACGTGGAGTTTATTGCGGCGCATCCTATGGCAGGCCGAGAGCGCTCGGGAGTTGAATTTGCAGACCCTTCTGTTTTCGAGGGAGCTAACTACATAGTAACACCTACCGATAAGAATTCACTTGAGGCAATTAAGCTTTGTAAAAAGCTTGGAGAGGAGCTTGGCTTCGCTCGTATCTCGGAGTTAAGCCCCGAGGAGCATGACGAGATGATAGCATTCCTTTCCCAGCTGACGCACTGTATCGCCGTTGTACTGATGAACTGCAATGATTCTGACGTACTTGAAAAATATACAGGCGACTCGTTCAGGGATTTAACGAGAATTGCAAAAATAAACGATAGAATGTGGTCAGAGCTTTTCCTTATGAACAAGGATGCTCTGCTTTCAGAAATGGATAGATTCTTAGAGGAATTTACGGAATTCAGAGACTATCTTGCGGCAGGCGATGGCAAGCGCATGAGAGAAAAGATGCGCTCATCCTCATCAAGAAGGTCGCTTTTTGACAAGCCACAAAAGTAAGTTAGGGAGAAATTTTTATGAATATGCAATTTTACAGGAAACTGCCTGTACCACAGGAAATTAAAGAGCAGTTTCCAATTACAGATAAACAAAAAGGCATCATAAGCTCACAAAGAGATGCTATAAGCAAGGTTTTCACAGGTGAGAGCGACAAGTTTATACTCGTTATAGGTCCCTGCTCTGCGGATAGAGAGGATTCTGTTATCGACTATATTTCAAGGCTTCGTTCTGTTCAAGAAAAGGTTTCCGACAAGATTATTATCGTTCCCAGAATTTATACCAACAAGCCGAGAACAACCGGCGAGGGCTACAAGGGTATGCTTCATCAGCCCGACCCCAATCAAAAGCCGGACATGCTTAAAGGCATTGTTGCAATAAGAAAGATGCACATGCGCGCGCTAAGCGAAACAGGCTTTGCTTGCGCAGACGAAATGCTCTATCCCGAAAATCACAGATATCTTTCCGACCTTCTAGCATATGTTGCAGTTGGCGCGCGCTCGGTTGAAGACCAGCAGCACAGACTGACCGCAAGCGGACTCGACATTCCCGTTGGAATGAAGAACCCCACAGGCGGAGATATTGACGTTATGATGAACTCTATCAAGGCGGCGCAGGGCTCTCACGTCTTTCTTTACAGAGGCTGGGAGGTAAAAACCGAGGGTAATCCCCTTGCGCATGCAATTCTGCGCGGTTACGTGGATAAGCACGGAAAATCTCATCCTAATTATCATTTCGAGGATCTTTATGACCTTTATGAGAAGTATTCCGCGTCCGGTCTTGCAAATCCTGCGGTAATCGTGGACACCAACCACTCAAATTCGGGCAAAAAGCATCTTGAACAACCCAGAATTGCCAAGGAAGTCGTGCATAGCTGTAAATATTCCAAGGATGTTCGCAGCATTGTTAAGGGTCTGATGATTGAAAGCTATATTGAAGACGGAGCGCAGAAAATCTGCGACAACCTGGTTTATGGAAAATCCGTAACCGACCCCTGCCTCGGCTGGGAAAAGACCGAAAGGCTTATTTACGATATTGCAGAACAATTATAAAATCACTTTTGTAATATTATAAATAACACAAACAGAAATAAGCTCTCTTCGATTTCGAGGAGAGCTTATTTTTTTTTACACATAATAAGCAAAACATCTTTACAAATTAAAAAAAAGATGTTATAATAAATATGCCAAACTAATCAAATATTGTAAATAGGTTTATTTTCTCACCGGGGAAAATATGCTCTTTTTGTACTTCTGTACATTACAAAATTTAAATTTGATAAAATGCAAATTTCACTTTGTGATGTATGGGAAACCAATTTACAATGATTAGTTTGGCGACTATTGAAGTTTGCGTTTTTGTGCGTCTGCTTCGGTAGGCGCACTTTTTATTTTTGGGAGGGATTATGAGAAAAGTTGATAAACTCGGAAGGATAGTTATTCCGCAGGAATTACGGCAAAAATACGGTTTAGACGAAGGTACAACGATTGAATTTCTTGATTCGGGTAAAGGTGTTACAGTTGTAGCTTACGAACCTTGCTGTAAAATATGCAGAGACAAAATTTCGGATGATAGCATGATTCCTCTATGCAAATCATGCATTGAGAAAATATTGAAAAATTATCATAAATAACAGTAACAAGAATAAAAAAATTAAGCTCCTCGCAACATTTGTTGCGAGGAGCATTTTGCATTTATCTTTGTTTCTGCTAATCAAAACCGAGCAGATTTGATGCGCAGGGCGTCTTAGGCAAGCGACGGTGTATTCACATACTCCAAGCGAGCCTTTGACGGCATGTGCGCAAATATGCTGTTTTTCCTATATCAAGTGATATGCAGATTTGAGCAAAAACCGCCGTTTGCGACCGAAGGCGTAGTTACCTACGTCGAGAGTACAGCAAACGGCGGTAATTTTATGATTTTGCCAAATATGGCATCACTTGATTAGCCAACGATACCGGAACGCTCTATACCCTGCACCAAGTATCTCTGACAGAAGAGGTACATAATGATAAGGGGCGCAATAATCATCATACCTGCGGTATTCTGAATTACGTTTTCATAAAGCGCCTGGCCTGCGTAGGTAACCTGAAGGTGACTGGGGATTTGTCTTGCAACGTTGGGCATCATCCAAGGCGCATTTTCACTCCATCCTGGCATAAAGTTCTGCCAATATGTTTCATCAGTCCACTGCCATGAGAATGCAAAGAGGAAGATGGTAATCATCATAGGCACAGAAAGAGGAATAATAATCTGAATGAAAGTACGGAAGGTACCCGAGCCGTCAACGTATGCAGACTCCTCAAGCTCATCGGGAACGCCCTTGAAGAACTGACGCATCATATAGATATAAAGTCCGTTCTTAAATGCGAGACCGCAAACCGACAGGATAATAAATGGCCAGAAGGTGTCTATAAGCTCGATTTTGCCAAATATACTCGTTAATATACCGGGTTTTCCAAGAGCCATTATGTTTCCTAAATCAAAGAACGTGAAGTGTCTCATCATAGAAAGCATAAGAGTGTTTGCAGGAATTGCCATTGTAATTACCACGGCAATCATAACCAGCTTATTACCCTTGAATTTGAACTTGGAAAGTCCGTAACCAACAAGGCAGGCAACAAAGGTCTGTATCAGGGCGCATAAAAGCGACAGGAACAGAGTGTTGAAGAATGCCTCGAAATAACGGTTATCTACTATAATCCACTTATACTGCTCAAGAGTAAAGTTCTTGGGAATAAGGAGAATAGTTGCGTCAACTACGTCCTCCTTAGTCATAAACGAGCCTGCAATCTTTGCAAAGAAGGGATAAAGGATTACGAAGGATATACCAAGCATCAGAATAAAGCGAAGCACGTTAACGCCTGCAACAACCCAGGTGTTAGACGCTTTAAGCTTTCTGATTATTCTTTCCTTAAGGGGAAGCTTGCCTTCATAATCAACAGAAATCTTGTTTTTGGTTTCTTTTGTAATAACGGGTTTTGTTGATTCCATTGTAAGCACCTCCTTAATCCTTTCTCTGATAGAATACAAACGAGGACGCTATCGCCGCCACAACCGCTATAATAAGGATTACTATAACGAAGTAAATCCACGACATCGCCAGAGGCACAGTATCTCTTAAAGTATTCTGCGGAGCCTCAGTGGTAATGTACTTCATTACAGGGTTTGTGGGTCTGGTAAAGGAGTCTATAATTGTATAAATAGCATTTACCAAAATCATCGGGGATATCATCGGGAATGTAACCTTCCAGAAGGTTTCCCATCCCGAAGCGCCGTCAATACGGCATGCCTCGTAGATAGAGGGTGAAATAGACTGAAGTCCTGCAAGGAAGATAAGCATCTGTACGCCGGAGTAGTTAACAATAGTGTAAACGTCGTTTACAAGCTGAACTACGTAGCCAACAATCTCAGTACCAACCTTCATTTTCGAGAACAGGGCCTCAACGTCAAGCGCGGAAATCAAATCAGACGCGCTTGCCTGACCTGAACCGTCGTCAATTTCAGCGCCCTTGGAGAATTCCTCGGCATTTGCAATAATTCTCGCCATAACACCTGTAGCAATAATAACGGGCATGAAGAAGATAGCACGGAACATTGCTCTACCAAGCATCTTCTGGTTAAGAACTACTGCAATAAACAGTGAGAATACTATAATTGCGGGCACCTGGAACACAAGCTCCTGCAATGCTGCAAGAAGATTCTTAATAAAGCTTGCGTTTTTAAATGCCATAACATAGTTGTCAAAGCCAACAGGATTAAGAGTAATGGTGGCGCTGGCAGCGTTAAGCTTAATTTCGCTGAAGCTGAACCATATAGAGTCAACAAGGATAGGAATATAAATGAGGAATATACCTATCAGGAAGGGGGCTACGAAAGCGTAGCCTGCCCTTGCCTTCTTAGCATCAAGAGAGGCCTTTTTGAAAGGAAGCTTCAAGTTAAAGCGCTTATCGGCATCCTTGTTAAAAATATTGAGTATTTTATTCATTTTGCCCCTCCTTTACTGAATTTTTACGTATCCGTAGCTATCAAGAGTGATGTATCCGTCTGCATCGCAGTACTCTGCGTAATTAGCATGGGTATCCTCGTTAACCTTGATTTTAACGGAGAACAGGTTGTAGTTAAGAATGAAGGTTACGGTGCTCTTCACGCCGTTCTCTTCCTTCTCATAAGTTACCAGAACAACGTTACCGTTGTCACAGGTGTAATCGGTTTCAACATAGTCCTTATCGGTCGCGAAGGAGTCTGTTACGTAGCTGTACTTGGACTTGTAGTCCACCTTGGAGATCATATCGGCAAGATTTACCTTAACCTCACCGCTATTGTGGTTCTTGCGGTAGCTCTCAATGGTAGCGGAAAGCTTCTCACCGAAGCTATAAGCATTAAGCTCATCCACGCTAACGTTAAGTCGCTGTGCGCAAAGCTCGGCAAGAACAGCCTTATCAGCATCGGTCACTACAAACTCAAGGCCCTTTCCTATCATTGCAGGATCATCTCTCATTTCGCTTCTCTTGGCGTAAATACCATCGGAGATTACATCGCTAAGCTCCGAAAGGAACTCTTCAATAAGGTTGTTGTTATTAACGTTTTGCTCGGAGGGATTAAGAACACGCTCGGCATAGACAATAGAATGGTCAACTATACCGTGATTCTGAAGATCACCAACCGCGCTGTTAAGAATTGAGTACTGCTCTATGATTTTTTCAAACCAGTTCTCATAGTACACACCGTAGTACTTGGAAAGAAGAGGATCTTCCTTCAAGTAGCTATAATTCTGCGCGCAGAGAACGTAGTAAAGAGATGCGCCGCTCTCGATTGAACGAAGAATCTCGTAGCTGGGAGAGCCGGAGAAGTTAAGAGGAGTACCTGCATACTGCACGTATCCGTGAAGCACCATTCCGTAGAAGGGTACTGCGTAAGAGGAGAAGTTGAAATGGCTTGCATCAAGAGATGCGTTGAGAATATGGTCAACGTACTTCAAGGTGTAAGCATTTCCCTTATCGGTCATAACGCTGTAGGTCTCGGACATGGTATTAAGGAGTGAAGTGATACCTGCTATGCTGTTTTCACGAATAACGGGATTATCACTGTCAAAGTTAGAGTTAAGATCAGAACCCATGGTGGATACCGAAATTCCGTTCATATCGAACTTAGAGTATTTCTTAAGGAACTTCTGATAAAGCTCTGCCATTGAGTCGGTAGAAACTGCAAGAGCAAACAGTGTTTCAAACTGCTGGCTGATGGAGTTATAGCTCTGCTTGGACGCATAACGGTTATCAACCATCAAAGCGCCAGCCTTCTTAGGATTGATTCCGTCAAACCAAGAAGTATTGTTGATATACATAAAGTCGAAATCGGGGTATATGCCAAAGTTGCCGTTACCACTTGCATTCACCTCTTTTGCGGTATCAAGAAGCGCATTTATTCCCTTCTTACCGCCAAGAGATTTCTCCCATTTTACCTTTGCAGGATAGGTATAATGTAAACCACCGTTTACAAAACCTGTCAATCTGAAGTTAACATCGGTTGCATTGGAGCACTTGCTTGCAAGAGCCTCGTACTCCTCTGCCTTTGCAATTTTCTTAGCAATTTCAACGCTATGCTTTGTCGCATCCTCTTCTCTAAGCTTATCTGCTTCAGCTCTGAGCGCCTGCGCCTTAGCTGTGAGAGTTGCCTTTGCGCCTGAGAATTCGTTATACATTCTTTCCACGTCGGAGAAGGTTGTAAGAGCCTCGGAAACGGTTATGGGGAACGAAAGGAATCTCTTGGAAACCTTCATTGAACCGAGAACCTCAACGTAGAGAGGAGCTGTATTGTCCTGCTTTGCAAGAGCCGAAAGAACACCGTTGTTCTTCAAATAATCGCGATAGCAATTTGCCATACCAACGTAACTGGGGATATATCCGACAAATCCGGGATCAACGAGAAGAGCCTTTGCATAAATGCTCTCATCAACAAGCATTACGTACTTTGTTCTGAGCTTGCCCTCATAGAAAGCAGGAGCAACTACTGTATAGTTGGAAAGCGAACCTACCGACAAGGATGCAGAAAGGTCGTATGTATCAGAGGGGAAAGGCGCGAAGATGGTATAAGCGCCCATATACTTGTGTGTTGAACCACGGGATTCAGCAACAATACTGGTAAGAGATGCGCCATCCTCGATTATCGCAAGGAAGCCGTTGGTAACCTGACCAAGACCTGCGGAGTAGCCGAGATTATTTGCATTAACCTGGCTTACAATACCGTAAACAGGCATTGTAATCTGCTCGCGGTGAGCTCCTGTAATAGCCGAATAGCAGTAATCTGCGCCATATACCTTAGATTCAACGTTTACAGAGGGGCTTACTCTGCCGGGCTCTGTGAAGTAGAAGTCATCAAAATCAATAACAGTACCGCTACCGTCGGGATAGAATACGTAACCGTCGTCAATCATATTTCCTGCGCCGAAGTACTTAAGGGTAGAAACGCTGGCTACCGAGTAAATTTCCTTATCATAGGAAATCGCATTTGCAGGAACGTCAACAACAAGATTGCCGTCCTCATCAATGGTGTAAACAAGAGTTACCTTGAAGGAGGGAATGTTCGATTCATCAGCTGTGAATCCACACTCCTGCTCGTAGATATCTACCTGCTCCTGAGTAAGTCCGGGACGAAGATACTTGATGGCCTTTTCAACCGAGCGATATTTGTTGATAATCGAAGAGGTCTTATCCTCTGCTCCATCAAGAAGAACAACCATAACGCCGTCAAGGATTACGGGAATTCTCTCATTCTTCTTATCACTTGTATTATCAGCCTTGATAATGTTATAGTTCTCAAAGAATGACTTGATGAAGGTTACGTGATTGTAAATTTCGATATACTTCGCGTTGCTTTCAAAGCCTTCGCCGAGGTGAATAGCTGCGTATTTAACATAGTTATCAAGCGCAGACGATAAATAGGTCTCGAAGTAAACTTCTTTTCTGTAAATATCGTCCTCTAAAATGTTGTAGCTTGTAGACTTCATTCTCCAGTTCAACGAAGGAGAAGATGTCTCTGCCTTAGCAGCAGCGGCAGTCGCGCTATTGAAGGGACCGCAGCACTCATTCAAAAGCGACTGAAGCTTCTCAAATGCAGGATGAAGTATGTCCTTATTAAAGGTGTCAAGCGTCATAACATCGGGGATGATAAATGCGTCGAAGGCATTACCGAGAATGTATTCAACGGAAATTCCATCCTCTGCGCTCTTGGAAACAGAGAGAAGCGAGCCCTCCATTATCCATTCAAAGCTGTTGTACTCATACTTAGCTGTACCGTCAATGTTAAATGCGCTAACGCTTACCTGTCCGAGATAGGTCTTGTCGAGTGTTACCGTCTGACCGCCCTCGATTGTCTGATATGCAGGGTCAATAAAGTTACTGGTAAGAATCTGACCTGTAAGATTATTAACGTAGTACATAACACCTGTGAAGCGGTTGATATACACTGCAAAATTGCCACGAGTGATGCTGTCAAGGTAGCCCTTCTCAAGCTCGTAATCAAGCATTTCCTTTGCCGTGCTGAAATTATATGACATATAGTCATTACAAATCTCAATTACGGCTTCCATATCAGAGACTCTGTCGTCGTCTGTCTTAACGTTAACGGCTATCGGGGATGCAGCAGAAGCTACAACGGGAAGCAACGCAGCAAAGCTTGTAACAATCATTACAAATGCAAGTACGGATGATACTAATTTATTCAATTTCATTTACATTACCTCCCTTTCTATGATATTCTGCCGCCGATTTCGTTAATCAGCGAAATTACGAATGTTCCCATCTTCATTACAAGGCTGGAGAACAATATGATAATGAACATAATAACTGCCATTGCGGCAATTGTACCTAACGTGGTAATAACGTTCTTTCCTGTAGAATAGTCGTGAGTAACAACCATACCGAAGAACAGAAGCAAGCCAACCCAAACGTAACCGATAGTAACGAGAAGGTTAACGATAGAGCCTTCACCAACAGTAAGAATGTTAGTAAGAATGGTAGAAATAATAACGAACAGAGGAAGAGGAGCCAAGGAGTAGCAGGTCGCTACGAATACGTCCTTCATGCTTCCCTCTCCGTCAAAGAGTGTTGTAAGACACCAGTTTGCAACAACCCAAAGAAGAACGGGCACTGCTACTGCAAGAAGCTGATCAAATATAGTAGATACGGTTCCTCTGGGGTTAAACATATATCCCTGACCAATACCCTGATAGAAGAAAGCAAGGATAGTTATACCGAGAATGGTCAATGCAGCTCTTACCGAGCCTCTCTTCTCGTGCTTCAAATCCCAGAATCCGTCGAAGGGGTGGAATATAATGTGGAATACGTAAAGCATCTCCTCACCGTAGGTCTTACGTCCCACCTTAAGAGAGGTTGCCTTATTCTTCTTACCTGCCCAACCAAGGAATTTAACAAGAAGAACGATAAGAGCGATTACTACTGCAAGCATGGGAATCATCCACTTTGCAATTACGTCCTTTCTTATCTCTGCAAACGCCTTGGAGTAATACTCGGTTTCATAAGCGCTGGCAAGCATATCCATTGCTTCCTCGTATTTGCCCTGGTTGTAGAGAGCCTTACCTATACCGATATAAGCAAGGTCGAAGTTGGTGTTCTGAGTAAGAATTGCTTCCCAGTTTTCAATGGTTTCCGAATAATTGTGTATATTCTGATTATAGATTGCCTCCATAATGATATCACAGTAATCGGTAGGATGGAAAATGGTAAGCGAAATTCCTGTTGTACCTGCGTTATCAAGCAGAACGAGATTATACTCTCCGTCAACTACCTGATAAGTCATGGCAACGTACTTTACACCGTTGCCAACCTGAGCGCCCTTGTCACCAAAGGCGAACAGAAGGTTTCCGTTCTGGTCGTAGGTATACATTCTGGATCTCGAGCTGTCAAGAATCGTCCATGTTCCGTGATTTCCGATGGAAATGTCGGTGATAACAGAAAGATCCTTTACAGTTGCTCCCTGCGCCGCAGAAATAACCTCTCCGCCTGGGTCAAAGAAGCCGTTACGCTTCATAATCTCAACACCGCGAGAGTTAAGCTTCTTTACGGGTGAGTAAGTGGCGGTCTTAGTTCTGAGAGCAGTCATCTGCTGTGAAAGCTCGGATGCATTGGTAAAGTTAATAGTAACGTAAACAAAGCCGTCCTTGTCTACCGTTATATTATTAAAAGGAATAGAAAGATTACGCTTCGCATTTTTTCTGTCCTCTGCGCTCTGGAACTTCTCCCAGATCTGCTCAAAGGGGCTGCTGGTAATCTTCTGCGCGCCGATAAAGCCTGTAAACTCGCCCTCGCCCGAAAGAACGATAATACCGTTGGTACAGTTACGGGAAACTATGTAAATTCTGCCGTA
The DNA here is from genome assembly GCA_045632065.1 of Eubacteriales bacterium. Classification (GTDB taxonomy): domain Bacteria; phylum Bacillota; class Clostridia; order Oscillospirales; family CAG-272; genus UBA1740. The sequence continues at coordinate 9,965 of JAZQWA010000087.1, read as the reverse complement.
AAGGTCAACTGCAATAGCGTAGGGAGCGAAGTCTGTTTCACTGAGGAGCGCGTTATCGGGCTCATCAATGGTTCTTACGTACTCGTAGGTCTCCTTATCGAATACTACAACTCTCTTGTTGTTAGTATCGCAGGCGAAAATCTGAGCGGAGCCGTCAACCATATCGTCGGAATTGGTAACGTACAGACCGTTAAGTCCGTCGAAGCCCTGCTCGTTGCCGTACTCGTCAACGTAGGTTTTGATAACACCGATAACCTTATAATCGTACTTACTGAGAATTACGATACGGTTGTTACCTGTATCGGCAACATAAAGATTACCCTCGTTATCGGCAATAATGTCGTTAGTACCCTTGGAAAGAGGGGTGTTACCGAACTTGATAATCTCCGAGTAGTAATAAAGTGTGGATGCGGTAAGAGACGCATTTTTGTCGCCAACGACTACGCTCTTCCACTCCTCCGAGTCAAGCTCGGTGTAAACGGTTTTAAGCGATTTTGCATTTGCAAATGCGCCATTTCCGATTGTGGCAACGTTCTCACCGATTATAACAGCGGTAATAGCATTTGCATTAGCGGAGAAAGCATTTTCTGCAATAGCAACTACGTCAAGTCCCTCGTATGTTGCGGGAATTGCAAGATAAGCGGTTGCTTCGGTAAGTCCTGTTACAATATAAGCCTTGCCGTCAGCAGTCTTTTCGTAGGTAAGATGCTCGGAGCTGAACTCTGCGTCAAGCGTCTCGGGCTTCATGCCGTTTCCTGTCCAGATGCCTACCGCGCCGTTCTCATATCTCCAATAATAGCCTGCCACAAGTCCCATACTAACCGAATCATAGGTCTCTACGTCGGGGGTATAGGCGTGGGGAGAAGGAAGCGGATTTCCGTCAATGGAGTAGGTGTAGGTATCGTAAGACTCGAAGGCTGCGGGAGCAACTGTTCCGAAAATCATTACGAGAACGAACGAAAGGAGCAATATTTTAGTTAATTTTGTTTTCATCATATTCCTCCTTTTTAGTCCTTCATACCCGATGAGCCCATGGTCTCGATAATCTTACTCTGGTTGATAACGAAAATCGTGATGGGAACGCTCATCATAACTACAATCGCAGCAGCGCCTGCGCCTGAACGGGCAACACCGCCGGATACAATCTGGTTAATCGCATAGTTAAAGGTTTTAAGCTCCTCGGAGTGAATGTAAATCGAAGAGCCAGAGTTCCAAAGCGTCTTAAAGCACTCAATCATAAGGGTAAGCCAAGCGGGCTTAACCATAGGCATTGCTATAATAAGGAACGTACGGAACTCGCTGGCGCCGTCAAGTCTTGCAGATTCAAGAACTGTGTCGGGCACCGATGTTTCCATGAACTGCTTCATAAGGTAAAGACCCATTGTTGTTGCCATAGAAGGTACGATAATAGAAAGGTAGGTATCAATCCATCCAAAGGAAGAAAGAATGATAAAGTGAGTAACCTGGTTTACCGTAGAATGGAACATAAGGGAGGTTACGATAAGCTGGAATATTGCATTACGTCCGGGGAAACGGAGCTTTGCAAGCGAATACGCAGCCATTGAAGCAAATACAAGGTTGCCGAGAGTACCGCAAATGGTAAGGAATACAGTATTGAATATGTATCTTGAGAAGGGTACCCAGGAGTCACCCATGAGAGTGAACAGGTCGGCAAAGTTATCAAATGTGGGGTTGCTTACGTAGAATCTGGGGGGGAACATAAACAGCTCATCCAGGGGCTTGAGCGACTGGATAACAACGTAGTACATAGGTACAAACATTACAATGCCCAAAAGAGTGAGCATAAAGGTAATGCCTGCGTCGCCTCCCGCAGAACGGTTGAGTACGACTCTGTGATTTCTGATTCTTAATTTCTTAGTTGCTGCCATTATCACTCACCTACCTTCGAAAGAGCCTTCTTAATAATGCGGTTTGCGCCGTACATTATTATAAAGAGCACCACGGCTATTGCAGATGCATAGCCTATTTCATAACGTAATCCGCCGTAGTCGTCAAGGTGGTGCATTATGGTATGCGCCGCATAGTCAACTGAGGGGAAGCCGCAAAGCGCGGTAACTACTCCACCGAAGCCGAAGGAGTTGGTAATCGCAAGAACTGCGCCGAACATCATCTGCGGTCTCATGGTGGGAAGAGTTATGTACCAAAGCTCCTGCCAACGATTCTTGATTCCGTCAACTGCCGCTGCCTCGTACATCGAGCGGTCAACCGTCTGGAAGCCGGCGATGAAGGACAGGAATGCTGTACCGAGAGATGTCCAAAGAGCAACTACGATACAAAGTCCCATTACGTATTTTGCATCCTCGAACCAGAGTATAGGCTCGGTAATCATACCGAGGTTCATCATCGTCGCGTTTGCCCAACCGTAAGAGTCGGAGGAGAACAGAGTCTTCCAAATCAGGTAAACCTGACCGGAAATGGAGGGAGCATAGAAGATAAGGGTTACTACCGCACGAATCTTAGGAGGAAGCTCGTTTACAAACCAAGCAACCAGAAGCGAAAGAAGATAGGATACGGGACCGGTAACTGCCGCGAATATCAGAGTGTTCTGGCAGGCGAGCATGAAAATCTCGTCCTCAAGGAACAATCTGGTATAGTTGTCAATTCCAACCCATCCGGGCATTTCAAGCATGTTAAAGTCTGTAAGACTTAAGAAAATCGAAAGTACAACGGGTAAAACTGTGAAGATTATGAAGAGAATAAGGAACGGAGCCAGCATGAAATAGGCCGTCTTATTACGCTTCATCTCTTTCCAAGTCCACTGAAGCTTTGTCATTTCATCTCGCGCTACAGGTCTGTTAGGATCTGCTGGCGCTTTGGGTTTAAGTGACACTTTAAGTGACATATTATGGCTCCTTTCTTAGTTTTGTGTAATCTGACGGAGCGCGTCCTCTGCTGTTTCTGCAACAGGGAGGTCGAACTCCTGACGCTTACGCTCAATTTCTGCGTTAATAGCAGGAATATAAGACATCATTGCCTCATAGGGATCTGCGCCGTTGTTGTATGCATCAAGGAATGCAAACTTCATATATCTTGAATAGATGTAAGAACCGGGATAGTTCTTGATTGCGTTAAGGTTAGCCATCTGGTCCTTAATAGCAGCCTTCTCTCTTGCTGTCCAGGACAGGTCGTTGATAGCCTGAACGTTTGCAGTCTCATACTTCGCTGCAGGACCGATAAGGGCAACTATTCTGTTACCGTATTCAGCCTGTACCGAAGCGCTGGTCTGCCACTGAACGAACTGCCATGCAGTAAGAAGGTCGTCACAGCCGTTAAGAATTACGGTTGCGGAAACGGTTGCAAGAGAATCGTAATTGAAGCCGTCCTCCTCAAACTCGTTCTTCGAGCCGGGAAGCGGACAGAACTCCCAACGTCCTTCGATTTCGGTAGCGTATACAACGAGAGTGTTGTAAATCGCCTCATAGCTTCCGATAACGATAGGCATCTCACCCGTTCTGAAACGGTTAGCTGCATCGTAGCTTACAGGAAGCGAATAGTCGGTGTAAAGTCGGCATACGAACTCAAACGCCTCGATTGCGATAGGAGAATCAAGGTCGATCTTCGAGCCTGCATAAATGGGATCATAAACCGATGCGTCGGTGTACTTCCACATATTACCGCCCATCTGGTACATCATAAAGTCAAGAGCTGAGATATAAGATACACCAATAGACATATTCTTGGTCTGAAGCTCGGAGAGCATGGAGATAAGCTCATTCCAGGACTCAGGAACCTCAAGACCGAGCTGAGCAAGAACGTCCATACGATAGAACATCATTGCGAAGTTCATGGTGTTGGGAACGCCGTAATAAACCTCAAGAAGCTCGAGAGTGCTTACCGCAGCGGGAGCAAAGTTCTCCTCACCGGTTATAACGTGATAGGGGAGCGAAACAAGCTTGTAGGAGTCTATATTTGCAGAGAATGTCTGCGCCTCGGCAGCATTCATAACAACAAATTTATCACCCGACTGCTTTCTGTAAACAGGGCCTGCGGGAGTTTGCTCAACAAACACCTTATCCCCTGCCCCATTTTCATAAACGTAGGAACGGAAGATAACGTTTTCGTCCTCGCTGAGATTCTTGTTGTCATTACCGCTGATACCGATTACCGCACTTCTGATAGCGTAGTTAATTACATCAGCAGAGCTGAGTCCCATGTATACGTCAGGACCGTTACCCGAAAGAATCGAGGGCAGAAGCGTACCGCTGGTTACGAGCTTAAGCTCAACCGCTGTGTTGTAAGTGTTGGTGAAGCCGTCGTCGGAGTCAACCATAGAACGCCATATCTGCGACTGGTCACGTCCTGCTGCAAACCAAACCGATACAGCCTCCTTTCCCTTTTCAGGAACCTTGGTAAGACCCATCTGGTCGTAGTTGGTGAAGAACGAATATATGAAGGAGCAAATTTCAAACCACAAAGAACGGAAGAAGCCTGCCTTTGCCTTGGGAAGCTTTTCCTCTGTTTCAACAGGAACGATGCCCATGCTGTCAATGGTAACCGCGCCCTGCTTCGAATCGTTAATCCAGGTACCGAGAGTACCGAGATATGTTTTGAGGTTGGACAGGTTAGCCGCAATCTCGTCACCGTAATCAGCGCCCATAATGCGAAGCACACGCACTACGGTATCAAGGGTGGCGATATGCGAGCCCGTCGTTCCGCAAAGAGCCTCAAGGCTTCTCGCGATATCGTTAAGCTCCTCTGCCTCGTTAAGCAGAGTTACGAGAACCTCGGGCATAACCTCGTAGAAGAGGTAGTCGGTGTTGGGGTCAGGCTCAGAGCCTGTACGCTGGAGAATCTGCAGGTAGCACTCGTTGATTTTAGCAAGCGAGGTCTCTGCTCTCTCTATGTATTCTCTAAGGGAGCCAAGCGAGCACTCAAGATAGATTGTGTACTCAACGCCTGCCTCAAAGTAGAACTTACAGTCAACCTTCTCAATGCTTACGGGGTTGCCGTTGTTATCAACAAACTTGCCGTCAATCGCGTGAGTGTCGGCAGAGCTGATAACGTTGCCGTTTACATCCTTGTAAACGTAATAGCCGAGAAGATCCGACTGCCATTTCTTGTTATAGTCAAGACGAATCATCTGCGCCTCGCGATAAGGAGAAGCAGGGCTTCCGTCTGCAAGGCCGTAGTCACCGCCCGCAAGCTTAATGGAACGGCAAACAAACATACCCTGGAGGGTATCCTGCAAATATCTCATCGAAAGGTTATACATACCGCTCTCATTTACGGTAAACTTATACGCAGCCCACTGTCCTACCGCGCTGAAGCCGGTCTCTCCGATAACGTTGAAGAGCTGTGAGGAAGAGGAGATGGGATAGTTAACCGCAGAGGAGTTGTCGTTAGAGGGCGCAACCGCTGAGTCGGATACTGCGTCCGGGAACTCTGTCTGAATAAAGGTAATATCACCCTTTGCATTAGGCTTATCCTTATACTTCTCAAGATATTCCTCGTAAGAGGGAATGCTGCTCTGCGCATTACCTGCGGGAACAAGCTTGATAGACTTGATAATGATAGGCTCACGCTGGGATTCGAGAGTGAGGCTATATGTTTTGTCCTCGTCAAAGAGGAATGTGAAATAACCGTCGTGATAGCCGGTGGTATCTCTACAAATATATGTACTCCAAACGGAAAGCTCCTGAATTTCAGGGGAAATGGAGTTACCGTTGATATCCTCTTTAATTTTGTAGGTTGTAGTCTGCTTCATAAGAACGCCATTCTCGGAGTATACCTTGGTGGAATACTTGTAATAGCCGTTCTTCTCTGTCTCGTCACCCTTGTACTTGTTGATACGCTCGTAGCTAACGTAGGTACCAGCTTCGGTGTACTCACCGTCTGTTACGGGGGTGGGGTCGCTCACCGAGATGTTGTTATAAGCCCAGTGCTTATCAAAGGTAAGACTGCTCGCCTCGTCAAAGGGCACCTTACCGTCGATTTTTAAGGCCTTCTCAATAGAGCTTACGCTACTCTTATTACCAATATCGCTCTTGGAAATTACACAGTTGAAATACTCGATTTCAATGTGATAAAGTCCTGTCTGAGCCTCGCTGAGCTCAAACTGCCAGGTAATACTTGCAGCCTGCTTACCGTCGTTTGAAACGGTAGGAACGTAAACCGTGTTATTCCAATCAGATTCTGTGAAATTCTCCCAATTGGAAGGATCAGCGGTAAACGAATCCAAGCATTCTTGGCTATCCTTGGTTATAGAACCCGCATTGCCGGTAAACTTAAACAAGTCATCACCTGCAATAACGATTTCGGACAGCTGCTTGTTCCAATCCGCAGGGTTGTATCTGCTCGAATACTCTGCATAGCTGGACATACCAAGGAGCGCAGACATCTGGTCGAGAGTTGCGGCAGTACCCGAGTTCGTATTAGACTGGGTTGAGCCGGCAGCCGACGTGGTTATACCAAATGCGCCAAGGAAGGTCGTAACAGAAAGTATTAAGCAAACAGCCCTCTGAAACAATTTTCTTTTCATTTGCAATTTCCTCCAAATATTTAATCCGCAAACAGGCGTATTACGCCCGCGTATTACAAAAGCATTATATCACACGTGACAAAAATAGTCAAGAATCATTTTATTATATAATATATATAAGGAAACTTTGTTTAAGTGGAAAAATGATTTTAAAAAAATTAAATGTAAATAGTTGTTTACGCGCCTCGGGACATAAAAAAGTTATCGAGGCGGTGAAGTAAATTCAATTTACTTTTCTGCAACGTTTTTTCACGATAAATTTTGGGTTTTAGTGCAAAGGTAAATTATTTTTACATTTCTGCTATAAAAAAATTACCAAAATGCATTTATTCCATCCTCTGTTAATGTTGCACAAAATTTGAACAAAAATTTCTACACCTCATTTTCACAAAAAAAACAACCGAAAACCCATTTTTCAGAGTCATCGGTTGTATTTTTATACTTTATTTTATTTTTGGGTGGTCAAAAGCTGCGTGCATTTCAGTCGCTATTATACTATAAAACCGCCGCAAATAACGAAGTCGTTGAGGTATAAAACTGCAGATTGCCCGGGTGAAAATCGCTGTGGCTCATCAAGAATAAGCTCAGCTGTTTTATCGGGATACAGGCGCGCCTCGCAGTCAACCAAGGGAGCAGAATAACGCAGCTTTACCTTGGCTCGAAGAGAGCTTTGAGTGGTAGGCTCAGTCATTCCGGAGTAAACCATATCGGTTATTTTCACAATCCGTTTTCCCGGATATTCCTTAGAGAGAGTCACGGTATTATCCTCGGCATTTATATCTGTAACAAAAACTCTTTCGCCAAGGGCAATTCCAAGCCCTTTGCGCTGACCTACTGTGTAATGAATAATTCCCCTGTGCTCACCGAGAACATTGCCGTTTTCATCAATAAAGCTGCCCTTTTCGCATTTGCCCATTACAGATTCGATATATTCGGGGTGATTGCCCTCGGGTAAGAAGCAAATTTCCTGGCTATCGCTCCTTTTTGCCGCCGAAATTCCCTGTTCCTCGGCTTTTTCACGAATTTGCGCCTTTGTTCCCTCGTAAAGAGGCAAAATAAGGCGTGAGAGCACGTCCTGACCAAGCCTGTAAAGCATATACGTCTGGTCTTTTTTTGTATCCTCGGCTATCGAAAGCGTATAACGAGGTTTATTTTCGCAATTAACCTGTGTTATTTTTGCATAATGGCCTGTTGCTATGGCATCAAAGCCGTTTTCCATAGCGAAATCATAGAGATACTTAAACTTTACCTTTTCGTTACATATAATGCAAGGATTCGGAGTTCTTCCTTTTATATATTCGGAAGCAAAATTTTCCTTCACCTGATTGAAGGGCGCGCGACAGTCAATCTCATGCAGTCTGATGCCTACCGATTCTGACGCTTCTCTGGCAGCGCCTATCTCGGTATATTCATGCATAACAAGTACTGCGCCCTCGACCTTGTGACCTTGGTCGATAAGCTTTCTCGCTGTGTATGCGCTGTCAACACCGCCACTAATTCCTACAAGAATTTTCATAAATCTTTATCTCCAAAAAATGCAAAATTCCTGCAAAAAGCGGGAATTTTGCAAATATTTGTTCTCATTTTATGGCATTTTACTCTTCTTCGTGAGCTTTTTCGATTTCGAAATCGACCTCTCTGCCAATCTTTTTATAGTAGTCAGCAACTGCGGTTTTAATAGCCTCCTCGGCAAGAACAGAACAGTGTACCTTTACGGGAGGAAGTCCGTCAAGAGCCTCGACAACCACCTGATTTGTAAGCTCGAGAGCCTCCTTAATGGTGTGTCCCTTTACAAGCTCGGTTGCCATAGATGAGGTTGCAATAGCCGCGCCGCATCCGAACGTCTTAAACTTACAGTCGGTAATAACGTCGTTTTCATCAATCTTAAGATACATTTTCATAATATCGCCGCACTTTGCGTTGCCTACTACGCCAACGCCGTCGGCATTCTCGATTTCACCAACGTTTCTGGGATTGGTGAAGTGGTCCATAACCTTTTCGCTGTATTTCATTTTAATTTCCTTTCCTGAAACTGCCTTTTATTACACCAAGGCGTCCTTTTTTACTACTTCCTCCCAAAGAGGACTCATATTACGGAGTCTTTCTACTATGGGAGCAACGTTTTCAATGATATAATCTATATCCTCATCGGTTGTATCCTTGGATATAGAGAGTCTGAGTGAGCCGTGAGCCTTTTCATGAGGCACTCCTGTCGCCAAAAGCACGTGAGACGGGTCAAGCGATGCGGATGAGCAGGCAGAGCCTGTGGATGCACAGATTCCCGCCATATCAAGCCAAAGAAGCATACTCTCGCCTTCGATAAACTCAAAACCTACGTTTACAAGGCCGGGCAGACGGTTTGTAGGGTGGCCGTTAAGCGAAGAATATGGAATTTTCGTAAGCTCCTCAATAAGTCTGTCACGCATTTTTGCAACTCTGGGAAGCTCTTTCATATTTTCCTTTGCAAGTTCAAGCGCCTTGGCAAGTCCTACGATATAAGGAACGTTCTCTGTGCCGCCTCTCTTACGCTTCTCCTGTCCTCCGCCCTCAATAAGATTGTTAATTACAACACCCTTTCTGATAAAGAGCAGACCAATGCCCTTTGGAGCATGAAGCTTATGTCCCGAAAGAGCGAGCATATCAACCTTTATCTTGGAGAGATCAATATCAACGTTACCAACCGCCTGAACGGCGTCGGTAAACATAAGAGCGCCCTTTGCGTGAGCGATTTCACAGATTTTTTCAATAGGCTCGATAGTACCAATCTCGTTGTTGGCAAACATTATTGCCACAACGGCCGTTTTATCAGTAACAACGCGTGCAAGCTCGTCCAAATCAACCACGCCGTACTTATCAACGCCAACGTAGCTGACCTCAAATCCCTCTTTTTCCAGCGCCTCACAAGTATGAAGCACTGCGTGATGCTCAATTTTGCTTGTAACAATATGATTTCTGCCCTTTGCACGCATACGCATTGCCGCGCCTCTGATTGCCCAGTTATCAGCCTCTGTACCACCGCTGGTGAAGTAAATCTCACCTGCGCTGCAGCCGAGAACGTCTGCAATACGCGCTCTGGCATCATCAAGAATATCCTTTGCCTCGATACCAAGCGAATGGGGGCTTGAGGGATTACCAAAATCGCTCTCGAAGCAAGGCATCATAGCATCTATAACCTCACGGCTGACCGGTGTGGTAGCTGCATTGTCAGCATATACAATTCTCTTCAAGGTTTTTATCCCCTTTTTATATTATTATTTTACCGGATTATATTGTATACTATTTTTGTAAAGATTGCAATAGATTTATAAATGTAAAATGTTAATTTTTTGTGAACCAATCTTTTTGTGCAATTATGCTTGACAACGAGGGGCTTTTCTAATATAATTAAAATATCAGAATTTTGGAGGTTTACCGTGTATACTATTGGAATTGACCTTGGCGGAACAGGCATAAAGGTAGGACTTTG
>JAZQWA010000086.1:0-34514 GCA_045632065.1 Eubacteriales bacterium | reverse complement strand
TAATAGTCATTGTTCGCTACGCGAACAGACTGTGAAAGGGCTACTCGGGATAAAATTAGCACTTTCGCGTGGTTTAGTTCTACTAATCAGAACATCTCCTCGTTACGCCCAATACCGCCAAGGCGGTATGCACGAGTCACTGGTTCCTGCTACGCAGCCCGTCTGCTTATGTGTCGCATAACGTCACAAGAAATCTCTTGCTCGTTTTGCTCGCAATGCGAGACATCGCTTCGAAGAAAATAACAATCACTTATTTTCTTCTTGTTCTACCAGTTCAGGGAACTAATTGAAGCACTTACTTCGGTAGGTGCTTTTTTCGTTTTGTGAGTTGTGATGATGTGCATGTACTTTTTTGTTAGAAAACCCTTAAAATGACAACTATGATTTGCAAAAGGTGGGATTTATTGTTTTTTTAAGTTGAATTATGATAAGTTGAATGATAACATGAAAAATAATAAATACTAATTTTAATAAGAAATGCCTTGGAGAAAGAGGTTAGTATTGTGCGTATTTTGATTACAACAGATGTATATAAGACGGTTACAAGCGGTGTTACAGTTTCGGTGAAAAATTTATACGATGGTTTAAAAAAGCGAGGGCATAAGGTAAGATTGCTCACGGTTTCTGACGGATTGAAAAGCTATGTTGAGGGGGATATAACATATATTCGTTCTCTGCCTTTTCCAATTTATCGCGGCATTAGGATTCCCATTTCATATCGTCATCCGTTGATAAAGGATATAGTTCGTTGGAAACCTGATATTATACACAGCCAATGCGAGTTTTTTACCTATCAATATGCCTTGTATATTTCCAAAAGAACAGGAGCGCCGATTTTACACACCTACCATACCATGTACGAGGATTATGCAAATTATGTTTTGCCCGGAAAGAAGCTCGGCAACTTTGCGGTTAAAAAATTTGTGAAGTACAGGCTTAGAGATGCGAAAAGAATAATTGCACCGAGCGAAAAGATTGAAAAAAAGCTAAAAAATTACCTTTTGACATCGCCAATTAGCGTAATTCCTACGGGAATTGACCTGAAAAGCCATCGCAAGCGGTTCTGTGAGCATGAAAACAAAAAAATGTGTCACTCAAAATTCAATGACGGATTATTTTTGCTGATTTATCTCGGAAGACTGGGGCATGAAAAAAACATCGGGGAAATTATCAGATATTTTGCTTCTGCGACTAAAAAAATGACGGAAATTTCACTACTGATTGTAGGGGATGGGCCTCAAAGAGAGAGCTTAGAAAAAATGGCTTTCGATTACGGCATTGACGATAGGGTTCTCTTCGTGGGAAAGGTAAGCCATGAGCTTGTTTCAGAATATTATCAAAGCGCAGACTTGTTCGTAAGCTCATCTACAAGCGAAACACAGGGCCTTACCTATATTGAGGCCTGTGCCAACGGACTGCCGCTGCTATGTAGAAAAGATGACGTGCTTCGTGGCGTTATTATCGAGGGGGAAAACGGATATACCTATGAAAATGAGGAGGAATTTCTCTTTTATCTCAAAAAAATCATAAAAAACCCGAAATGGCGCGAAGATGCGAGTAGGAAAAGCAGGGAAATTGCTCAGTCGTATGCAAAAGAAAGCTTTGCAAAAGCTGTGGAGAAAATATACAAGGAAAACATTTGAAATGCGAGTAAACCGATGGTAAATGACTGTTTTATCTTGACATAGCCCTTTGATATGATATAATAGATGTAGGAAAAGGAAAGGAAAAGGGCTATGAATACATTGCTTAACACGGCGGCTGAAAATGATAAGGTCGGCAAAATACTTGACACTCTTTTAAGCTGGGGTCTTAATACCGGCTTAAAAATAATTATCTCTGTTATAATTTTAATTGTAGGCTTCCGCATAATTAACGTAATAGCGCGAAAAATTGAAAAAAGATTTAACACTGATAAATTTGATAAAACGTTGGTAAGGACGCTTTCATACGTTGGAAAGGTGGCTGCAAAGGCCCTTGTTGTTATATGCATCATAGGCTATCTTGGAATTGATACAAGTGGATTAACGGCGCTTGTAACATCGCTTGGCGTATGCGTTGGTCTTGCGGTAAACGGCGCTTTGTCAAACTTTGCGGGCGGAGTGCTTATTATCTTCACAAGACCCTTCAAGGTTGATGATTACATCGAGGTAGAGGGCGCAGAGGTGTCCGGTACAGTAGAGGATATTCACATTGTATGCACAAAGCTTCGCACTCCTGACAACAAGGTGATTTACGTACCTAACGGAACGCTTTCTAATTCAAGTATTATCAATTACTCAGAAAAAGAGACAAGAAGAGTTGATTTTACCTTCTCGATATCCTACGATGACGATGCGGAAAAGGCAAAGGCATTGATTATGGAAATTTGCAAGGCAAACGAGCTTGTTTTTGATGACCCCGCGCCTTTTGTCAGGGTGGGAGAGTATGCAAACAGCAGCATCAATATAGTTGCGAGAGTGTGGACTAAAACCGATGATTATTGGACGGTGAAATATGATATATTAGAGGCGGTTAAAAAGAAATTTGATGAAAATTCTATAACCGTTCCGTACAACCAAATCGATCTTCATATAAAGAATGACTCTGTGAAAATGTAAACAATAGTAGTAAAATGGCGGTAAAAATATGGAAAAATGGGACTTGGTAGACGAAAAAGGCCTGCCTGTTAATATAACTTGTGACAGGTCAAGACATAATGAAATTCCAAACGGATTTTATCACCCCTGCGTTGAGGTGTGGGTTAAGATCGGCGAAAAATTGCTTATTACGCAGCGTCATCCCGAAAAGAGTGAGGGCTTGAAATTTGACCTGCCCGGCGGTGCGGTTGTCGCAGGCGAGGACGTGCTGACAGGAGCCATCCGAGAGCTTTATGAGGAGGTTGGAATTTCGGCTACTCCCAATTCCCTTGTTAAGCTTGGAGAGCGCGCTATGGGGAAGGTGTATGCGGTGTCTTATATGCTTTGCCTTGACGAGCTACCTGCACTCAGATTGCAGGAAACCGAGGTTGTGGGTTACAAATTGGTAAGCAAAGAGGAATTTGAAGCGCTTTCGTCCGAAGTAACACGAGGCACACATCATAGATATTCACTGTATCAGGACCAAATATTCAAAAAAGAGGTTATCGAATAGATAACCTCTTTTCTATTGCTTATTCTTTGTTCTAACCGAATAAACGCCTTTTAGGATAATTTCCTTCGCCTTTAATGCCTGCTTTTGCGAGAGCGCGGGCGTGCCTTCAAGTGGGTATTTTATGCCTAATTCCTCATATTTATTCACACCCATGGTGTGATAAGGCAAAACGTCGAGTGCTTTTAGATTTTTTAAGCCGCCAATGAATTTTCCAAGCTCAAAAAGGGCATCTTCGCTATCGGTGTACCCCTCAATAACCACGTGACGCACCCAAAGGGGAATGTTTTTTTCTTCAAGATATTTCGCAAATGCGAGAATATTACCGTTTTCCCTTGACGTGATTTTTTTGTGCATATCGTTATCAATATGCTTTATATCAAGCATTACAAGGTCGGTGTATTCCATAAGACTGTCAAGCTTTTTGCGGTATTCGTTCTCTTTTTCGCTAAAGGTTATGCCTGAGGTGTCAATACAGGTGTGGATATCACGCTTTTTCGCCTCGGAGAACAGCTCCAAAAGGAAATCAATCTGCAGAAGAGGCTCGCCGCCTGTGACTGTTATGCCACCGTTTGAATAAAAGGGACGGTTTTTCTCAAATTCAGCCAAAATTTCATCAACGCTCGTCGCCTCACCGCCATCGGTTGCCCAGGTGTCGGGGTTGTGACAGTATATACAGCGCATGGGACAGCCCTGCATAAACAAAACGTAGCGTATTCCCGGGCCGTCAACCGTTCCGAAGGTTTCCTTTGAATGAATATAACCTATCATTTGCCTCTCCTTTCTTTTTTATACATTATATCTCATTGTGAAGAAAAAATCAACACAAAAATAAATAACGGCCCGACTTAGTTTTAAAGACGGACCGCTATATCATTTATATCTTCTCGTGGAAGGTACGGGAAATAACCTCATCCTGCTGCTCCTTGGTGAGCTTAATGAAGTTAACCGCATATCCGCTTACTCTTACTGTAAGCTGTGGGTATTTTTCAGGGTGCTTCTGCGCGTCAAGAAGCGTTTCGCGGCTGAACACGTTAACGTTCAGGTGATGACCGCCCTTTTCTACGTAGCCGTCGAGCAGGGCAACGAGGTTGTCTATCTGGTTTTCTGTTGCTGCCATGTTAGGCTCCTTTCTTAATATCTATTTAATCGTCCAAATCCTCGAAGAGAGTGGGTCCGACGCATGCGCCGGTGGAGCAATCGAGGTCAATCTCAATATCTCCTACGAAGATTTTGTCATCCTTGCCAAGAGCTCCGGGAATAATGGAGAAGGTATTGGAAATACCGTCCTGGGAGTCCTTGAAGGGAAGCTTTGCTACCGATGCAAGCGAAGCTACCGCACCGTGAGTATCACGCTTGTGCATGGGGTTGGCTCCGGGAGCAAACGCCTCGCCAGCCTTTCTACCGTCGGGGGTAGAGCCTGTATGCTTGCCGTAAACCACGTTAGAGGTAATGGTAAGAATAGAGGTGGTGGGAATACTGTTACGGTAGGTGTGGTTCTTTCTGATATGCTCCATAAATCTGTGAACTATATCGTATGCGATAGAGTCAACTCTGTCGTCGTCGTTACCGAACTTGGGGAAGTCGCCCTCTACCTCGTAATCGGTTGCAATGCCGTTCTCGTTACGGATAACCTTAACCTTTGCGTACTTGATTGCGGAAAGCGAGTCTGCCACAACCGAAAGGCCTGCAATACCTGTTGCAAACCAACGGGTAACGTTCTTGTCGTGGAGAGCCATCTGAATCTTCTCGTAGCAGTACTTGTCGTGCATATAGTGAATGATGTTAAGAATATTCACGTAAACGCCTGCGAGCCATCTCATCATATCGTCATACTTCTCCATAACCTCGTCATAGTCGAGGTATTCGGATGTGATAGGACGGTAAGCAGGGCCAATCTGCTTGCCCGAAACCTCGTCAACACCGCCGTTGATTGCATAAAGAAGACACTTTGCAAGGTTAGCTCTTGCGCCGAAGAACTGCATTTCCTTACCGACTCTCATAGAGGAAACACAGCAAGCGATTGCATAGTCGTCACCGTGAGTAAATCTCATAAGGTCGTCGTTCTCATACTGAATGGAAGAGGTCTCAATGGACATCTTCGCGCAGTAGCGCTTGAAGTTCTGGGGAAGTCTTGTTGACCAGAGTACAGTAAGGTTGGGCTCGGGTGCTGCGCCAAGGTTGGTAAGGGTGTGAAGATATCTATAAGACATCTTTGTTACAAGGTGACGTCCGTCAATAGCAACACCGCCGATGGACTCGGTAACCCACTGGGGATCACCCGAGAAGAGCGCGTTGTACTCGGGAGTACGCGCGAACTTGATAAGACGCAGCTTCATAATGAAGTGGTCAACGAACTCCTGGATTTCCTCTTCGGTGAACACACCGTTCTTGAGGTCTCTTTCAGCGTAAATGTCAATAAATGTTGACGTTCTTCCAAGTGACATAGCCGCGCCATTCTGCTCCTTAACAGCAGCAAGATAGCCGAAGTACATCCACTGGATAGCCTCTTTTGTGTTTGTTGCGGGCTTGGAAATATCATATCCGTAGCTCGCAGCCATAGCCTTAAGCTCGCCAAGAGCTCTTATCTGCTCGGAAAGCTCCTCTCTGTCACGGATAACCTCAGAGTACATAGCGGAGCGGGTGGTTCTCTTCTGCTCCTCTTTGTCCTCGATAAGACGGTCAACACCGTAAAGCGCAACTCGTCTGTAGTCGCCTATAATTCTTCCTCTGCCGTATGCATCGGGAAGACCTGTGATAATATGGCTGCTTCTGCAGGCTCTCATCTCGGGAGTATAAGCATCGAATACACCTGCGTTGTGCGTTTTTCTATGAGTAGTGAAGAACTCCTTGATGTCGGGGTCAATGGTATATCCGTTGCCCTCGCAAGCCTTCTCCGCAACTCTGATACCACCGTAGGGCATAAGCGCGCGCTTAAAGGGCTTGTCCGTCTGGAAGCCTACAATTTTTTCTATTTCCTGGTTAAGATAACCGGGCGCGTGAGAGGTAATAGTAGAAACGGTCTTTGTGTCCATATCAAGAACACCGCCAGCCTCTCGTTCTTTTTTAGAGAGCTCTAAAACCTGCTCCCAAAGTGTGAGGGTATCCTCTGTGGGCTTTGCAAGAAACGTCTCATCTCCGTCATAAGGAGTGTAATTATGGCGAATGAAGCTGCGTACGTTTATTTCCTTAGTCCATGTGCCGCCTTCAAAGCCTGCCCATCCCTCGTAATTATAATTCATATCATTTTGCCTTTCTTTTATTTTGCTTTAAAGA
This sequence comes from Eubacteriales bacterium, assembly GCA_045632065.1. Classification (GTDB taxonomy): domain Bacteria; phylum Bacillota; class Clostridia; order Oscillospirales; family CAG-272; genus UBA1740. Next base: position 28,109 of record JAZQWA010000086.1, on the reverse strand, counting down.
TTATACTCTATCTTGACCCAAAAGTCAATAGAAAATACTTCTTTATTTGAGTATTTATTTTAAATTATGAGTAAATTTTTCTGTGTTATTGACTTTTGGCTTTTTAGGTGTTATAATGATAAAAAAGATATGCCGACGCGGCATACGACTAAAAAGTTTTGAATGTGGACGGTAATTATATGAAATTCCGAGCTCCCAGAGATACCAGCTCGCCTCTTGCGATGCTGATTGGCATTTTGGCAATAGTTTTGATAATTCTTCTGTATTCCGTGCTTGGCACAGTTGAGGTTGTGTTTGAGAACGATGATTTCGTTATCAGCCGTCAGGAGAACGTGCGTGTAATCTCAAATATTGAGATGCCCGATGAGGCAACCGAATATTACGTTGTTGGCGCCGAGGACGTTATAATTGACGAGGTCGGTGACATAAAGAGCGAAATTATGAAGACGCTTATTCTTAATCTTGTTACGTTCAAGTGGCAGGAGAGCGACCACGTAATTGTATTACATACCAAATAAAATCAAGAGTCCGACTCGATTTGAGTCGGACTCTTTTTTTTAGATTTTATATACATCCTTAAAGTGTGTTTTCATAGCGTTTAAATGCTCATCTGCGCCAACTACGGCAAGACTCGGGTTATCCAGCGCCTTATCAATCATATCTGCAACAACGATGAGGTCAGAGGGTTGCATTTTCAGCATAGATGCTCTTATCTCTGCTGATTTTTCCTGGCTCCAGCCGTTGATATAATCGTTTGTTACAAGATTGAATTTTGTGCGAGGAGTTGTGAGAATATCAACCTCGCCAACCGCTCCTATTATGAACTTGGTAAGATCGCAGTCGCCTTTTGCCATATCCCTGAGGTATTCAGCGCTTTGCTTGTAGTATTCAATAGAATTCTCGGGTGATGGGTCTCTGTAGGAATAGAACATAATCACACCGTCGCGCCTTGGCACAAATCCTGTGCCGTATGCGCCGTTTTTCACTCTGATTGTGTTCCAGAGATACTCATAGGAGAGTATAGAACGAGCAACTCGCATAAATCCAAGATTTTTTTCAGCCTCGTCGCACTTTCCGCCCAGCACCGCATAGGCAACCTTTGAGGGAATAACAAAGAATTCGCTCTCGGATGCGCAATAACCTGCGGAGATGGCATCGCCCGTTGCTTCACCGTCGGGAAATACCGAAATCAACCTTTCGGTGAAGTCGGAATCAACCTCTCCCGCAATAGAAACCGTAAGCCTGCTCTTTACCGCAAGCTTTTTGAGAAGCAGAGCCAAATCTGCGGTGAGACCTTCGATTTTCTCGGGATTTTTCAGCAAATCGCAAAGAATACGGTATGCCTCGTAGCCTAAAATATATTCAAGCATGCTGGCTGACTCGCTAAGGCTTGCTTCAACTCTTGCCAGACCGATAGACGAGCCGTCTGCAATAATCGCATCCTCAAGCTGTGAACGCGCCTGGGCGAGAATACTTGCAATCTCCTTGGAGTCATCAATTTCAGATGTGTTAACCATCTCCGAAATCAGACGAATAAGGTCATCCTGCTTCGAAAGAAGAGCGCTTGCGCCGATTTTAAGATACGGAGTGCTTACACCATCCTTTGTACCCACCGTCACAGAGGCAAAAAGACTGCCGAGGTTTGCCTTAATATCGCTTTGCAGCGACAGGGGCGTGTGATTTGCGGTCTTGAAGTTAAGTAATGCAGAAGACAAGACGGAGAGCTGGAAAAGCTCGTTTGATTTTAAGTCGGAAGCATCAAAAAGTAGTGAAATGTAAACTATACCACTCGTTTTGATGTCGTTTTTGAGTATTTTTACACCGTTTGTCTCGTAAACCGAGGTGACATTTTTGGGAGTAACTGTGGGTACGTCGGATAACTCAAGCTTGGGTACGCTTGCCAGAGCCTCGTCACTGTCCTCGCTTTCCTGCCATTCTCGAAGCGCGCTTTCTTCGTTCTTTATTATCTCAAGCTCGTCTTTTGAGAGCGAGGAGCGTATTTTGGCTAATTTTTTCTCCGTTTCAGCTACGTTACGCTTTCCAAGCTCGCTATCGGGAGTCATAATGATAATAGCTTTGTGGTTGTTATTCAAAGTAAGGTTATTTAAGAAACTCTCAAAGTAGTCGGTGCAGATTTTTGCCCTTATGGCCTTTGCGGGCGCCTCTATGGCGATTGCCTCCTCGGGAGTTGCGCCGTACATCCAATGTCCCATCATTGAGAGCGCATATGCAATGCCCGAGGGAAGCGAGCCGTAGTCTCTTTCGCGGAATTTGAATTCAGCGTAGTTGAGTATCGCATTAAGACGCTCCTTGTCGATGCCCTCGTTTATAACCTGTTCAAGCACGTCGTTTACGGTGGACTGTATTTTCTCAAAATCATCCTCGTTTACGTCACGTATCTCTATAATCAGAGTGTTTTGTCTTGACTTGCTTGAATACATCATCACGTCCTTGGCAAGTCCTGAGTCAAGCAAAGCTTTCTTTAAGGGCGAGGCATTTGAGCCGCAGAGAAAATCAGACAAAATGGTGGCGGTAAGATGGGCCTCCTTGTCTTTGAAATCAGAATAAACGTAGCCGAAAAGGACTCTTGCGCGTCCCTTTGGGCTCTCACTTTCGGAAAACTCGAAGGGGATTGTTACAGGCTTGCAAATTTTAGGCTTGCTCATGCTGTCAAGCCTTATACCGTTGTCATTGTAATCAAAACGGCAAAGATGGGAGTCTATAATACGAAGCGCCTCGTCAATATTGATTCTTCCGTCAAGGACAATCTTCGATGCGGTGGGATGATAATGCTTTTCGTAGGTCGCCTTGAACTGTTCATAGGTCAACTCGGGGATAGAAGATGGGCTTCCGCCTGAATCACGGCAGTAAATTGAGTCGGAGAACAGCTCCTTCATAAGCGCCATGTTTCCAACCTCGTCGGCAGAGGAATACGCGCCCTTCATTTCGTTGTAAACAACACCGTTGTAGTTTAATTTATCGTTTTCTTCGTCGTATTCGTAGTGCCAGCCCTCTTGTCTGAAAATATGGGGGTTTTTCAAGAGATTTGGCGCAAAAACAGCGTCAAGATATACGTCCATCAGGTTGAAGAAGTCTCTCTCGCATCTTGAGGATACGGGATAAATCGTTCTATCCTCGTAGGTTATTGCGTTGAGGAAGGTGTTAAGCGAGCTTTTCAGAAGCTCTGCAAAGGGGTCTTTGGGCGGATATTTTTCCGAGCCGCATAAAACCGAGTGCTCAATGATATGAAACACACCTGTGTCGGTGCTTGGCGGAGTGGGGAATCCGATTGCAAAGGTTTTATTTTCGTCCTCGCGGTCAATATGTATAAGACTTGCGCCTGTTTTTTGGTGCCTGTATTCGTAAATAACCGCCGAAAGCTCATCAAAGCTTCTTTCTTCCACAAGCTCAAAGCCTTGTATAATCTTGTTTTTCATGAATTTTCTCCCAAATGTTCCAAAATGAACACTATTGATTGATTTTGATTGTTTTTCAATTTCATAGCCGACAGTTGACAGAATTGAAATTTTATATTACAATTATATCTGTAAATAGTAATTAAGTCAAGTAAATGCCATAAAAATTACAAAAACGGAGAAAGAAAGATGTTTGATATTGTTGTAATAGGCGCAGGCGTTGTGGGTGGTATGGTAGCAAGAGAGTTTACCAAGTACACCGATAACGTGGTTATTCTGGAAAAGAATAGCGACGTTGCTCTCGGAGCAACCAGAGCCAATAGCGGAATCGTGCATGCAGGATACGACGCAAAGGAAGGCTCGCTTAAAGCCAGACTTAACGTGCGCGGCTCGAAGATGATGGAAGAGGTTTGCTCTGATCTTGGTGTAAAGTACAAGAAAAATGGCTCGCTTGTAGTGGGCTTTAATGATGATGATAAAGAAACGCTTCTTTCGCTTGTAAAAAGAGGCGAGAAGAATGGCGTTGAGGGACTTTCGGTAATCGACCGCGAGAGAATTCTTGAAATCGAGCCTAATATCGGCGACGACGTTACCGTTGCGCTTCACGCTCCCACAGGCGCAATTGTTTGCCCCTACGAGCTTTGCATGGCGTCGGTTGGCAACGCTATGGATAACGGAGCAGAGCTTCGTCTTAACTTTGAGGTTAAGTCTGTTGAAAAATGCGACGGTGGCTTCAAGATTTGCTCCGAAAATGACGAGGTTTACGGAAAATACGTAGTAAACTGCGCAGGCCTTTATTCTGATGAAATTTCGGCTATGATTGGCGATAATAGCTTTACAGTTCGCCCAAGACGTGGCGAGTATATGCTTCTCGACCGCGAGTGCGGCGGCCATATTAAGAGCACGGTGTTCCGTTGCCCCTCGAAGATGGGCAAGGGCGTGCTCGTTTCTCCCACTGTTGACGGAAACCTGCTTATTGGCCCTACCGCAGAGGATATTGACGATAAAACCGATACTTCAACCACACAGCAGGGACTTGCAAAGGTTCGCACCCTTGCAGCGCAGCAGGTAAAGGGAATTGAGTTCGGCAAGGTAATTACATCCTTTACAGGACTTCGCGCAACAGGCAGCACAGGCGACTTTATTATCAATATGCCCGCCGTGGGCTTCCTAAACCTTGCAGGAATTGAGAGCCCAGGACTTTCCTCTGCTCCTGCAATCGCAGAGTATGCGGTGTCATTGATGCAGGACGTGGGATTTGATAAGCCTGCCCGCCACGAGTTCGTAGGCACGCGCCGAGCTATGCATTTCTTCTCGGCTCTTACCATTAACGAGAAAAATGCTCTTATCAAGGAGCGCCCCGAGTATGCCCGTGTGATTTGCAGATGCGAAACCATCACCGAGGGCGAAATCCTTGATGCAATCAGAACTAACCCCCGTCCCACCGACCTTGACGGTGTGAAAAGAAGAACAAGAGCTACTATGGGTAGATGCCAGGGCGGCTTCTGCTCGCCCTATATAATCGAGCTTTTAGCAAAGGAAATGGGCGTCGATTATACGAGCGTTACAAAGTCGGGCGGTGGCTCTGTTATAAATTTTGGAAGAACGAAGTAAGGAGGAGACCGATATGACAAAGGATTTAGTAATAATCGGCGGCGGCCCTGCAGGAATGGCGGCGGCTGTTTCGGCATACGAGTCGGGTATAAGAGATATTCTTATTCTTGAGCGTGACGACGCCCTTGGCGGTATTCTCCGTCAGTGTATTCATAACGGCTTCGGACTTCACCGCTTTGGCGAGGAGCTTACAGGACCTGAGTACGCGGCAAGATATGAAAAGCAGGTAAAGGAGCTTGGTATCTCCTATATGCTTGACACAATGGTTATTGACGTTACCTCCGATAAGGTAGTTACGGCTATGAATAAGAGCGAGGGCATCTTCGAAATTCAGGCAAAGGCGATAATTCTCGCTATGGGCTGCCGTGAGAGACCTAAGGGCGCGCTCAATATTGCAGGTTGCCGTCCTGCAGGTATATTTACCGCAGGTACAGCGCAGAAATTCGTCAACATGAAGGGATATATGCCGGGTAAGAGCGTTGTTATTCTCGGCTCAGGCGATATCGGTCTTATTATGGCGCGCCGTATGACTCTCGAGGGCGCAACCGTTAAGGCGGTTTGCGAGCTTATGCCTTATTCGGGCGGTCTTGCAAGAAATATCGAGCAGTGCCTTAACGATTTCAACATTCCTTTAAGACTCAGCCACACAGTCGTTGAAATTCACGGTAAGGAGAGAGTCGAGGGCGTAACAATCGCAAGAGTTGACGAGAATCGCCGTCCTATCAAGGAGAGCGAGGAGTTTATTCCCTGCGATACGCTTCTTCTTTCCTGCGGTCTTATTCCCGAAAACGAGCTTACCAAGGGCGCAGGCATCGCTCTTGACAGAGTGACTAACGGCGCAGTCGTTGACGGCGATAGGGAGACCGAAATCCCTGGTGTATTCGCCTGCGGTAACGTGCTTCACGTGCACGATTTGGTTGACTACGTTTCCGAGGAGTCTGCCATTGCAGGTAAGGCTGCTGCGAGATTTATTCTTGGCGAAAGCAAGAAGAATACCGACATAAAAATTACTGCTGACGGCAAGGTAAGATACACCGTGCCCCAGAAGATTACAGAAATCACACCTACCTCGGTGTATTTCAGAGTTGCAGACGTTTACCGCGATTCGAAAATCGTTGTTCGTGACGGTGATAGAGTAATTATTTCCAAGAAAAAGCAGAAGCTTGCTCCTGCCGAAATGGAAAAGGTTGAATTGACCGAAGAAATGCTTGCATCCGTAACGAGCGGTGGCATTTCATTTGGAATAGAATTTTAAGGAGGACGAAAAAATGGCAAAGGAAAGACTTTTAACCTGTATAGTTTGTCCTCGTGGATGTCAGCTGAAAATTACACTCTCTGACGATGGCAAAGTCGAGGCTGTCTCGGGCAATTTCTGTAAAAGAGGCGTAACCTACGCAAACGACGAGTGCACCAACCCCAAAAGAACCGTAACCTCTACCGTAAGATGCAAGAGTGGAGGCGTTGTGCCTGTAAAAACCGCAAATACCATTCCCAAGGAGCTTATCTTTGATGTAATGGCAGAGATTAACCGCGCCACAGCCCCCGACGACGTAAAAATCGGCGACGTTATTATTGAAAACGTCTGCGGAACGAGTGTTGACGTTGTTGCTACGGCAAATAAATAAGACAAATAAGCTGTCATATTGATGAGTTTTCTTCAATCTGTCAGCTTTTCTTATACATATATTTTTAAATTACCACTTGCGGCGGTGAACTAAAAATGCTATAATGTATTTGGAAAAATATTTTTTGAGGGTAAAATGAAGATTTCAGATATACTTAACAAAAATGAGCGGTTGCTGTCATTTGAGGTATTTCCGCCCAAGACAGACGCTGCGTATGATAGCATAAAAGAGGCAACCGAAAAGATTGCCGCCCTTTCTCCCGCCTTTATGAGCGTCACCTATGGCGCAGGCGGCGGGACAAGCAGATATACTCTTGAAATTGCGAAAAATATCGAGGAGCGATACTCCGTACCAACCCTTGCGCATCTTACCTGCGTGTCCTCAACAAGAGAGACGGTCAGGGCGAGAATTGCCGATATGCGCTATATGGGTATAGAGAACGTCATGGCGCTTCGCGGTGACATACCTGCCGAAATGCATGGCACCGACCGCTCGTCATGGCATTATCGCCACGCAATAGAGCTTGTAAGAGAGCTTTCCGAGGCAGGCGACTTCTGCATTGGCGGAGCGTGCTATCCCGAGATGCATCCCGAGAGCCTCAATAGAGAAGAGGATATAGCATACTTAAAGGAAAAGGCAGATGCAGGATGCGCATTCCTTACAACGCAGATGTTTTTTGATAACGCTCTGTTCTATGATTTTCTTGAAAGAGCAAGAGGCGCAGGCATAAATCTGCCTGTAATCCCTGGAGTAATGCCTATTACCTCGAAAAATCAGGTTGAGAGAATAATCTTCCTCTCAGGCTCTCATTTACCAAAGGAGCTTCTCTTATTGATAGAAAAATACGGTGACGATGCCCCCTCGATGAAGAATGCAGGCATTGAATATGCTACAAAGCAAATAGATGACATCTTTAAAAACGGTGTAAATTACGCTCACGTGTATTCGATGAACAAGCTTGAGGTGGCAGAGGCGATAAAAAAGAATTTGTTTTGAGGCGGTAGATAATGAAGCCTGTTGTTTATACAAAAAACTATAATGCGCCCGACGTTGACAGGCGTGAAATACTCAGGTACGCCAAGGTGGGTGGAGCAGACGGATTGTCCGAGGAGTTGCTTGATAGCTGCCTTGACGAAATTTGTGGCAAAGCTGATTTCAGAGTCTGCTTTGCGGAATTTTCGCTAAAAAAGTGTGAAAATGGTATAGACCTCGGGTTTGCAAGCACTGACTCGCGCTCGCTTTGTAAAAATCTTGAAAATTGCTCGTCGGTAATCGTTTTTTGCGCAACCGTTGGCATTGAAATTGACAGACTTATTGCAAGGTATTCCAAAATCCAGCCTTCGCGCTCGGTAATGCTTCAGGCGATTGGCACAGAGCGTGTAGAGGCGCTTTGTGACGCCTTTTGCGCAGAGTTGTCAGCCGAGAGGGAAGACTGCAAGCTTCATTCACGCTTTAGCCCGGGATATGGTGATTTGCCCCTCGATATGCAGAGGGAAATTTTCCTTGCTCTTGAATGTGAAAAAAGAATTGGAGTTACCCTTGGAGAAAATCTTTTTATGACTCCTACCAAAAGCGTTACGGCGATAATTGGTGCGGAAAAAGTAAAGTAAACTTTGCAAAACGAGGAATTTATAATGAAAATTACCGAATTTTTGAAAAATAATATTCTCGTGCTTGATGGCGGTATGGGTACTCTTTTGCAGGAAAGAGGACTTTCGGCTGGCGATCGAGGCGAGAGGTGGAATGTAGAAAAGCCCGCAGTTATAAGAGAAATTCACAAGGCGTATTTTGATGCAGGCGCAAACGTTGTAAATGCCAATACCTTCGGACTTAACAGACTGAAGTTTGACGAGGACGAGCTTGAGCCTCTTATGGCTGCTGCTATGGAAAATGCACGCGAGGCAGCAAAGCAGAGCGCTTCAAATGGTGAAAAATGGGTTGCTCTTGATATAGGTCCTACGGGCAGAATGTTAAAGCCTCTTGGCGACCTTGATTTTGAGGAAGCGGTTTCAATTTTTGGCGAGGTTGTGAGGCTTGGAGTAAAGTACGGCGCCGACCTTATATTTATCGAAACTATGAGCGATAGCCTTGAAACAAAGGCGGCAGTCCTTGCGGCAAAGGAAAACTCTACCTTGCCTGTATTTGTCTGTAACGCCTACAGCGATGACGGAAAGCTCCTTACAGGCGCATCGCCTCTTGCTATGATTGCGATGCTTGAGGGCATGGGCGCTAGCGCTATTGGAGTTAACTGTTCGCTTGGACCGAAGGCATTGTCTGGTGTAGTGAACGAATATCTCAAATATTCCTCGCTTCCCGTAATCGTAAAGCCAAACGCGGGACTTCCCACGTATAAAAACGGTGTTACCGAGTACGACCTCACCGCAGAGGATTTTGGCTCGGATGTTTTGGAGTTTGTAAGACTCGGTGTAAGGGCGGTTGGCGGGTGCTGTGGTACTACCCCCGACTTCATTTCCTCGGTTTGCAGAAATATTGCGGGAATTAAGCCTGCTCCGATAGAAAAAAAGAATTACACCGTTGCTTCCTCGTACACAAATGGCGTTATTTTCGATTCCTCGACCGTGCTTATCGGTGAGAGAATCAACCCCACAGGCAAGCCGCGTTTCAGAGAGGCGCTTCAGTCGGGAGATATTGATTACGCACTTCGCGAGGCGGTATCCGAGGAGGAGCATGGAGCGCATATTCTTGACGTAAACGTTGGTGCTCCGGGAGTTGACGAGGCAAAGCTACTCCCCGAGCTTGTTTATGAAATTCAGGCAGTGACGTCTTTGCCGCTTCAGATTGATACCTCAAGTTACGAGGCAATGGAGCGCGCGCTTCGTATCTATAACGGCAAGGCGATGGTAAACTCAGTGAACGGCAAGGCCGAGAGTATGGAAAAAATCTTCCCACTTGCGAAGAAATACGGTGGAGTTGTCGTTGCCCTTACGCTTGACGAGGACGGAATTCCCGAAAAGGCCGAGCAAAGACTTGAAATTGCAAGAAAAATACTCCGCGAGGCAAAAAAACAGGGTATAGATAAGAAGGATATAATCTTCGACCCTCTTGCAATGGCTGTCAGCGCAGATAAAAACGCTGCAAGAGAAACTATTAAGGCAATAAGGCTGATAAATGAGAAATTAGGCTGCAAAACCTCTCTTGGAATATCCAACGTTTCTTTTGGTCTGCCAAAAAGAGATATAATCAACGCAAATTACTTTGTAATGGCGCTTGAAAACGGACTTAACGCAGCAATTATCAACCCCTATTCAGAGGAAATTATGAATGCATATCATGCATATAACGCTCTGACAGGCGGTGACGATAATTTCCTCGGATATATCGGCTATACGGCGGTGAAAGAGGATAAAAAAAACGCTGAAAACAACGGTATAGACAGCCTTGAGGCTGCAATTATCAAGGGATTTCGCGAGAAAGCGGCAGAGCTGACACAAAACGCGCTCTCACAGATAGAACCCTTAAAAATCGTTAATGAAATGATAATTCCTGCCCTGAATAAAGTAGGCGAGGATTACGAAGCGAGAAAAATCTATCTTCCCCAGCTTCTTATGAGCGCAGAGGCGGCAAAATCCGCCTTTGAGGTCATAAAATCAGCTTCAAAAAGGTCGAAAATCGATGGAAGGCTAAAAATCGTTCTTGCCACCGTCAAGGGCGACATTCACGATATCGGCAAGAATATAGTGAAGCTTATTCTTGAAAATTACGGATACGACGTATTGGATTTAGGCAAGGATGTCCCGCCTGAAAAAATTGTTGATGAGGCAAAGCGTATTGGCGCAGACGTCGTTGGACTCAGCGCCCTTATGACCACCACCCTTCCTGCTATGGAGGAGAGCGTAGGCTTGGTTAAAAAGGAACTGCCCGGATGCAAAATCATGGTTGGCGGCGCGGTGCTCACCGACGATTATGCAGAGTCTATCGGTGCTGATTTTTATGCTATTGATGCAATGGCAGCGGTACGCTGGCTTGACGAAATAGCAACAAAATGACTACTATAATTTACAAAAAACGGCTTAAAATGCATATTTTAGGAGTGAAAAATGAAAATAGAAAAGTTGTATCCCGCTTGTAAAAGTATAATCTGGGGCGGTGAGAAATTAAAGAAATACTATGGTAAGGAAACAGAGCTTTCACCTCTTGCTGAAACCTGGGAGCTTTCTCTTCACGAGGCGGGGCAGAGCACACTGTCTGACGGCAGACCCATTTCGGCGGTGGCAAGTGGGGCTGACTTTGGCGAAAACTGCGAGGGATTCCCGTTTTTCCCTGTACTTGTAAAGCTTATTGATGCAAATGCAAAGCTTTCAATCCAGGTACATCCCGAGGATGAGTTCGCTCTCAAATACGAGAACAGCCTTGGCAAGACGGAGATGTGGTACATAGTTTCTGCCGACGAGGGCGCGGGAATTTATCTCGGATTTAACCGTGACGTAACTCCAACCGAGTTTGAAAATGCGATAAAGAACAAAACTCTTACCGATTATCTTAATTTCATTCCTGTAAAGGCAGGCGATTGCTACTTTATTCCCGCGGGAACAATTCACGCAATATGCGAGGGCTGTCTGATTTGCGAGATTCAGCAGAACAGTAACATTACCTATCGAGTTTACGACTACGGCAGACGTGACAAGGACGGCAACGAGAGAGAATTGCATGTTGAAAAAGCGATTCAGGTAACAAAGCTCCAGAAATACGAAAAGCAGGATGCCGTTGATGCATTTCTTGGCGCAAGTAAGTACTTCACTGCAAAAAAGGTCGTGGTAAATGGCGGTGCTACGCTTACCGCAGACGAAAAGAGCTTTAATCATATTTCCTGCGTTGTAGGCGCGGGCGAGATTGACGGACAAAAAATCAGCCAGGGCGACAGTTTCTTCGTGCCTGCGGGCTATGGAAGCTATACGCTTTCGGGTGATATGACGGTTATCGTCACCGAAATTCGTAAATATATGCTCTCGGTTGCTGTTGATGGCGGTAACTCAACCTGCGATATTGTAAACGACCTTGGCGACGTGATTATATCGGCAGAAGCCGACGCAGAGTCGGTTGTTTGCTGCGCCGAGGCGCTTTTGAAGAGAGTGAATATGACGTCGGGCGATTTGGACTGCGCTATTGTCACACCTGATTGCGAAATATCCGATGAAATTTCAAAAAAGCTTAAAATTACGGTAAAAAACAAACAATAAACCGTCATTTTGTGGTAAAATCAAAACATAAAAAGCTCCCATTTGCTTTTGGCAAACGGGAGCTTTTTCAATCTGCGCCATGCTTCAAGCGGTATTCGCTTGGAGTGCAGCCGTATTTTTTCTGGAACGACCTATTAAAGTAAGAGATGTTGTTAAAACCGCATTCAAGAGCAATATTGATAATCTTATCATCGCTTTTTTTCAGCAGTTTTCTCGCTTTTTCAAGCTTTTTATCCTGCTTATACTCGTTGTAGCTTACACCCATTTCCTTTTTGAACAGACGGCCGAGGTATTTTTCATTTTTCTGATAGGTTTTAGCAAGCTCGGAGAGAGAAATTTCATTTTGATGAAGCTCGTCTGCATGCCGCTTCATAAGATAAACCAGCCAATGCATCTCGTGCTTCGATTTCGGAGTCAAATCGTAAAGCCACTTTACGTAATCCGCCACAAGCTCGCCGATTCCGAAAAGCTCGTCGGGCGAGTCAAGCTGCTCGCAGCCATCAAGCTCGGAGATTAGACGGTATGGGCTGACCATGGTGTGCTTACACATCTTGTTGATTCGCTCTATGCTTTTTTTCTTGTCAATAACCGCGTTACCAACGTAAACGATTGCCACAACAGTGCCGTCTGATATGATGGGGTAGGCAATTTCGTAAAGGCCGTAAAGACAGTGCCCGCCAAAGGGCTCTTTACTTTTGATTGCCTTCGTATTTGCAAGCATTTTGCACCTCAGACATGCTTTTCCGCCTCTCGACGTTGACTTTGCAATGGCACAGTATCTGCAGGAGTGAACCACGTTATTTATATCAACCTTCGTGGCAGGTGTGTCCAAAATGCCTGACAGGTCAAGTATGCTGATATGGAGCTTTCTCCCGTAAGAAAGCTTGTCAATAAGGAATTGCAAGGATTGCATATATACCCCCCAGGAAACTTTTGTTAACTATATTATAACACAAAAGTATCCTTTGTGCAAGGTTTTTTTAACATTTGTGTTAGAATAATATAGATATTTAGTATATAATTAATATAAAGTATAAGGAAAGCTTTGCGTTTTTTGTGAAAAGAGCAAAGAAACGGCGTAATAAGGGGCGACCGATTCTTTGTTGTTTTTAAGCCCGCGGAGCTTTTATACTGTTCAGATTTAATTTCACCCTTACAGCGTAAAAGAGGTTTTAAATGTTAAAATGAAAACGAGAGAAGAAATTTTAACTGCCGAGAGGCTGAATTTTGTAAGAGAAAAGAGAAATGCCGCAAGAGAGCAGGCTTACGAGCAGGTGAGAGAGCAGATTGGCGATGAGGCTCTCGCTGAGATGAAGAAGCTCTATGACGGCTTTGATGAGAAAATTTACATCTGGCTTGCAGGCCTTTGGGACAGAGATGCAGGAGCATTTTATTACTCCGAGTCTGCAAGAGATACGTATCTTTATCTGCCTGATATTGAGAGCACGGCTCAGGCTCTTAAATTTCTGAACACGTCGGGAATGCTTCGTCCCGGTGAGGATGAGTACATAATGCGAATTCCTGCGGCTATGCGTGAGAAGATAGTGGAGTTTGCAAAATCACTCCAGGACCCCGATGGATATTTCTATCACAAGCAGTGGGGTAAGGATATATCGGTTGCAAGACGCGGCCGTGACCTCTGCTGGTCGAAAAACATTATTGCGGAGGCGGGAGAAAGACCCGAGTATCTTCTTCCCACGGAAAAGGGCGCTGACGGAAAGAAATCGGCGACGCTTCCCGATTATCTGCAGAGCCTCGATGCCTTCAAGGCATACCTTGCAGATATGGATCTTAAAAACAGGTCTTATTACGTTGGAAACGTAATAGAATCCACCATGTCGCAGATATCTGCTGCGGGTAAGGAGTTTGAGGAATATCTTGTTGAATGGCTCAACTCCCAGAACAGAGCCGACAACGGTCTTTGGGAGGAGCAGGTAAACTACGCCTCGGTAAACGGACTTATGAAGATGTCGGGAAATTATCCGCATCTTAAGATTCCGCTTCCTCATGCCAAGCAGTCGCTTTCCAGCGCAATCAGCGCTGCAAAGTCGGATGAGAAGATGACCTTTGTTTGCGAGGCGTATAACCCCTGGGCAACAATAGGCAGTATCTTCAAGGCGAACGAGTACAGCGATGACCCCGACGGACTTGATGAGCTTCGGAAGCATTTGATTGACAACGCTCCGTCGCTTATTGCCAGAACAAGAGAGAAAATTTCGGTGTTCAAAAAGGTTGACGGCTCCTACTCCTACTTTAAAACTATGTCCTGCGCTAATTCGCAAAGAGCTCCGGCGGCTGTGCCGAGAAGCAATGAGGGTGACGTAAACGCTACCACCATTTGCGTGGGCTCTACGGTGCTCAGCATGCGCAAAGCTCTTAAAATTCCGAAGATTCCTATCTTCGTGCCCGAGGACGGTGATTTATTCTTCGAGCTTATTGAAAATGCTCCGAAGATAGAGAAGAAGTTCTATATCGGAGATAAGTTCCCCGAGAAGCCCTCTGCAGAAGAAGAGGCAAGATAAAAACGAGTTTCTAAACATTTTCTATAAAATATTTGAAAGGTGAAAAAAACATGAAAAAAATTCTAATTTTAATCCTTGTTTTTGCGTTGTCTGTTTTGGCGCTTGCTTCCTGTAGCTTCGGAAAAAAACCGGATAGCAACAAGCCCGGCAATACGCAGCAGAACACCCCTCCGGCTAATACAACTACAGGCTGGACCAGCGGCGTAGTATATTATCGCGGCGATGGATTTATGCCTGTTGATACTATTGCAAACAGGTTCGTTAGCGAAAACACAAACGTTCTCTTCTCCCCTGAGGGCGGCGATGAAAATGAAAGGCTTTTCATTGTTGGTAAGTGTGACGAGGAGCTTTCCAAACTCGCTTACGAAACTCTTGATAAGGCATTTTCTGATAAAGAAGGAAATACCATCTACGTAATTTATACAGATGGTAAGTCTATTGCAATTGCTTATGATAGCGCCGTTGCGCTCTATGCTGCGATGGAATATTTCTTCGCTGAAATTAAAAATCTTGATTTGTCCAAGAAGGCTCCTATAGTTATCAAGGAGTTCGAGGCTGACGAATACGTAGAGGCTGAGCATGAGAAGCATAGAGAAGCTGCTCTTGCTGCTCTGGACGGTAAGCTTTCCGCTGAGGCTATAGCTCAGCTTGAAAAGCTTTATACCTTCTATGACGTAAATGTGTATATGTGGCTTGCAAACCTTTGGGATCCCGACGTTGGAGGATTCTATTACTCTAA
Source organism: Eubacteriales bacterium (assembly GCA_045632065.1). GTDB lineage: Bacteria > Bacillota > Clostridia > Oscillospirales > CAG-272 > UBA1740. Next base: position 12,995 of record JAZQWA010000086.1, on the reverse strand, counting down.
CTCTGCAAGAGATACCGAAGGCTTCCTTCCTGACCTTGAGTCCACCTTCCAGGCAATGAAGTTTATGACCGATAGCGGTATGCTCGTGGATTACAAGGATGCATTTGACGTTGCGTTCTCCGAGAATGTTACCGAGTCTATAATCAGCTTCGTTAAGGAGCTTCAGAGCTCTACCGATGGTTATTTCTATCATCCCCAGTGGGGTAATTCCATCAGCGCTACCAGAAGAGGACGTGACCTCGGCTGGGCAAAGCGTATTCTTAACTCTCTTGGCGCTAGACCTTATTGGAACACACCTGACGGTGTAAAAGGTGAGCTTGGCGCTCCCGGATCAACCGAGGTTGCCCTGACCTCCAGCCTTACTACCAGCAAGGTTACGGCGGCTTCTCATGTTGTGTCCTGCGCTACTCCTGATTATCTTACCAGTGTGGCAAAGTTTAAGGCATACCTTGCTAACCCTGCTTACTTTAACTGGGAGACTAACTCCTATGCAGCAGGTAACCGTCTTGAGTCCGAGCTTGGTCAGATTGTGAATGCTGGTAAGGCTTATACAGACGCTCTTATCGAGTTCCTTGACTCCAAGCAGAAGTCTAACGGTCTTTGGGAAAACAGAATCACCTATGATTCCGTAAACGGACTTATGAAGATTTCCGTAGTATACACCTCTCTCGGTAAGGTAATTCCCAGAGTAGAAGAGGCGATGAATAGCGCTATCGTTATGCTTAAGTCTACCGACGAGGCGGCTCACGTTTGCTCTGTATATAACCCTTGGGAAGCAGTAGCAAATATTCTTGTCAGCGTTGAAAAGGTTTCTGGTAAGGCAAAGACCGACGAGCTCAGAGCTGCATTCCGTGACGAAGCGGCTGAGCTTATCAAGGTTACCTACGATAAGCTTTCCATATTCAAGAAGCCTGACGGCGGATTCTCTTACTACAAAAAGTATTCCTCTCCCAGCGCACAGGGCTCGCCCGTTGCTCTTCCTAACTCGGCAGAGAGTGACGTTAACGCGACTATGATTTGCGTTAACAGTATTATCACTGCAATGTTCAACGTTTTGGGCGTTGATGAGGTTGAGCGTTACTATAGCGTAGACTTTGCTTACATTTCAGACGTAATTGATTATCTTGGCACTATCGTTAAGGATGACATTCCCCCTGCAGAGAGCAACACCTTTGACGATTACGATCCTAACTACGGTGAGGAAGTAAGCGGCGTGGTTACATTCCCCGCTGACAACGCTCAGAACGTAGTTGGAGATGACGAGGGCCTTGATCAGGGCGAGTATAAGTGGTTCCAGAGCAGCATTGTTCAAAACCCTGCTCCCAAGGCAGCTGCAAGCGACCTTGTATTGCACGTTCAGACCAAGGTTTATCCCGAGCTTCACGAATCGGGTGGAAAAACTCTCGCGGATGCTCCCAGCAGCACAAGATTTAACATACCTAACGTTCAGATTGCCAGCCTTGGCGACACCTACGTATTTGATGCGGATATGTATTTCGTATCCGGATACGGCAAGACCAACAATACCGGCGCAGCAACTAAAGATCCTATCATGCAGCTCTTCTTCATGACCGAGGCTCTTACTTGCGCAAGCGTTAACTTCTCGGTTTATACCGAAAACGGTAAAGATTACGTTAAAATCGGCGAAAACTTTGCAGGCCTTGACGGTAAGGATGCTAACGTTGCCGGTGGTATTCCCATGGATAAGTGGGTTAATATCAGAATTGAGTTCTACAAGAGATACGTGGCCGCTGCCGACGGTGTAAATACCGAATACAAGCCTATTCTTAAGGTATATGTTGACGGTAAGTACTGGGGCGAGTGTGATGCAAACGTGACCGGTACAGAGAACGGCAAGGTAGTTTATTACGATAGAAAGGTATCCCTTGTTTCTCTTTCCTACTACCGTTTCCTTGCAAGTGAGATATACTTAAACAACGTTTTGGTTGAGCGTTGTAATCTCGAGTACGTGCAAGAGATAAATCCCGATGCGATTGTAGATCCCGCGCTTCCCGACGAGCCTATGAGAGAAAGCTATGGCTTCGAGGATGGACTTCTTAATACATCTAACGTTGCAAACAAGGTAAGAGTTCTTCACTTCGGTACTGAAAAGTACATCAATGCAGTTGCAGGACAGACTCACAACCCCTACATTTCCTACAGCATCGTAGGCGATCCTACCGGTGCCGCTAACAAGGTCCTTAAGGTAGTTGCAACCAAATCCACCGTGTTTGAAAAGCCTTCCAGAACCGAGGTTAACCTTTACAATTCTGCGGCTGACGGTGATGATTATATCTTCTCGGGTAAATTCTACTACCCCTCAGCTGAAATTGGCGCCGCAGGCGCGGTGACCGAGCTCGTTATCTTTAACAGCCTTGAAAACGTTGCTTATAAGCTTGTTATCAATGCTGTTGTGACCGAGGGATCTCCAACCACCATCTCTATTGCTGAGGCGAACAACCGTACCGGAAACGGAAACGATACAACCACAAAGACACTCTTTACAAACATTACCTGTGACGAATGGTTCACCATTAAGATTGTATTCCATAAGACTGCGGAGGTTACAGGTCTTGGCGCTGACGTTTACGTTAACGACCAGAAGGTAGCTGATAAGACCTATCAGGATGCTGCAAAGGCGCAGTACCCCATTATGAAGACTCTTATCACTCATCAGAGAACAAACACCTCCACCGTATATCTTGACGATCTTTCCTTCGCAAGAAGCGGTAACAAGATTGAGTACACCGAGAGCACAGAGCGTGAGGCGACCTTCACCACAGGATACGATACTAAGTATATTCACACCTTCAGCTTTAACGGTTCTGAGCAGCTTGCTGTATCTGATATTGATCCTAACGAGATGGAGGCGCTCTTCACCAAGTTCTATCTGTATGCCGATCCCAAGGATGCGTCAAACCAGGTTCTCAGAGCGGTAAATAAGAAGGGCGGAACCAACGCAGGTTACACTCGTCTTGATTTCTGTAACGAGAGTCCTATAGGCGGTTGCTACACCTTCCAGACCAGAGTGTATATGGAAGTTTGCGATGCAAACTACGTATTCGCTTGCCTCAGATTTATGAATACAAACGATGAGGCGGTTCTTAACCTCAACCTTTCTCTTGATAAGGATACAACATCCTTCAAGGTTGCTACCACCAGCTCTGGCGTTTATCCTTCAGCGGGTACAAACCTTCTTTCCGGCATGAGCACCAAGATTGGTAAGGGTACATGGTTCAATCTTAAGATAGAGTTCTATTACCAGGGCTCTAACGCAAGCAAGGAAAACACCTTCCTTAAGATTTACATCGACGATGCAGAGGTTTACTCCGGTGCAGTATATCATAAGTTCGGCGCGCCTATCTCCTATCTAAAGCTTGAGCATAGCAAGACTGATAGATCCAGCGCTATCCTTTACGACAATATGTCCTTCACCAGAACCAATAAGGCGTACGTTGATTAATATCCGCTATTTGTAAACTAAGGTTAGAATTTTTAGGAGAAAATATGAAAAACAAAAAGACTCTCGGCATTATGCTGGACTTGTCCAGAAATGCAGTAATGAGTGTAGAAAGTCTTAAAAACTACATTCAGCTCATATCCAAGATGGGTTACAATTGTGTGTTCCTTTATACCGAGGATACATACGAGGTTGAAGGGGAAAAGTACTTCGGCTACCTTCGCGGTAAATATACCAAGGAGGAAATGCGTGAGATTGACAGCTACGCCCAGACAGTGGGCGTAGAGGTTATCCCCTGCATCCAGACTCTTGCTCACCTTAACGCTATCAGCAGATGGCAGCAGTATGTTATGGATACTCCCGATATCCTTATGGTTGACGACGAGTCCACCTACGACCTTATTGATAAGATGTTCAAGACTCTCTCCGAGTGCTTTGCTACCAGAAGACTTCACGTTGGTATGGACGAGGCGCATATGCTCGGACGCGGTAAGCACCTTGAGAAGTATGGCTATGAGACCGTCGACGTTATTATGAAGCGTCACCTCGCCAGAGTGTGCGAGATTGCCAAGAAGTACGGCTATGACATCATGATCTGGTCGGATATGTATTTCAGACCCTGGAACGAGGGCGAGTACTTCATCGGCAAGAAGCAGGTGCCCGAGGAGTACATCAAGGCTCTTCCCGACAACGTAATTCCTGTATATTGGGATTACTATTCTGATGATTTCAACAACTACGATGCAATGTTCCATAACCACCGTCAGCTTTCAAAGAAAACTTGGTTTGCAGGCGGCGCTTGGACATGGGGCGGCTTTATGCCTCATAACAAGACCTCTATCAAGTACGCTCCTCCCGCAATCGAGGCGGCGAAGAAGCATGGCGTAAAGGACATTTTCATTACAATGTGGGGCGATAACGGCTCTGAATGTTCGAAATATGCAGCGCTCCCCAGTCTCTTCTTTATTGCTCAGCACGTAAAGGGCAATACCGATATGGAGCTTATCAAGAAGAAGTTTAAGTCCAAGTTCGGCGTTGAGTTTGACGACTTTATGCTTCTTGACCTTCCTAACGAGGTTGCGCTTCCTGAAAACAGCGTTGCTCCCGTTACTCCCTGTAAGTATATGCTCTATGCCGATCCCTTCGTAGGCTTCCTTGATTCTACCGTTAAGCTTGGCGAGGGCGCAAAGTACGTTGAGTATGCTCGTCAGCTTAAAGAGGTTGCGAAGAAGACCAGAAAGTACGGTTACATCTTCAACACCGCTGCAAAGCTTTGTGAGGTTCTTGCTGACAAGTACGAGCTTGGTGTAAGAACTCGTGCGGCTTATAAGGCAGGTGACAAGGCAGAGCTTATGAGACTTGCAAAGGAAGAATATTCCAGAGTTGAGGTAAATCTTCGAGAGTTCATTCAGGTGTTTGAGAAGCAGTGGATGCTTGAAAACAAGGCATACGGCTTTGAGGTACAGCATCAGCGCCTTGGCGGTCAGCTTGTTCGTATAGGAGCTTGTAAGAAGCGCCTTATGGATTACGTAAATGGCAAGATTGCTAAGATCGACGAGCTCGAAGAGGACATTATCTCCTTCCGTAACTTTAAAGACGGGGAAAGCATTTATTACAATGATTATGCGAGGACTTGCACACCCTGTCCCAGCCATCCCGCTTGATCCCGAGATGAGAATTTTTGTAATAACGAAAATTTGACAATTTTCTAAGGCTGCTTTTGAGATTTGACGTAGGTGTTTCTACGCCTTACATCTCGAAAGCAGCCTTTCTTCCTAAATATTCTCTATCTCGGTGTGAAAAAATTGGTAAGAACGAAATAAATTTCTAAGGCGGTTTGCTTCCACTCGGAGTAGGTTTCTACACCTTCGGGGCGCAAACCGCCTTTCTTCCGCAAATTTCTCTATCCCAGGGTGATAATGTATCTATAAAGATGTAGTCGAAATAAAAGCATCTAAAAAAAGACCGTCAGAGCTAGTTCTGACGGTCTTTTCTATTATGATGTGCTCGAATGAGATAAATTCGGATGCTTTTAATAAAAAGCGGCTCCCGCTTTCGCGAGAGCCGCCACAAATCTATTCAGATTTAATTATTAAGCACCGTGCTCAATTTCATCAGTTCCAAACTCGGTGGGTCTGGTAGGAACAGTATCGGTTACGGTGTAAACGATATTGTCGAAGAGGAATGTACCGCCGAGGTTGTAGCAGTTGAACTGGAAGCCGTACTTAGCGATTTCAACGCCGTTAAGGCCTGTGCCGAAGTTCTTGCTGTCTGCCTGAGCGAGATACCATGTGTTACCATTATCGAAGGAAACGTCATAGAATACTGCGCCGGTAGTCTGGTTGAAGGTAATTCTGAGTCTGTACCAGGTGTGAGAGTCAAGGTTGATCTGAGAAGAGATCTCGTTTGCCTGGTGGCCTGCGCCGATGGAGAATGCATTCTTGGTAGGAGCAGTTACAGAGTTGGAGAATGCGATGGTAGCGCCGTACGCCTTGTCAGCATTCTGGATCTGGTATCTGTTGCCGTCACCATCGATTGCAACAACCTGGAATACGTTCTTAGGCTCGTTCTTTGCATAGTACTGAACGTTGAGGTCGAACTCGATGATGTGTACGTTGCCACCCTCAGCTACAACCTTAGGATTGAAGGAGAGAGTAGAAACGTTACCGCCGTTAGAGGTCTGAGCCTTGGTGTTCTCGTTGATAACTACGCAGAGAACGGAGTTAGCAGCGTTATCGGGGTCGGTGGTGCGGAATGCACGAGTACCGAACTTAGCAGCAGCAGAAGCATCGGGGTTGCTTGCATCGTAGGGGTCAGTTCCGGTGATGGAAGTCTGACCGATTGCTGCGTAGCCTGCGGTAGAAGAGGACTTCTGAGTGAAGGAGTAGAGATCTACGCCTGCAGTAACGTCGGTAGAGAAGGTCATGGACTTACAGCCGTCGCATACGCCGTCGGTGTTTACGTCGAAGCAGGTGTGGAGGCCACAGCCGTCACATGTACCGTCGTTGTTAGCGTCAGCGCAAAGAGTCTTACCACAGTCGTCACATCTGTGACCTTCGTCGTCACCGTCTTCACACTCGCTTACGTCATCCTTGCCGCAAACGTCACACTTATGGTTCATATCGCCTGCAACGTCGGAGCACTGGGTGAGAGTCTTTTCGCAGATGTCGCAAAGGTGATCCTTGCTAGCGTCTGTACACTCGGAAATAGTTGCGCCACACTCGTCACACTTGTGATCGTTGGTAAGGTCAGCGCAAAGGCTGGTGCCACAGTAGTCACAGTTGTGATCTGCATCAGTGCCGTCAGCGCAATCGCCGCCGAACTTTCTGGTAGCGCAGATGTCGCAAAGGTGATCCTTGTTGTTATCAACACACTCGGAGGAAGCGCCGCAAACCTCACACTTGTGATCGGGAATATCACCGTCGAAGCAGAGAGCATCGCCACATGTATCACACTTGTGGTCAGCGTCGTCGCCGTCAGCACAAAGCTTAACGGAGCATACGTCACATACGTGATCTTCGCCTGCATCAACACACTCGTGAACTCTCTTTGCTACGATGTTGTCGAGAAGAGAGATCTGTCTGTTGTTGTAGAAGCCCTGCGAGAAGGTGAGAGAAGTAATCTTGGAAGCGTCGAATGTAGATGCAAGCTCTTCATCACCAAGAAGGGTTCTCTCGCCGCCGCGAGGAGCGTAATATACGGAAGATGTTTTTGTAGTAGAGTCAATCTCAATGGTAATTGTGTACCATGTATCGCTGTTAAGGTTAACAGTGCCTGCACCGTGCTTGTGAGAAGCAGGGGTGGAGGTGTTAAGAAGTGTCTTAAGGATAAGAGCGCCCTCTATAGGAGTAGTGTTGTTTTCAGTACCGGAGAACTTCTCTGTACCCTTAATGGTAAGAAGTCTTGTGATGCAGTACTGAGCGCCGTCAGAATCGGTAAGGTAAACCATAGTACCGATTCCGGCTGCACTGTAGAGATAATCAAGATTGTAATCGAAGCTTACAACCATCTTGGTGCCCTTGCTTGCAGGATCAACAGCAGCTGTAACGAGGGAGTTGCCCATACCGCTTGTGGTGTTAGAGTTAACAGCCCAAAGAAGCACGGTGTTAGCTGCATCGGTAGGATCTACGGTTACGTACATCTGAGCGTCAGTAGCATCGGAAACCATGTATCCTGCAGAGCCGGAGCCAACCTTGATAAGCTTCTTAGCGAGCTCGGTATCTGCCCAAGCGGGAGTGATGCAAGAATCATCGGGAGCAGCTGAGCCGGTACCGTTAGACATTTCAAGAGTAAGATTGTTGTCAGATACGCCGGTAGTGTTGTTAGCGATGAAAATAGGAAGAACAGTGTATGTACCTGCAACGTTGGTCTTGAACTTGGATCCGTTCTCAACGTACATAAATACCTTGCCTTCGCTGTCGTAAACAACCCAGAAGTCAACGATGTAAGCGCCACCGGTATAAACGGGAGTGAAGTCCATCTGCTTTGCAGGGTCGGTAACAAGAACTACCTTGTTGGTGGTGTTCTTTGCGAAGCACATAGGAGCGGGAAGGTTAGCGGTGATACGAGCAAGCTGTGTACCGCATCCGTCACATACGTAGTCGCCGTTAGCGTCTGTGCAGAGGTTCTTCTGGCAAACGTCACAGTTGTGGTCTGTGTCGGTATCTACGTCAGAACAATCGGAAATCTTGGTGTTACATCTATCGCAGAGGTGATCGCCGTTGTCATCGTTGTGCATAGGCTTGCTGCAATCGTCACATACGCAGTCATTGTTGTTGTCGTAGCAAAGGGGATTGCCACACTCGTCGCAGTTGCCGTCACCAGTGTTGTCGAAGCACATGCTCTTGCCGCAGGCGTCACACTTGTGGTCAGCATCGTTGCCGTCTTCGCACTGTGTAAGAACCTTCTTACAAGTATCACACTTGTGGTCATTGTTTCCGTCATTGCACTGTGTAAGAACTGCGCCGCAATGGTCGCACTTGTGGTCGTTGCCAAGGTTGTCAGCGCAAGAGCCGAGAACCGCGCCGCAAACGTCACACTTGTGGTCAACGGGATTGTTATCAACCTCGCACTCGGTAAGCTCGCTGCCGCAAACATCACAATAGTGATCCTTGTCATCATCAGCGCACTGGGACATTACCGCGCCGCAAAGGTCGCACTTATGGTCCTTGTTTTTGTTGGAGCACTGGGAAGTTACCTCGCCGCAGGTGTCGCACTTGTGGTCATTGTTGCCGTCTGCATGAGCGCATGCATTAGGTGTATCAGCAGGCTCGTCAACGTAGCCGCATGAAGCGAACGCAACAGTGAAACACAAAACGAGGGCGAGCATCAAAATCCAAGAGCTCAGTCTCTTAAAGTTGTTCATAAAGGATTCCTCCTAATTTTATTTGATGACACATACCTAAGCGCCATCTTTTGTAACTATATTCTATCATTTATGTGCAGAATTTTCAAGCATAAATTAACCACATAAGAAAAGTTTGTTAAAATCGTACAAAATTAACTTAATAAATATAGTAAATAAAGATAGTAAAAATTAGGTTTAACATTATAAAAAAATATTTGATCCGTAAACATTGAGTACATTTGTCAAAAATCGCGCAAAAAGCCTGAAAAATCAAAAGCTTTAAATATATAGTTGATTTTTTTAGAAAATAGTGTTATAATTACAAGGTAAGTATTTATCTTATAAAATTGAGGATATAAAATATGATTTTAGCATTGGATATAGGCAATACTCACATTGCAATAGGCGGATTTTATAACGACGAGCTTCGTTTTGTGGCGAGAATCGCTACCGACGTCAAAAAAACCGAGGACGAATACTCGGGATTGCTTCTCAGCAGTCTCTCTCTTTATGAAATTGATCGCGCTTCTGTTCATGGGGCGATAATTTCATCGGTTGTTCCCGCTCTTAACAGCGTTATGAGAAAGGCTATACATTTAATATATGGCGTTGAGCCCACATTTGTTGCTCCCGGAATAAAAACGGGAATAAATATCAGATGTGACAATCCCTCGTCGGTTGGCTCTGACATAATCTGCGCCTGTGTGGCAGCCCATTATATCTATGGCTCTCCCTCGCTTATAGTTGATATGGGTACGGCGACGAAAATGATGGTTGTTAACGACCAGGGCGCGTTTATTGGGGTTTCGATTATGCCTGGTGTTATGATGGGACTTAACGCTCTCTCACGTGGCACCGCACAGCTGCCCCAGATAAGCCTTGAAGCGCCCGCCACGGTTATTGGCAAGAACACAGTTGACTGTATGAAATCGGGTGCGGTATTCGGCAATGCTGCCATGGTTGACGGCATGATTGACCGAATGTTTGAAGAATACGGTAAACCCATTAACGTGTATGCAACAGGTGGTTTGGCGGCGTCAATTGTGGCAAATTGTAAACATAAGATTACATTAGATGCCGATATGGTTCTAAAGGGACTCTATATCATCTACAAAAACAACAAATAATTTTTTTGATAATTATCCGAAAGGTTAATTAAATAAACGCGTTGCACCGCCACGGCGGGCGACAGCAAGGAGAAAATTGAACATGAAAAACAAGAGTGGACTTTTGTCCACAAGAACCATGGTGCTGGTTGCTGTTCTGACATCGCTTGTCGTTGTTTTGCAGCTTCTTGGCTCGTTTATCCGTTTTGGGCCGTTTTCTATTTCGTTAGTACTCGTTCCCATCGTAATCGGCGCAGCCGTGTGCGGCAGCGCGGCAGGAGCGTGGCTTGGATTTGCCTTCGGTCTTGCGGTTCTGTTTAGTGGTGATGCGGCGGCATTCCTCACCGTAAATCCATTCGGTACAATTGTTACCGTAATTTTGAAAGGCACTGCGGCAGGACTTTTTGCAGGTCTTACCTACAAGTATTTATCTGTTGTGTGTAAAAGCCTTGGAGAAAAAAGAAAGGCGATTAAGGCAAGATGGCTTGATGCGGCTGTATCCCAGGTTATCAAATTCCTTCCGGTTGTAGCGGCGGCGATAATTTGCCCTGTGGTGAATACCGGTATATTCCTTATGGGATGCAGACTCTTCTTCTATGACACTATTGCGGCTTGGGGTGCAGGTTTGGGCTTTGCAAGCGCTGCGGAATATATGTTTATCGGCCTTGCAGGCGGCAATTTCATTTTTGAGCTTCTTACAAACCTTGTTTTAGCTCCTGTAATCATAAGATTGCTGGCAATAAACAAGAAAATTTTCAATTTTTAATATGGAAAGGGTTATCTCTATTTTGAGATGCCCTTTTTTCATTGACAGATTGCTGTTTGTTTGCTATAATAAAACCGATCAACTTTTTCAATTTGAAAGGAATACGTTATGCGTAAAAATTTCGGAGCAAAATGCTGGCTTTATCCCATGCCTGTGCTTATTGTTGGCACTTATGACGAAAATGGCGCGCCCAATGCAATGAATGCGGCGTGGGGCGGAATTTATGATACAAATCTTGTGATGGTTTGCCTTGCGGATGAGCATAAAACTACTGAAAATATCAGGAAAAACGGGGCATTTACCCTTAGCTTTGCCACAGAGAGCACCGTTGCGCCCTGTGATTACGTTGGCATAGTTTCGGCAAACGACGAGCCGAATAAATTTGAAAAGGCAGGCTTCCACGCGGAAACAAGCGAGTTTGTAAATGCGCCCATTATCAAGGAATTGCCTATGACCGTAGAGTGCAGACTCGCTAAATTCACCGAGGACGGCATCTGCATTGGCGAGATAGTGAATATCAGCGCTGACGAGTGTGTGCTTGACGAGAATGGCAAAATTGACGCAAAGAAGCTTCAGCCGATTATCTATGACAGCGTAAGCCATGCATATTGGGGCTTTGGTAAGAAGGTTGGCCAGGCATTTTCTGATGGAAAAAGCATTAAATAAAAGGAAAAAAACTATGAATTTTACCGAAATTGCAGAAAATAGACAGTCCTGTCGCAGCTACAATGCCGAGCGTGAGATTGAAGCCGAAAATCTCGAAAAAATCCTTAATTCCGCCCGCCTCGCCCCCTCTGCCTGCAACGGTCAGCCCTATCAGATAACTGTTTGCCGCGGCGAAGCCGCAAAACAGGTTGCCAAGGCTACACAGGGCATGGGTATGAATAAATTTGCCTCGGATGCACCGGTGCTTCTGGTTATTTCCGAGATGCCCTACGTGGCGTCTGCCGCCTTTGGCGCAAAGGTTAAGAAGAACGATTACCGCTCTATTGACATCGGAATTGTGACCGCATATATTACTGCCGAGGCAGCAGCCCAGGGCATTGGCAGCTGTATTCTCGGCTGGCTCGACGATGAGAAAATCCGCTCCATTTGCTCGCTTGATGAGCCTGTGAGGCTCGTAATTACTCTCGGTTATCCCAAGGACGATGATAAGCTTCGCTCCAAAAAGCGTAAGGACATAGCCGAGCTTGTAAAAAACGTAGAATAAACCAAAAACGCTTTAAATATTATAAATAATGAAAAAAGGTGATGGATTTTTACATCACCTTTTTATTGTTTTGCGCTGAAAAAGAGTGTATAATGTGGGTACAATTCAAAAACGAAACCATAAGAGACGATGCAAAAGGAGAAAATCTATGTTTAATATGAATGATTATAAGACAATGATGGCGGCAGAGGCCGAGGAAAGAGGTGAAAAGAGATTTGATATTGATAAGATTATCGTTGCGATTGTAATCGCAGGAGTTCTTATGTTTGTTGGGCGAATTGTTGGATAGGGAGGAAGTTGCTATGATGATTGATTCGGAAACATATTACGAGAATGAAATAAAAGGAAAAAACGCAGAAGAAATCAAAAAGCTCATCGCAAGATTGAAAAGAAAAATCAGAGAGCTGAAATATACCGTAGAGCATCCAAATTATATTCCGAGGATGCTTCCAAGCGAGAAAACAAAGATTTTGTGCTATCAGGAGTATCTTAAGCGCGCTAAAATAGCTTTAGAGGAGTTTGGTGAGAAATACGAGCCCACAGCATCCGAAAGACGCGCTATGGATTTTGACAGTAATATTCAGAATATCAGCAGAATTATCCTTAAGATTGAAGGCTTTTTCATAGGATGGAGCGAAGTTGTGGCTGAAATTGACGACAAAGTAGTAATCAATAGGAAAAGCACAATGGTAATCACTGATGCGCCATTTGGCGATACAGATGGCTCTTATGACGTTGATAAAGAGGAGTTCATTGAGTATTTGCAGTCGTTTCATATTGGCGAATGGCGAAAAACCTATGATACTAAAAGATTCGGCATTCACACACTTGACGGCTACAGTTGGGAGCTGTATATAGAGTATAACAACGGCAAGGACGCCTTCGTTTGCGGTGGAAAAAATGCATATCCCTACAATTTTGATAACATAGCGGAAATTCTCGAGATTGATTTATCATCATTCTTGGGATAGCAACTTTACAAAAACTATAGGATATGCTATAATAAAATAAACAATTATATCATATTAGAGGCAAAAATATATGAATAACAATGAAAGCTATAATCGCATAAGGCCACTTAAAATATGGGAGATTTTGCAGGCGGA
>JAZQWA010000085.1:0-3363 GCA_045632065.1 Eubacteriales bacterium | reverse complement strand
ATTTATGGATTTTTCAAGGTCTTTGTATACTGCCTTAACTTTTCTTGTTATTTCTTGCCCTTGCGCACTGGTTATATCTGTGCCGATGGCATTCTTTGGCGGAATTGGCGGAGCCGCTTCACGCGGAATTTTATATAAAGGCGGTAACGTCTTTTCCAAGGTTGCAACTGCCGAGACGGTAGCCTTTGATAAAACAGGAACTATAACAAGTGGTAGATTTGAAATCAGCGATACTGTATGCTTTGGAGTTGGCAGAGAGGAGCTTTTGTCGGTTGCAGCATCTGTTGAATACGCCTCGACTCACCCTGTTGCCGAGTGCCTTAAAAATGCATCGACAGACGTTGTAAAGCCAAAATTCGCAAAAGAGATTGCGGGATTTGGAATTGTAGCCACCGTAGGAGATAACGAATGCGCCGTCGGCAATCGCGCTTTAATGGAAAAGCTATTGGTAAATCTCTCGGAGCTTTCGGATTCAAATGGAACTGAAATTTACGTTTCAAAAAATGGCGCGTTAATTGGTGTAATCACCATTTCAGATACCGTAAAACCAGAGGCAAAGAGCGCCTTTGCTCGAATCAAGGAGCTTGGCGTTAAGCACACGGTTATTCTGTCGGGTGACAGGGAAGCCAGCGTTAAAAAGGCATCGGAAGCAGTTGGTGCTGATGAATTTTACTTTGCGCTTACTCCCGAGCAAAAATATACGAAGCTTGAGGAGCTTATTTCCTCGTCAAAAAGCACGATGTACGTTGGTGACGGTATAAACGATTCTCCAGCCCTCGCCAGAGCCGACGTAGGAGTTGCTATGGGCGCTCTCGGACAGGATAGCGCCATTGAGGCAGCCGATATGGTTATAATGACCGACAACCTTTCAAAAATTGGCGAAGCGATTCTGATTGCTCGTAAAACGATAAATATTTCAAGGCAGAATATTGCGTTTGCTCTTGGCGCAAAGGGAATTATATTGCTTCTTGGACTTTTTGGATTTGCAAATATGTGGCTTGCAGTATTTGCAGACGTAGGCGTTGCAGTTCTTGCAATTCTAAATTCTACTCGAGCCCTGAAGGCTCCCAAAATTTAAAAACGACTCTTTTAAAAGGGAGATAGTTATGAAAATATCGTCCTTCCTAAATCTTGCTTTGTTTGGCGTTAAAACCATACTTTTAAAAAAGAAGGATCCAATTCTCGGAACGATTATTCTTACGGATAAGTGCAATTTACACTGTAAGCACTGTTCTGTAAATAATTTGACGGCTGTTGTTCATCCATACAACCGTATCCGAGATGAGATGCGTCAGCTTTTCAATATGGGAATCCGCATTTTATTTTTCTGCGGAGGTGAAACGTTCCTCTGGAGAGACGGTGAGCGCAATCTCAGAGATTTGGTTATCGAAGCCAAGGAAATGGGATTTCTTATCGTTAACGTTGTTACAAACGGAACCTTTCCCATCGATCTTCCCGAGGCTGATTTGATACTTCTGAGTCTTGACGGTGACAGAGAACGTCACAACACTATTCGCGGTGATACCTACGATGTTATTATGAAGAATATCGATCGTGCGACAAAGGATAACATTTGTCTTTATATGGCAATAAATCAAATTAATAAGGATTGTGTAAAGGACGTCTGCCGCGTTGCAAAGGACAAGAAAAATGTAAGAGCCGTCTCTTTTAATTTCCATACACCTTATCCGGATACCAAGGAGCTTATGCTTTGCAGGGATGAAAAGAAAAAATGCTGTGACGATATTGTTGAAATGATGAAAGAGGGCGCGCCCGTATTCAACCTAAAAAGCGCCTTTCCGCATCTTATCAACAACAGCTTTCCAACACCCTGTCATCAATGTGTAGTTATGGAAAACGGAAGGCTGTCTACCTGTGGCCGTTGTATAGATGTTCCGGGACTTTGCGAGCAGTGCGGATATTTCTTCGTTGCTGAATACACCCTTTTATTCAGGGGAAATCTTAAGATAATTTTTGAAATGCTTTTCACCTATTTAAAGTACGTTTAGGAGAAGAAAATGAGCATTATTACAAGCTTAGTGAGAACCTGTCTTACAGGAAGCTTCAAGCCGTTTGTTTTTAAAAATGAATATGATCAGGCTCTTCCTTTTTTTGAGTGCGACAATCTTGGTTTATACGTTCACATCCCCTTTTGCAAAAGTGTATGCAATTTTTGCCCTTATTGTAAGGTGAAATATGAAGAAAATCTCTGCAATAAATACATAGATTCGCTGATAAAGGAGATTCACCTCGTAGGAGGTCAAGGCAAGGGAAGAAAAGAGGTTACCAGCCTATATTTTGGAGGTGGAACACCCGCCCTTGCTTTAAATCGTATTAAAGATATTATTGATGCTATAAATGAGCATTTTGTAATAACCGAGGGGATTGGAATAGAGCTTCATCCCGATAACGTAAGAGTTGATGTACTAAAATCACTAAAGGAAGCCGGAATTACTAAAATAAGCATTGGAATTCAATCCTTTTCCGATAAATACCAAAAAATATTAGGCAGAAACAGTATAAAAGCATTAGAAATAGCAAAAGCACTTGAAAGCGTGCCATTTGAAACGGTGTCAATGGACTTTATTTTTGCTTTGCCCGGACAAAGCTTTGAGGATTTAAAGGCGGACGTGGATGAGGCGTTTTCTATCGGTGCAAATCACGTTGCAATATACCCCTTTATAGACTTCACCTTCACCCCAAATAAGGTCAAAGCAATGCCTAAGGTAGAGAAGCGTAAGCTTTTAGACGATATCACTAATTATTGTCTTGGTAAAGGCTATACGAGATGCTCTATCTGGACGTTTTCCAGCGAGGCTGAGGCTAGCTATTCTTCGATGACAAGGGATAATTTTATCGGTTTCGGTTGCTCTGCCACCAGCCTTTTCAGAGATCAGTTTAAAATCAACACCTTTGACGTCAAGTCTTATTGTGAAAGGATCAATTCAGGCAGTCTTGCCACTTCGGTTACAACAAGATTTGTCAAGAAGCAGAGAATGGTCTATTGGTTGTTCTGGACTGCATACAGCACGAAGGTAAGAGCCGCCGATTTTGAAGAATTCTTCGGAAAGCCACTTAAAAGAGTATACGGCTTCGAGATTTTTATTGCAAAGCTGCTTGGCTTCATAACGGAGGATCACGGTAGCTATAAAATGACTCTTAAAGGCGCCTTTTATTATCACTATTTTGAGAGCTTCTATACACTTTCATATATTGATAAGATGTGGGGGATTATGCGAAAAGAAGCATTTCCCGAGCATATTGAGCTATAAAAAAATGCCCTTTTCGAAGGGCATTTTTTTAATACCTATTTTTCATAGCCTTTTCAATATCTCTGTCAGCGTCACGCTTTGCAGCCGATTC
>JAZQWA010000084.1:0-1946 GCA_045632065.1 Eubacteriales bacterium | reverse complement strand
AAAGTGTGCTACAATAAAACAAAAAAGGAAAATGCTTATGCCTAAGATCCTCAAAGTTAACGATAAAGAATATAAGATAATAAAGTTGCTCGGCAAAGGCAAGGGAGGATATTCATATCTCGCTCGGGCTGACGGAAAAGACATTGTTGTAAAGCAGATCCACCACGAGCCCTGCGATTACTACAGCTTCGGCAACAAGATCGAGGCAGAGCGATTTGACTACGGCAGACTTTTAGACACAGGAATAAGAATACCGAAAATGCTTGATATTGATATACCGAACGAGAGGATCGTTAAGGAATATATCGACGGACCGACTGTAATGGAGCTTGTAAATCAAGGCCCACTTTCGGAGGATATTATCGGTCAGGCTCGGGAAATGTCGGAAAAAGCAAAAAAGATCGGTATTAATATCGACTACTACCCCACCAATTTTGTTGTGCAGGACGGCCTGATTTATTACATAGACTATGAGTGCAATCCCTATGATGAAAGATGGAGTTTTGAGTCTTGGGGAATTGGATACTGGATAAAAAATACATGAACGAGGTGTAACACTATGGATTACAGAATCGTTGAAAAAGCACAGTTTACAGTTGTAGGATACTGCAAAAGATTTAACGGTGAAACCTCCTACACAGACGTCCCGATGTTCTGGGATGAAATATTTGCAAAGGAAAATAATACAATTGAAGGTATGTTCGGTGTATGTGCGGACGAATGCTCGGGCAGCTTTGACTATTATATTGCCGATATGTATCTGCCATGGAAGGATATTCCCGACGGCTGTGTTACAAAAACTATTGATGCGGCAACATGGGCAGTTTTCCCTTGGAGTGGTCAGTGTCCCGAGGCACTCCAAACTGTTAACACATGGGTGTGGAGCGAGTGGGTTCCCAATAATGGCGAATATGAGCTTTCTGCCAACTGTAGCCTTGAGGTCTACCTCTCAATGGAGCAGGGCGAGATCTGGTTGCCTGTAAAGAAAAAGTAATCAGTTCAAGCCACAAAAAGATCTAATTCATTCACCCAAAACAAACAAAAAAGCGAAGATTCCTTTTTGTGGAATCTTCGCTTTTTATTTAATCACTCATTGTCAAAAAAGTAAATGTCGCGTATCGTAGAATATTCTCTGACTACAAGGCATTCGCCAACGAGAGAATCATCAACAGTCAACTTACTGAAATCACCGTCACCTATACAAGCAACATAAAAGTGATTATCATCGAATTTGCACTGTTCGGTTTCTCCGTTAATGTTCAAGGTAACGGTGTGACCATCAAGATCAATGCTCTCAACGGTTGCCTTCTCAAGAACGTAATATCTTATAGGACCGCCGTGACCGGGATCTATCTGACTGAAGTGTGTATATTCCTTAAGTATGCTGCTATCTAAAATTTCATCCTTGGTCGGGAAGTCCTCGCCATCATAGATACCACGCATAAATGAAATAAGCCCTGCTCTATACTCATCAGCCTCTGCTTTGGTCATACCGCTTTTATTACTAAAATGATACCATTGGGACTCATATTTGATGCCCATAGATCGTCCATCATTGTCCCAACGGCAATAGCCCTCTGCTGTTTTTCCATTTTCGAATTCAAAGGTTAAACTCGTCGTAGAATTTAGTATTCTATTCTCCTTTTCGATAGAGACCTTACCCTTAATCTCCTCGCCGTCAATTATCACCAAAACGTTTCCGTCACGATCTATCGTTATGGAATAAGATCCATCGTATTGCTCGCGGAACGGATAGGCAATGCTCGGACGAGCGGTATTGTTATACCATTCTTTTCCACATGGATTGCAATTATATGTGGCAAACCATAAGAACAAGAAGCCGATAATCAAGCAGATAACAAGACAGATTGAAAGTATAGATCTGAAAAACCGCATCATAAGTTTAGCCTCCTTAATCGAAAAATCAACAGATAAATTATTAGATA
>JAZQWA010000083.1:0-4760 GCA_045632065.1 Eubacteriales bacterium | reverse complement strand
TTAAAATGAGTAAGGTCACTTGTAGACTACGAGTTTGATAGGTCGTAGGTGTAAGCACAGTAATGTGTTCAGCTGAACGATACTAATTGACCGAGGGCTTGAACTGTTGTTTTGCAACAGAAACAAGCAGCACATTTCATTGAGCTTCGTTTCTTCTTTCTTGTTCGGTTTTTAATGGGCATTTCCCAGAAAATAATATACCGATGTGCACCTTTAGCTCAGTTGGTAGGGCAACTGACTCTTAATCAGTGGCTCCCGGGTTCGAATCCCTGAAGGTGCACCATTTTATTCCTCGATAGCTCAGTCGGTAGAGCGCATGACTGTTAATCATGATGTCACTGGTTCGAGCCCAGTTCGGGGAGCCAAATGAAGCACTTACTTCGGTAGGTGCTTTTTTGTTTTGTCTGATGGGCTCGAACGTATAGTGACATCAGCTTAATAGTCATTGTTCGCTGCGCGAACAGACTGTTACCATGAGTCACTGGTTTCTGCTACGCAGCCCGTCTGCTTATGTGTCGCATAACGTCGCAAGAAATCTCTTGCTCGTTCTGCTCGCAACGCGAGACATCGCTTCGAAGAAAATAATAATCAATTATTTTCTTCTTGCTCTCCCAGTTCGGGGAGCCATAAGAGCCTTGTCTTGTACAAGGTTCTTTTTCTTTTACTTGGCATGTAGGGCTCGAAAACACAGTGACATCAGCTTAACAGTCATTGTTCGCTACGCAAACTGACTGTGAATTCGCCGCTCGGGATAATATTTGTACTAATTACGCTTATTGTACTGATTGCATATTACACTTCCTCGCTTGGCGAGATACCACCTGCGGCGGTATGCACGAGTCACTGGATTCAAGAATGTAATTCAGGGATCTAAATGAAGCACTTACTTCGGTAGGTGCTTTTTTGCTTTATTATATTGACTTTTTACTACGCAATGCTATAATAAATTAAAAGAATGAAAATTTGAAATGTGTTTTTTACAATTGCTTTAATGTGTGCATTTTTTTATTTTTAAATCGTGCGGTTCTACACATTATTTGTTTGACAAATAAAATATGTTATGATATAATTAAATAAAAACGAGAGGAATAAAAGCTATGAAAAAAATAGCGGTTTTATTACTTATCCTATTTGCATGTTCGTTTATGTTTGGTTGTGATGCGATTCTTGATTTAGCGACGGACGGACATGTATGTGAATTTACAGAGTGGAGTGAAGATGAAGAAGCGACGTGCTCGGAAGAGGGAATAGAGTCAAGATATTGCACTATTTGCTTCGAAGAGGAAACTCGAAAAACAGAAAAACTCCCACATGCACCTGTGGACGTTGAAAGGGAAGAGCCTACATGCTCAGACGATGGCTACGAAGCAGGTGTACGTTGTGAAGAATGTGATGAAATAATTGAAGGCTGCAAAACAATTGCTGCATTGGGGCACACCGAGGTAATTGACCCTGCTGTTGAGCCCACAGAAACAACTCCCGGTAAAACTCAAGGTTCTCATTGTTCGGTATGTGGAGCGGTAATTATTAAACAGCTGACGATCTTCTCAGGTGACTTCTCAAGCGCTGAACGATATGACGGAAATTATGCATACGAGTACCTTGCAACACTTCCTAACGGTGCCGCACTTCAAGCATATTACAATGAAATTGATGCAGTTGCTGATGAATTCCACGTAGGCTTAGATGATGCTAAAATTAAGCAAAACGGCGGAAAGACATATTATTATGTGGCAGAATTGTATTTTGATGATAATGGACTCGATGTAGAAGAAGCTACTGCAGTATGGGTTGCATACCGCGCAGATCATCCGCTCTACTATTGGATAAAAGGAGAAATTACACGCACAGACAGATATATCACTCTTCTTGTTGACGAGGAGTACAAGGACGGCCATGCAAGAGAAGAGTATAATAATGAGGTGTATAGTGTTGTAAGCGAGTTCGTAACTGCGCTGAATGGCGAGAGTGAGGAATATCTTATAACTCTCGGCTTCCATGATATGATTATTAAGGAGGCAAACTATGCTTATGAGGCAGACGGTGTTACACCTTCTGATGATACTTCTGCACACAATATTTTAGGAGTTCTGGTCGATGGTCTTGGCGTTTGCGAATCCTACGCTAAAGCATTCCAGCTTCTTCTTAATTATTGCGGTATAGAGAATATTTATGTAACCGGTTATGCGGGTGAAGCGCATGCATGGAACCTTGTTTGCCTTGATAGCGAGTGGTATTGGTATGATTTGACCTGGGATGATACTCCTGAACGAACAACAGGCGTTACTCACAGATATTTCTGCGTTACTGATGATCAGAACGTTAACTGGTTTGATGGTTCGACAAGCGCAGCGCCACACGGATTTGAAGATGATCATTTCCCGAGCGCACCCGCTGATACAGGTATAAACTTCTTCTACGAGCTTCCTGAGCGATCGGAGTATGAGTATTATTTTGAGGGTGAAATTCTTCGTAATAACATTATCGAAATCGACGGATTGAGCTAAGTTATAAACGGATATTATACAGTTTGCTTGACAAAAATTGAGGCAGAAGGCGATGTGGTTATTCCGGAGACTATTACATACAATGGCGATACATATACGGTTAACTCCATTGGAGCCTATGCTGAGGAGTACAGAGTATTTAAGGCGGGTTCTGTAATTTTCTACTATACCAATCCTTACAAATCAATCAACGTTACCTCTATTTCTATTCCCAAGACGGTGTGCTTTATCTGGGATAGCACATTTGACACTTGTATCAATATCAGAGAGTTTATAGTAGATGAAGATAATCCTTATTTCACGGCGCAGAACGGGGTATTGTTCACAAAATCTCTTTACACCTTGATTAAATTTCCCAATGCATCGCTTATGACATCTTATACCATTCCTACAGATACCGTGGAAATTGCTTATAATGCTTTTGGTGATGGAGGAAATGTTTTCTATCCTACAAAACTTAAAAGCGTGACCATTGGAAGTAACGTAGAGTACATCGGTACCGGAAATTACGGTAGGGGATATAGAGATCAAACTCCTTTGAATCCTGATGACGTATTTGTAGTTGGGAATTATCTTTCGATACTTGAAACTATTGTTAACGTAGGATTTGTTGGATAACATCTATAAAACGCAACATAAAACGTGGCAGACCTAGAACATATATGTTCTAGGTCTGCTTTTTTATTAACCGCTTTCTTTTTATTTAAAATATTTTTAAAACCCTTGCAAATCTTGCTATAATATGTTAAAATATTATGAGAAATTATCTATGCAAAGGAGGCGTTCTGTGTTGGAAAATAATTGTATATCAGATAATAAAATTTCGGTATCAAGCTTTACCATAAATACGCAGGATGCTTTATGCGATTTAGGTTGTAGTGATAAATACCAAATTGTGTATTTTACTCACGGGTGCGGCAAATATATTGTTGAGGGCATAGAGTATAAGGCGCGCGAGCATACGGCACTGGTGATTAAACCGTTTTCTTATACACTTGTTGGTTGCGAGCGTGACTGCCTTTCGGGAGTTGCAATTCGTTTTTCTCAAGGAGAGCTGGTCGAGCAGGCAGATAAGCTTCTGTGCGAAATGCTTTCGGAGGATGAGCATAGCAAGTTATATACCTCTTTTGCCGTGCCTGAGCTTGTTATTTCTGTTTTTGAAAAGCTTGAGCTTGTCGAAAATATTGATGTTGATGTAAGAGACGTATATCTTAATGCGTTGCTTTGCGAGGCGGTATCCTTGCTGTCCATATCAAGCGGAGAACCCACAGAGTATAACCAGGATGAGCTTGGAGCGCGTGTGGCAAGATATTTGAACAGAAATATTGACAAGAATATCAGTCTTGATAAGCTTGCCGGACGATTTTTCGTCAGCAAATATTATCTATGCAGGGCATTTAAAAAGTACAGTGGCACATCTGTACACTCTTATATCAATCGTAAGCGTATTTTATATGCCAAGCAGCTTATAGATGCCGGTGAAACGGCTTCTGTGGTGGCATATAAGGTTGGATACGGAGATTATTCAGCATTTTATCGAGCCTACAAGAATATTATTGGTAAATCACCTGTAAGAAATTAAATTTGAAGGGATAGCAGTATGAATTATCCGTTTTTGGATAGAATCAACAGTCCGTTGGACTTGAAAAAACTTAATAAAACGGATATCTCGGGGCTTTCTTCAGAAATCAGACAGTTTATCATAGAAAACGTTAGCAAAAATGGCGGACATCTTGCATCTAATCTTGGTGTTGTTGAAATGACGCTTGCAATACACACCGTTTTTAATTCGCCCGATGACCATATAATTTTTGACGTGGGACATCAGTCTTACGTTCACAAAATCATTACCGGAAGAAAGGATGATTTTAAAAATCTCCGAATCCCAGGCGGACTTTCTGGATTTACTTCAAGGCGTGAAAGTAATCATGATGCATTTGGCGCAGGTCACTCGTCTACCTCTATTTCCGCGGCGCTTGGCTTTGCCGAGGCTGATTTGCTGTCGGGAAAAAAATCCCATACCGTTTGCGTTACAGGCGACGGAGCCTTTACCGGCGGAATGATTCACGAGGCGCTCAATAATTGTAAGGCTGATTTGCCGTTGATTATCATTATCAATGAAAACGGCATGTCTATTTCCAAAAATAAGGGCTCGTTTGCCTCATATTTGTCCGAGGTGAGAGTTTCAAGAGGATACCGCAGACTGAAAAGCAACACCAAAAATCTTTTTAAACATATTCCCCTGATTGGAAA
>JAZQWA010000082.1:0-4643 GCA_045632065.1 Eubacteriales bacterium | reverse complement strand
CATAGTAAAGGTTTTACCCGAGCCTGTAACGCCAAGGAGAGTCTGCGCTCGCTCGCCTGCCAAAATGCCGTCAGTCAGCGCCTTTATGGCTTCGGGCTGGTCGCCTGTGGGCAAAAAATCACTTTTCAGCTTGAATTTTCCCTCTAACATAGTGCTCTCCTTTCATTTTTGTATATCTTTCTATTATAGATTGTACCATAAAACGTTTTTAATGTAAAGAGAGAAATAAAATTTAAAGTTGACATTTTAAATTTGGAATTCGAAATTCGAAATTAAAAGACACAGAACGGCAAAAATGACGTTCTGTGTCTTTTTTTATTCAATTCCTAAAAGATATTGAGGTGTAACCCCGAGAATGTTAGAAAGTGCGAGAAGCTCATAATCTGCTACAAAACGTGTTCCACTTTCAATTCTGCTTATACTGTTTCTTTCAATTACTACCCCTGAAACCTGGAGTCTGGCTGCAAGGTCATCTTGGGAAAGTTTAAGCCTTTTTCTCGCTTGTTTAACTCTTGGACCACAAATGTTTTTCTTACCGTTAAAGTCGTATATTTTCATATTTTCTCCATTTTTTGTGTTAATGTTAAGAATTTACTTGACTTTAACATATTTTTTTGCTATAATTATGCTAAAGATGAGAATTTTGATATTTTTATCTGTGAAAGGATAAAAAAATGGAAAACATGCAGAAAGTGGGAATTATTAAAGGCTTTGATAAACTCGGCAGAATAGTTATTCCAAAAGAATTACGAGAAAGATTCGAGCTTTCAGATGCCGTTGAAATCGTTGTAACAGTTGACGGAATCCTTTTAAAAAATCCCGAATACGAATTGGTAAAGAAAAAAAGAAAAATAAAAGACACAGAACGGCAAAAATGGCGTTCTGTGTCTTTTGTTGTTAAAATATATAACTCTTTTTGCGAGTGGATTTTTAGGAAGAAGCGTTGTTTGCGACCGAAGGCGTAGTTACCTACGTCGAGTTGGGAGCAGTCGTCGGTATTAGCCAAAATTTACCGTTTTTTTGATGAAGCGCAAGGATTTTTCCGTCGCCAGCCGTAGTTACCTACGGCAAGACGAAAAACTCTGTAGCGATTCGCAAAAAATTACATGTCCCAGTTGTGATATACGGCGTTTACATCATCATCCTCATCAAACTTATCAAGCATCTTCTCCATATTGGCGATGTCTTCTTCGCTTGTAAGCTCAACGTAGGTTGAGGGTACCTTTGCAAGGTCGGCAGTGTTGATGTGGTAGCCGAGAGCAATGATTGCATCACGAACTGCATCAAGGTCAGCGGGGTCGGTATAGATTGTGTACTCACCCTCGTCCGACTTGATGTCCTCTGCTCCACATTCAAGAGCATCCTCCATCATCTTATCCTCATCAATTTCCTCATCCTCGTCAACGATGCTGATTACACCCTTCTCCTCGAAGAGATAGCCTACGCAGCCGTTCTGACCAAGGTTTCCACCGTACTTGGAGAATGCGGCACGAACGTTACCTGCGGTACGATTACGATTATCGGTAGAGGTCTCAACGATAATTGCAACACCAGAGGGTCCATAGCCCTCGTAAACGATTTCCTCGAAATTGATGTCGCTGTTATCGGTGAACTTCTTAATTGTACGCTGAATGTTATCGTTAGGAACGTTGTTTGCCTTTGCCTTTGCAATAAGGTCGCGAAGCTTGGAATTGTTGTTAGGGTCGGGACCGCCTGCCTTGATTGCAACAGCCATTTCCTTACCTATTTTGGTGAAGATTTTAGCCTTGGCAGCGTCTGCCTTCTCCTTCTTGTGCTTAATATTATTCCATTTAGAATGTCCTGACATATATTTTCTCCTAATTTAAATCTTTTCGGGGGTCTGCATACAAATGAGATGCAAGGCTGTTTTAAGAACCTGATTAGTGGCTTTTGTAAGAGCAATACGGCTGCTACGAAGAGCCTCGTCATCGCAGTTTACAATACTGCACTCGTGGTAGAATCTATTGAAGCTTGCGCAAAGGTCAAGAATGAATCTTGTTACAACCGAGGGCTCGTAATCTGCTATTGCAGAGTTGATTTTCTCGGGGAACACAGCAAGTGTCTTTGCAAGCTCAACCTCAACATCGGAAAGAGCTGCATCGGTCATTTCACCTGCACTGCCTGCCTTTTCAAGCACAGAGCAGGTACGCGCGTAGGTATACTGCGCATAGGGGCCTGTGTTGCCGTCAAAGGAAAGAGCGTCCTCCATCATAAAGTTGATGTCACGCATACGGTTGTTGGAAAGATAGTAGAACACGATTGCGCCTACGCCAACCTTCTCTGCGATTGCCTGGCACTCTGCATCGTCGGGGTTCTTTTCCTTAGCAATTTCCTTAACTCTTGCAATTGCCTCTGCGAAGAGATCTTTAAGAAGGATAACGTTACCCGTTCTTGTAGCAAGCTTTGCGCCGTTGATGCTCACTGTACCGTAGGGTACGTGAACGAGTCCGTTATACCAATCGTAGCCCATAAGCTCAACGACCTTGAACCACTGAGCAAAGTGAAGCGACTGAGCTGCGCTGGTAACGTAAATTGCTTTATCGAAGTTATATTCGTTCTTACGGTAAACTGCTGCCGCAATATCACGTGTGGGATATAAAGTCGAGCCATCGCGCTTTAAAATGAGGCAGACGGGCATATTCCACTGGTCGAGGTTAACGATAGACGCGCCGTCGTCAATCTCAAGAAGTCCCATATTACGAAGCTTCTCTACCTGCGCAGGCATCTTGTCGGTGTAGAACGACTCGCCCTTGTAGGAGTCGAACTCTATGCCGAGAAGCTTATAGGTCTTCTGATATTCCTCAAGGCTGACGTCTACAAACCAACGCCAGAGCGCAAGGTTCTCCTCGTCACCCATTTCAAGCTTTTTGAACTCTGCACGAGAGGCGTCTGCGAGAGGAGATTTCTTCTCCTCGTTTGAGTCCTCTTCGTCCTTGATAGCATTATTGATTTTAACATAAAGCTTTACAAGCTCGTCAACTCCGCCCTGCTCTATGGTAGCCTTGTCGCCCCAATTCTTGTAAGCCACGATAAGCTTACCGAACTGTGTGCCCCAGTCGCCAAGATAGTTGATACCAATACACTTATATCCTGCAAACTCGTGAAGAAGCTTCAAGGAGTGGCCGATAACGGTTGTGCCGAGGTGGCCGATATGGAAGGGCTTTGCAACGTTGGGAGAGGAATAGTCGAGGACTACGGTTTTCCCCTCTCCGTTGTTAGGAGAGCCGTAATTGTCACCAAGTGTGAGAACATCGTTTATTACTCTCTTGCCAAAGGCTGTGCCATCGATTTTGAAGTTAAGATATCCGTTAACTGCACTAACAGAGGCAAACTCTGCCTCAGTAATGCTACCTGCGACAGTCTCGGCAATCTGCACGGGAGAACGGCGCAGAGCCTTGGAAAGACGGAAGCAAGGAAGCGCAATATCACCCATGGTTTTGTCGGGCGGATATTCAAGCATATTAAATATTTCGTCTTCAGTAAGCAGACCTTCACCGAAGCTCTTTTCAATTGCTTCGGAGATATATCCTGCTGTTTTTTTCTTTAAAGTAAGCATTTATAATACCTTTCAATTAAAGGGAATTTTTCATTTTTACGTATTCGCCATCGGGCAAGTCCTTAACAAGCCTTGCGGGAATAAAGGTTGAGAAGCTAAGCGCATACGCCATAGCCGACTCAAAGCCGCTAACAAGATAAAACTCACCGTCGCGCTCGCACACGGTAATTTCGGGAATCTGCTCTCCGCGAGCAATTTTGTCAAGCAGAGGTGACATTACGTCACCGTCAAGCTCCATCTCGGGATAATTAAGTCTTACAGGAGTTATGTAAGCTCGGGTGAAGTCCTTGTCCTCTCTCCACTCACCAAGAGAATTGATGATACAATCCGCAACCTCGTCGGGAGTGGCGTTGGTGGTGTCCACTATCAATGAATAGTTGGAAAGGTCCTTGATGTCAACTCCGTACTGGTCCATATATCTCTTTCTCTCACTCTCGCGACGGGCGCGAGTGCTGACCATAGTTTCTTCAAGGGTCTGGCAATGCTCGCAGGCTCTGTTTGCGCGCATAATGCGAAGCGAGCTTGTCTCTATATCAGACGAGAGATACACCTTGAAAGTGCCTTTGGTGAAATGCCAAGCCATACGGGAGTCAATAATAAGAAGCTTGTCCACATCGGAAAGCGCAGCTATGCCATTGTCAATTTCGTGATCAATCTCGGGATGAGTTTCCATATAAATATTCAGTTCGGTTACCGTCATTCCGCGCTTTTCAGCAATGGAGCGAACAATTGCGCCGGTAGAATAGTACTCTGCGCCAAGACGAGATATAAGAATATCTGAAACTGTACTCTTGCCGCTGCCAAGGTCACCTGCAAGTGAAATTTTATCTTTCATTTCCCCACCCTCGTGCAAAAATATTTTAACTAAACTATTATAATATATAAAGCGAAAATTGTCAATAGCCTTTTTAATTTTATTGTGACATGAATAGTTTATAATCTATCTTAACAGAGTCCAAGTGTCAAAAACTTGTGATTTTGTTAAGATTTTTCTTTTTTCTCCCCCTCTACGTAGAGGGGGTGGAAAAGAAAAATTCTCCTTCCTCGGCTACGGTGTGTCCTTCAC
>JAZQWA010000081.1:0-4712 GCA_045632065.1 Eubacteriales bacterium | reverse complement strand
TTGAGGCTCTCCTTACCGCAGACCTTAAGGGCCTTGACAGAGTTGCAGCAGGTCTTGTTCAGGACGAAAACAGCGTGTACGCAGTAATTGACCTTAACGAGACAAACGTTAAGATTGATTTTGATTACAATACCGAATACCGGACCATCGACGCATCTGCTACAATCGACTTTGACGCTGAGGCTGAGGCGGTAAATTCTCTTGACGTTGCTCTCAAGGTTGTGGATAATGAAACAACTGTAGAAGTATCCGCTAAGTTTAATTTCGCAGATATGACCAAGGCTAACGCTGAGGTGGTTGTTATCGACTTTGACCTTCATGATCCTGATGATCATGGCACCATTGATGCATATATCAAGAATGATGCAGAGGGCAACGGCGTAGTTTACGCTAAGATAGCTACCGACGGTGTGACCGATATGGAGATTACAGGCGCTATCGACTATGATAACGCTACCGACGTTCCCGCAGAGGACGACTTCGTATTCACTATTGTTGAGAATTACGACCTGTATGATGCAAAGGCTTGGGAAATCTATAATGCATTCATGACATATGCAGAGGGTAACATTGAGAGCCCCAGTAATTATCGTATCGCATACTATGATGCAGAGCTCGGCGTTACTATCGTAGCAAGCATATCTGTTGACGGAACCTACGAATACACCTATGATGAATATGGTAACGTTATTGATAAACAGTTCACTATCATTAACAACCTGGATCCTATGCGTATCTACGTTGCCCAGGGTGAGTTTACTCCCGAATACTATGAGTTCGCAGCAACCGTTGACCAGGGTGAGTTCGTATTCACCGCTCACGAAAATCCTGCGGGCGGTTCGGATGACTACAACGAAATGATCCCCGGAACAAACGAGGATATGGAGAAAGAATAAGCTTAATTGTCTAAAAATTAAAGCAACAAAAAGCGGCCTGAATTTTCGGGTCGCTTTTTGTTTTGCTAACTGCTGGTTGTCAAAATGGCACAAAAATAGAGAAAATTAAGAAAACTCTTGAAAATTTTTCCGTCTTGGTGTATAATAAAAGTAACAATAAATTTAAGCTCAAAACGGGCTGTGAGAGGAGGCGGAAAATATGATATCGGGCTTGCAGAGGCTGACGCTGCTTGATTATCCCGGCAAAATTGCCTGTACGGTGTTCCTTGGCGGATGTAATTTCCGCTGTCCGTTCTGTCACAACGGCTCTTTGGTTGTTCCGAGTGAAATTTCGGAGCTTATGAGCGATGATGAGTTCTTTGCCTTTCTTGACAGCCGTGTAGGTAGGCTTGAGGGCGTGTGTATAAGCGGCGGCGAGCCGACTTTGACGCCAAGTCTTGCCGACTTTGTGCGAAAAATCAAGGAAAAGGGATTTTCGGTGAAGCTTGATACCAACGGCTCTCGCCCCGAAGTGCTTCGTAGCCTTATTGACGAGAATCTCCTCGACTACGTGGCGATGGATATTAAGAATTCGCCCGAAAATTATGGAAAAACCGTAGGTTTTAATTCGGAATTCGGAATTCAGAATTCGAAATTGATAGAGTCTGTTCGTGAGTCGGCAAAAATTCTGATGCAGGGCAGGGTAGACTTTGAATTTCGCACCACGCTTTGCCGTGAATTGCACTCTGAGGGCGATATTGAGGCCATTGGAAAGTGGCTCTCGGGGGATGAAAAATTCTACTTACAGTCCTATCGCGACGAGGGCGATTTGCTCCTTGGCGGCTTCAGCGCCTACACCGAAGCCGAGCGGAGCGAGCTGCTTAAAACACTCCGAAAATATATCCCAAATGCCGAGTTGCGCCTTTAATGTGAAAGTTGCACAAAATCGGACTGAAAGACAATTGTAAAAAAACAAAGATTAAACCGTCAAAACCCCTTGAAAAATCTGGGACTTTGGCGGTTTTTTGTTTTTTAGGTAAAAAATAGCAACTATATATTGTGACGAAAATTGTAAAAAGGTAGCAGATTTTGTGTTTTTTCATTGACAAGAGGGGGTGCTTTGTGGTATTATAATAGGGCACACCAAAATAACAAAAAAACTAAAAAAGAAAGGGAGAAAAGATGTTTACAGTATTAAAAAGAGACGGCAAAATCGTTGAATTCAACGTACAGAAAATCAGCGACGCCATCTCGCTTGCGTTTGATGCTCAGGAGAGAAATTACACTCCTAATATCATAGATTTCCTTGCGCTTAAGGTAACTGCGGACTTTGAGCCCAAGATAAAGGACGGTCACGTAACGGTTGAGGATATTCAGGACAGCGTTGAGTCCGTGCTTATTCAGGCAGGATACGACGACGTGGCGAAGGCATATATCCTTTACCGCCGCCAGAGAGGGAAGCCCCGTGAGATGCGCCCCACCGTGCTTGACTACAAGACCACCGTTGACAACTACGTTAAAATTGCCGACTGGCGCGTTAAGGAGAACTCCACCGTTACATATTCTGTAGGCGGACTTATCCTCAACAACTCGGGCGCAATCACCGCTAACTACTGGCTCAGCGAGGTTTATGACGACGAGATTGCAAATGCACACAGAAACGCAGATATCCATATTCACGACC
Source organism: Eubacteriales bacterium (assembly GCA_045632065.1). GTDB lineage: Bacteria > Bacillota > Clostridia > Oscillospirales > CAG-272 > UBA1740. The sequence goes on along the minus strand of JAZQWA010000081.1, from coordinate 2,153 downwards.
TCTCTATGCTTACGGGATATTGCGCAGGCTGGTCCTTGAAGCAGCTTATTCAGGAGGGACTTGGCGGCGTTGGCGGTAAGATTACCTCTGCTCCTGCAAAGCATCTTTCATCCCTGTGCAATCAGATGGTTAACTTCCTCGGCATTATGCAGAACGAATGGGCAGGCGCGCAGGCCTTCTCATCCTTCGATACATACCTTGCGCCTTTCGTAAAGGCGGACAACCTCACCTACGAGCAGACTAAGAAGTGCATTGAGTCCTTCATCTACGGCGTGAATATTCCTTCTCGCTGGGGTACTCAGGCGCCCTTCTCGAATATAACTCTTGACTGGACCGTTCCTGCCGACCTTGCCGAGCTTCCCGCAATTGTGGGCGGTAAGGAAATGGACTTCAAGTACAAGGACTGCAAAAAGGAAATGGATATGATTAACAAGGCCTTCATCGAGACGATGATTGAGGGCGACGTTAACGGCCGCGGCTTCCAGTATCCTATTCCTACCTATTCCATCACCCGTGACTTCGACTGGTCGGAGACCGAGAACAACAAGCTTCTCTTCGAGATGACTGCGAAGTACGGCACACCCTATTTCTCTAACTACATTAACTCCGATATGGAGCCCTCTGACGTGCGTTCCATGTGCTGCAGACTCCGTCTTGACCTCCGTGAGCTTCGTAAGAAGTCGGGCGGCTTCTTCGGCTCGGGTGAGTCCACAGGCTCTATCGGTGTTGTAACCATTAATATGCCCAGAATTGCCTACCTTGCAGAGAGCGAGGAGGACTTCTACAAGCGTCTTGACCACCTCCTTGACCTTTCGGCTCGCTCGCTGAAAATCAAGCGTGAGATTATTACCAAGCTTATGGGCGAGGGACTTTATCCCTATACAAAGCGTTATCTCGGCAGCTTCGCAAACCACTTCTCCACCATTGGTCTCGTTGGTATGAACGAGGCAGGCCTTAATGCAAAATGGATTAAGAAGGATATGACTCACCCCGAGACACGTGAGTTCACCAAGAACGTGCTTAACCACATGCGTGAGCGCCTCTCCGACTATCAGGAGAAGTACGGCGACCTATACAACCTCGAGGCAACTCCTGCAGAGTCCACCTCTTACCGTCTTGCAAAGCATGACAGAAAGTTCTATCCCGACATTATCACAGCATCCGATAAGACACAGGGCAACGTTCCTTACTACACCAACTCCAGCCACCTTCCCGTTGGCTACACCGACGATATCTTCGAGGCTCTTGATATGCAGGACGAGCTCCATACTCTTTACACATCGGGCACCGTATTCCACGCATACCTTGGCGAGAAGCTTCCTTCCTGGAAGAGCGCAGCTAACCTCGTTCGCACTATCGCGTCGAATTACAGACTGCCTTATTATTCCATATCTCCCACCTATACCGTTTGTAAGAACCACGGCTACATCGCAGGCGAGCACTTTACCTGTCCCGAGTGCGGTGAGAAGACCGAGGTTTACAGCCGTATCACAGGCTACTACCGTCCCGTTCAGAACTGGAACGACGGTAAGAGCCAGGAATACAAGGACAGAGTTGTGTATGCAAAGTCCAAGCTGACATCAAAGCAGCCTATCATTCCCGAGGGCGATATGCTTCCTTATGAGGAGGAGGTATGCGAGGCTGCTCCCGACCGCCTGATTCTCTTCACCACCAAGACCTGTCCCAAGTGCCGTATGGCAAAGATGTTCCTTGACCAAGCGGGCATTATGTATGACACCCTGCTTGCAGAGGAAAATGCCGAGCTTTCCAAGACCTACGGTGTAAAGGAAGCTCCCACGCTGGTAATTATCAGAGGCAATGAATTTGAGAAGGTTTCCAACCCCTCGAATATCAAGGCGTTCTGTGAGAAGAATACCGTTTTAGCTTAACAGATTTTGGGCTGTCATATTTGGCGATACCGAAAAAGTCCGAAAAGGTTTAAAAAAACTGTCAAATTAGCGAACAGAGATAAATCGGGTAAGGTAATGCCGAAATCCTACGGATTTCTTTGGTTTTATGGACTTTTTCTTCTCGCTGAGGCTCGGTCACATTTCAGCTCTAACAGTCCACCGGACTGTTATTCACTACCGAAATGCCGCTTCGCTACGCCGTTTTCGAGGCTCGACGTATGTATATACGTAGCGAAGCGGCAC
>JAZQWA010000080.1:0-14346 GCA_045632065.1 Eubacteriales bacterium | reverse complement strand
ACTGTTCGCGATGCTCTTCAGGGCGCAGACATGGTATTCATTACAGCTGGTATGGGCGGCGGTACCGGTACAGGCGCAGCTCCTGTAATCGCAAAGGCTTCCAAGGAAATGGGTATTCTTACTGTTGGTATCGTAACCAAGCCCTTCTCCTTCGAGGGTAAGAGAAGATATGCTCAGGCTGAGCTTGGTATTGCCGAGCTTTCCAAGTACGTTGACTCTCTTATCGTTATCCCCAACGAGAGACTTAAGCAGGTAGAGGATACTCACATCACTCTCGCTAACGCTTTCGAAATCGCCGACGACGTTCTTCGTCGCGGTGTTCAGTCTGTATCCGAGCTTATCAACGTTCCCGGTTTCATCAACCTTGACTTTGCTGACGTTACTTCCATCATGAAGAACGCAGGCTATGCTCACATGGGCGTTGGCGCTGCTAAGGGCGCAGACAAGGCTCAGGTTGCTGCAATGCAGGCAATCTCCTCTCCCCTTCTTGAGACCAACATTACCGGCGCTACCGGTGTACTTGTAAGCATCACTGCTTCCGAGGATATTCAGCTTGATGAAATCGATGCTGCTTCCAACATGATTTACGAGGAAGCTCATCCCGATGCAAACATCATTTGGGGTGCTGCATTCGATCCCACTCTCCAGGATGAGATGCGTGTAACTGTTATTGCTACCGGTTTCATCGCAGAGAACTCTGACAACAGAAAGGTTGAGTCTAACAGAACTGCTGCCCCCGTTGTTGAAGCTCCCAAGGTTGAAGAGGCAGCTACTGCATCTCCCACTCTTGATGACGTTTTCAAGAAGCTTGATGCAGTTGAGGCACCCGAGGCTCCCAAGGCTGAAGAGCCTGCTCGTAACACCAATGCATCCTATGATGACATCTACGGCGGAACCTTCACTTGCATCACCAAGAGCAAGAAAAGAATCTAATTGATACATAATAATCTCAAACAGTTGTATAAGCAAAAGGCAGAGAATGAAAATCATTCTCTGCCTTTTGTTATGATATCTAAAACCCCTGTCAACAAAGGATATAGACTTTTCCACAGGGCAATTATGTTTTATGTTGAATAGTACCCAAATTATATTTTTCCGTTGCGCAAAAAATGCAGGCATAAAAATTCTACATTTTTACATTTTCCACATTTTGAATTTTCCACATCGCAATTATGTCATTTTTGCGATTTTTAGGCTTATTTTTGAATGAGATTATATCAAATAACGGAATAATATACTTTTCAAAACGAGTTTTCCACACCCCCAAAATTTCATTTTCATTAAAAAATTCAATATGTATCAACATTTTGCTCCTTGAAATGTTAAAAAACGGAAAAGTGTAATTTCGATTTATACGCCACTTTTTTACGTTTTTTATACTTATGCAATTCATTTTCCTCGCGGGTAGATAATCCATTCTTTACGAGCGTTCATAATTGGCAACACAGCAAAAGATTTCCTTTGTTTATAATAGTTAATTGGGAAATGCAATGTGGCTATTCCCTTTTTACAAATTAAAAAAGCAAAAAAAGAGCAAGGAGCAGAATTACAATCTGCTCCTTGCTCTTCCCTGTATGAGATAAAATTACATATTTACCAATATGGTAATAACGGTAGTGAGAACACTAAGTACCATAAGACCTGCAAGCACTGCAGCAACGACTTTAACATATGTAGGGGTGTTATTTGCTTTCATTTTATCAAATTCCTTTATTTAGCTTTTTTCTCTTTATAGTAATTTGCAATAGATGAAGTAACATTTTTGCCCGACTTGGTTTTCACAGGAACCTTTGAGTTAATGATGGAAAGTCCCTTTGCAACCGAATCGATAGGATCGGCAGGCTGTCTTACGGATATACCAAGAATCTTGCTCATCACAAGATCAAGTCCGTGAATCATCGAGCCGCCGCCTGTAAGCACTACACCGTTTTTAAAGGTGCTCTCCACAGCATCAAGAGGAACCTTCTTGATTGCTACCGCAACGGTCATAAGAAGCTTATGAAGCGGTTTTTCAAACACACCGACAATATCCTCAGAGGAAATCGTCATCTTGATTTTATTGCCCGTCAAGGCAAGCGTACCCTCTATATCAACGGTATCATTCTCCTTGCCGTGCCAAACGGAACCGAGCTGCTCCTTGATTGCTCTTGCAACTGCAAGAGAAACGTTCACACCGCCCTGCTCATATATGTACTGCTTAACCGCCTTATCGAAGTCCTCGCCGCCAACAGCCTCTTTATGCGAATAAATAATTTCGCCGTTGTTGATAACAACAATCTCGGTAGCGGATGCGCCAACGTTAACAGAAATAACGTTCTGAAGCGGAGTGCCACCTGCGCCAATCAATGCCGCCATAGCGCGATTTACCGAATAGCACTCCTCTATTCCTACTTCACTCAGCATAGAGAAGATTTCCTTCTCCTGCTTTGAAATCAAATCAGAAGGAACACCGATAACGCAACGAATACGCTCGTCCCTCGGAAGCCCCTTGGTCACCTGGGAAATAACGCCCATTGTAATTTGCTTATCAAACAACAAGCCGTTTTTAAAGGGTCTGACAAGAACAGCGCTTTCGCTCATCTCGCCACTCTCTTCAATAGCGGAATTTCCCACCGAAACGATGCGGCGCGTATCTTTATCTATAAGCGCTACAGACTGTTCTCTGTAAACGCCGGCATTGCTGTCACTTATAGCAATATTAGCGTATCCAAAATCAAGGCCGATTTTTGTTGCCATGCCGCAAATCCTTTCGTTAGACTGATTTTAACCGATAATTCCACAGTTATAATGTATTATACTATATTTATACAAAAATTTCAAGTATATTTTTAAATATATTCGCAAATTTTATCCTTCAAGGCGGTAAATCTCATAATTTCCCTGTTATTTTCGACCATTTTTCGAGGAATGTCCGACCTGCCAACCAAGATTACCATGCTTTTAGCTCTCGTTACTGCAGTATAAAAGAGATTTCTCGCAAGAAGCATAGGCGCGCAGGCATACATTGGAATTATAACAACAGGATATTCACTTCCCTGACTTTTGTGCACAGTTATTGCGTAGGCAAGCTCAAGCTCATCAAGCATATCAAAGGTATACTCCGCAAGCCTGTCGTCAAAACGGATATTAAGCGTTTGCTCGCGAAGGTCAATTTCTTCTATGATGCCTATATCGCCGTTAAACAGTCCTACGCTAACGACACCGTTTTTCTCCCACTCGATATCGTAATTATTGGTTATCTGCATAACCCTGTCTCCCTCTCGAAAGGTTACGCCATGGCTTGTGGTTTCCTTCTTAAACTTCGCCTTGGGATTTAATTTCTGCTGCAAGGCGGTGTTTAACGTCTCAACTCCGCCCGCTCCCTTTTTAGAGGGAGTAATAACCTGCACTCGCTCTCTTATCTCTTTACCGTATGTCCTTGGCAGTCTTTCATCTATAAGCGTTGCGATTGTTTCGGCAATATCCGCTTCCCTCTCACGCCTTACGAAGAAGAAATCATTATCAGTAACGTTAAGCGTAGGTGTTATTCCCTGGTTTATATTATGCGCATTTGTTATTATAAGGCTTTCCTTTGATTGTCTGAATATCTCTGTCAGCCTTATAGTAACTATTCTCTCGGATGATATGAGATCAGAAAGCACGTTACCTGCTCCAACGCTGGGCAGCTGGTCAGAGTCGCCTATGAGAATAAGCCTCGCCCCTCTTCTCATAGCCTTGACAAGAGCAGCCGTCAGCGAAAGGTCAAGCATAGACGCTTCATCTACAATTATTACATTCTCGGATAACGGATTGCGCTCGTTGCGGCAAAAGCGTGTAGAGCCATCGCTTGTACGCTCCATTTCAAGCATGCGGTGAACCGTCTTTGCTTCCTCGGACGTTGCCTCACTCAATCTCTTGGCCGCTCTGCCCGTAGGCGCTGCAAGTACGGTTTTTAGTCCTATACTGTTGAATATAGAAATCATTGCCTTTACTACCGTGGTTTTACCTGTACCTGGGCCGCCTGTCAGAATCATCACGCCATTTTTAAGAGATGCAAACAGAGCCTCTCTCTGCAAGGGAGCAAAGCTTATATTGCTATTAGTCTCTACCTTCTCTATTAGGGTGGATATATCCCTTGCTCCGTAATGCAATGCCGTATCAATTATCCTGGAGATGCCTTTCGCTATGCAATCCTCTGCCTCAGCCACGTCATTTGTCATTATATAAATCTGACCGTTCTTTTTATACTGTGATAGGCTTGAATTATCCACGAACTCATCAATGCGTGCCTTTATAGCATCCTCGCTTATTCCAAGCAATCTTGATGCTGATTGAAGAAGAAGATCAATTGGAAGGCAGGTATGCCCGTTCAGCCCGCCCTGGTGTGAAAGAACGTAGTCTATACCACTCAAAACTCTGTATTCCGAGTCAAGAGCTATATCAAGGTCCTTTGCCATAGCATCCACCTTGTCAAAGGGAATACCAAGCTCCGAGTCGCAAAGCACGTAGGGATTTTCCTTGATTATTCCAACCGCTCCCGCGCCGAATCTTTTGTACACCCTCGTGATTTCTCCGGTGGCCATATAGCTCTTACAGAACATCATAACTCCGCGTATGCCAACCTGCTCTCTAAAGGACTCGGAAATTACTGCGGCCTTTTTCAAGGTGATACCGGGAATATCGACAAGCCATTCAGGATGGTTTTCTATAACGTCGAAGCTATCCTCGCCGAATTTGTTAACGATTTTAAGGGCTGTTACAGGACCGATTCCCTTTACTGTGCGAGATGAAAGATACTGCAAAATACCGTCAATTTCCTCGGGCAGACTCTTCTCAAAGGTGTCAAAGGCAAACTGTCTTCCGAACTCCTTATGATAGGTCCAACTACCTGTAAGCTTGACGGTTTCACCCTCAAACGCCATAGGCATAATTCCTACGGCGCACACAAGATTATCATCAGCGGTGGCAACGTCTATTACGGTATAATCGTTGCTTTCATTTCTGTATATCACGTTCTCGATAGTACCCATAAGTATCTCTACCTTGTTGCCTACGCTCATAGAAAATCTCCTTTCATAATCAGATAACAATATTATATCAACATTCGACCAAATTTTCAAGTATTAAAAAAAATTACTCCATGTATAAAACAAAATATTCGGGGCAAAATAGGCATATCTTGAAAAATGGAAAGGATTGGTTTGGTATGAAAAAAATACTTTCACTGTTTTTGTCGTGTTCACTGTTAATATCTGCTCTTTCGCTGGGAGTAATAACCTCCTCGGCTAATTTCGGATATAGCGCGCAGGTTATCGCATCCGAAGTGAAGATGATTAAAACCGGGCTTGTAGGACAAAAAATCTGTTTTACCGACGGTGATTTTAAGTCAGCGTTGGTTTTAAACGATTTCAAAAGCATCACGATAACAGAGATTCCCTCCTCTACCGAGGGCACGCTTTTGCTAAGCGGACGCAGAATTGGAAAAGGCAGAGTTGTTAAGCGCAAAAATCTGGGCGCTATGGTGTTTATCCCGGCTTCCGACTCCGTAAGCCAGTGCAGCTTTAAATTCACTGTTGACGGCTATGCAGGGGGCGCAGAAATCGAATGCGTTATGAAATTTACAGACAAGGTAAATTACGCTCCCGAAGCGGGCGGAGACGTTGTAGGCGTTTCAACGGTGAAAACACAACGTGATATTTCGGTTTACGGTGCTCTTGACGGACGTGACCCTGAGGGAGATGCGCTTGAATTTATCGTTGTGGTATATCCTAAAAAAGGCAATATCACAATTACAGAAAAGGAAAGCGGAAGATATTGCTATACCCCGAGTGAGGGATACACGGGCAATGATAAGTTTACCTACGTGGTAAGAGATGAGTACGGAAATTACTCCGAGCCGGTATCGGTAAGCATTAAGGTTACCGACAGGCTTTGCGAAACCGAGTACAGAGATATGTCCGACAGAGCCGAATACAATGCCGCTGTGGCTATGACCGCCATGGGAATAATGAACGGCAGACTTGTTGGCGACGATTTATACTTTGAGCCTGATAAAACAGTCTCACGAGCAGAATTTGTGGCAATGGCAATGAAGTGCGCGGGCATCAGAGTTGATAGCACTCTTACCTCTACCTATTTTGATGATGATGCCGAAATTTCAGAGTCATTAAAGGGGTATATTGCCACCGCGCAACGCATTGGCCTCATAAACGGTGATTTTAAGGACGGTAAGCTGATTTTTGCTCCAACCGAGGAGATTACAAGATACGAGGCGGCTAAAATCCTCTCAGGATTAGTAGGCGCAGACTCCTCTGCCGAGGAAAGCGTGTTTGCTACCGACAATGATATTCCTGTTTGGGCGAGAGCCGGGGTGTACGCGATGTGTTCTCTTGGAGTTTTTGATGCAGACGACAGTGCAAGTCTTTCAGAAATGGTAACACGAGCTGACGTTGCTTCTTATCTCTACAAAATCACGGAAATTATCTAAAAAAATAGCGGCGGGTCGATATCTTAATCGGCTCGCCATCTTTATTTTGTAAAAAGGGGTATTTACAAACGAACTTTTTTGTGGTAAAATATAAAAAAGAAAGGAGATATGCTATGGATAATAAGATTATTATTACAATCGCTCGTCAATACGGCAGCGGAGGACGTGAAATCGGAGAGCTTGTGGCCAAGGGACTCAATATTCCCATTTACGACAGGCAGCTTATAACTGAGGTTGCGTCCAAGGGCAATCTCAACGAGGAGGTTATCCGCAAGGCTGACGAATCCTCTGCAAACAGTCTTCTCTACACTCTCGCAATGGGCTCAAACACGCTTGGAGCGGCTATGCATTTCGGATACAAAATGCCACTTAATGACAAGCTGTTCTTGCTTCAATCAGAGGTTATCAGAGAGTATGCCGAAAAAGGTAGCGGAGTATTTATCGGAAGATGCGCAGATTACGTGCTTCGCGAGGAGAAAAATCTGCTTCGAATCTTTATTTACGGTGATTTGGCTCACAGACAGGAGCGCGTTCTCGCAAGGCATCCTGAATTGAAATCGTCGCAGGCAATCGATGCAATAAGCAAAACCGACAAGCGCCGTTCTACATATTACAATTTCTATACAGGCAATAAATGGGGCAAGTTTGATAACTACGACCTGACAATAAACTCCTCAACTATGGGTATTGAGGGTACTGCAAATCTGATAATAGACGTAGCAAAGAAAAGAATGTAATAAAAAAGCATCCGTTGAGTTTAACGGATGCTTTTTATTATTCTGCCCTGCTTTTTATGGCAATTAAAAGATTTTTACATCATTTCCATTGCATTCAACAAAGGACGAATAAAGCGAAGTCATAACAGAAATCATATCACCAAGGTCGCTTACTGCCGCTGTTTCATTGGCTGAATGCATTGCAAGCTGAGGCAGACCTATATCAACAGTGGGAATAGAAACTCTTGTGTCGGAAATAGAGCCGAGAGTAGAGCCGCCAACCATATCTGCCCTGTTGGAGAATTTCTGAAGCTTAACTGATGCCTTGTCTGCAAGAATTGTAAATAAAGCCTCGGATACCGCATCGGTGGCGTATCTCTGATTGGCATTATACTTAACAACAATTCCCTCACCCATCATAGCGTTATTTGTGCGGTCGTAAAGCTCGGGATGATTGGGGTGAAGCGCGTGGGCGTTATCGGCGCTTATCATAAAGGAATTGGAAAGCATTTTTCTATACTTCTCATCGGAGCCTGCAATAGCGCGAAGAGTCATATCAAGGAAGGTAGACATTGCTCCCTGCTTTGTTTCAGACCCAACCTCCTCGTTGTCAAATACCGCAAGCACGGATACTGCGTCGCTCGACTCGGGAGAATCAAGAAGCGCTCTTACAGATGCATAAACGCAACCCAAATCATCAATACGAGGAGCGAGAATATACTCACCGTCAATTCCAACGACCTTGCCCTCATCAGCATTGTAAAGGAATAAATCGTGGGAGATAATATCATCCACAGAAGCGTCTGCCTGCTCTGCAAGCATATGCATAAGACGGCCTTTTGCCTCTTTGCCGCCTGCAAGAGGAAGAAGGTCAACTGCAGGGTTAAGCTTGTATCCGTCGTTAACAGAACGATTCAGGTGAATTGCAACGCTGGGAATTGTAAGGACGGGATTTTTTGCGTTAACAAGAACTGTTTTGAAGCCTCCCTCGGTTTTTACGCAAAGTCTGCCTGCAACAGAAAGCGGTCTGTCAAGCCAGGTATAGTGAATCATTCCACCGTATTTTTCGGTAGCAAGTCCTGTGTAGCCCGCAAGGCACGCCTCACCCTTAATCCTAAAGGCGGGGGAGTCGGAATGAGATGCAGAAATCATAAATCCACCCCTTTCAGCTCTTCCCTTAAATGCGATTATAGATGAGCCGCCGCGGATTACAAAATGCTTTCCTCCGTCAGAAAGCCGCTTTGTGTCCGTTTCAGACACCTGTGTAAATCCTGCATTTACAAGCATACCTTTAACTGTTTCTACCGTATGATAAGCGGTAGGTGATGACTTTATAAAATCAAATAACTCTTTTGTGTAAGACATATAATAAACCTCGCAACAAATAATTAAGTACATTTTACTACTTTTCGTAAAAAAAGTCAACTTACTGCTTGAATTTTTTTTATTATTGTTGTAAAATAAGACTATATCTTATTTTAAGGAGCAGATATGTTAGATTTTAGTGAATTCAGCTCCTCAAAAAAGGCTCTTGAATTTTTTGAGGAATTTTCAAAAATACCGCGTGGCTCGGGTAATACCTCTGCTATTGCAGATTATCTCGTAAATTTTGCAAAGGAGAGAAATCTTGAGGTAATCCGTGATTCTGCAGATAACGTTATAATCCGCAAGGGCGCAACCGCAGGCTACGAGGGCAAGCCTGGCATTATTTTCCAAGGTCACACCGATATTGTGGCTCTCAAAAACCCCGATTGTCCCATAGATATGGATAAAGAGGGGCTCAGACTTTACCGTGACGGAGATTTTCTTCGCGCAGAGGGTACGACTCTCGGCGCTGATGACGGCGTGGCAATGGCGTACGCTCTCGCTATTCTTGATTCAAGTGAGATTGAGCACCCCGATTTCGAGGCAGTGTTTACCTCTGACGAGGAGGTTGGACTTCTTGGCGCGACAGCGCTTGATGCTTCAAATATCAAGGGCAAAATGCTTATAAACATCGACTCGGACGAGGAAGGAATTTTTACCGTAGGATGCGCAGGCGGAGCAAGGGTTGACATTACACTTCCCGTTGATACAAAAACCTTCATTGGCAAAATTTATACACTCACCATCAAGGGACTTCGCGGAGGTCACAGCGGTGTTGAAATCAACAAGAACCGAGCGAATGCAATCAAGGTTGCATTTGAAATTCTCTCAAAGCTCGAGGGAGTAAGACTTGCTACCGCAACCGCAGGAAGCGCAGACAACGCGATCCCCAGCGACGCAATTATAACATTTACTGCAAAAAATTCCGTTATGGATATTGCAGATGTTGTTAACGATATCAAGGAATGCTTACCGGTCGATGAGTCTGATGTAAAGTTCAACATTGAAATGAATATTGGCTCGGCTAAAATGCTTAGCAATGATGCAAGCAAAAATATCATAGCTCTTATTCTCGATATGCCTAACGGAGTTACCAGAATGAGCGAGGATATCGAGGGCTTGGTTGAGACCTCGCTGAATATGGGTATTCTCGGTCTTTCGCGCAAGGGATTTGAGCTTACAATTTCTGTAAGAAGCGCAAAGGGCGCTGAAAAAGCAAAGCTTCTTGACACAATTAAGAGCACTGCTGAGGCTCACGGAGCATCCATTTCCGTAAGAGGCGAGTATCCAGCATGGGAGTACAAGAAGGACTCGCACTTAAGAGATGTGATGTGCCGTGTTTACAGCGAAATGTACGGCAAGGAAGCAGAGGTTGTCACTATTCACGCAGGACTTGAATGCGGAATATTCTCGGATAAGATTGAGGGACTTGACTGCGTGTCAATCGGCCCTGACAACCACGATATTCACACCCCTGAAGAAAGACTTTCACTTTCCTCGTTTGAGCGTGTATACAAGTATCTTTTGAACGTTTTAAAAAATATTTAAGGAGACATAAAAATGAACAAGACAAGACTTAGAAAATATGCTAATCTCATCGCTCGTTGCGGTGTTAACGTACAGAAGGGCCAGGAGGTTGTTATTAACGCAGGTCTCGACCAGCCCGAGTTTGTTAAAATGGTTGTTGAGGAATGCTACAAGGCAGGCGCAAAGGAAGTAAGCGTTGAGTGGCATTATCAGCCTCTTACAAAGATACACGTTAGATATTGCTCTGTAAAGACTCTCTCCACCGTTGAAAAGTGGCAGGTTGAAAAGCTTGAGCACAGAGCAGAGGTTCTTCCCTGCATGATTCACCTTATCAGCGACGATCCCGACGGACTTGCAGGCATCAACCAAAAGAAGATGGCAAAGAGTACGGCTGCAAGAGCAAAGATTATCAAGCCCATCCGTACCAAGATGGAAAACAAGTACCAGTGGTGTATAGCAGCAGTTCCCGGCAAGGAATGGGCAAAGAAGGTATTCCCCGGTGAAAGAGCAAGCGTTGCTATGGAGAAGCTTTGGGAAGCAATTCTTTCCACCTCTCGTGTAAACGAGGATCCCATCGAGGCTTGGAGACTTCACAACGAGAATCTCGCTGCAAAGTGCGCTTATATGAACTCCCTCGGTATCAAGGAGCTTAAATACAAGTCCTCAAACGGCACCGATTTCAGAGTAGGTCTTCTTCCTAACGCCATCTTTATGGCTGGCGGCGAGGAAGCACTTGGAAGCAACATTTACTACAACCCCAACATTCCCTCCGAGGAGCTCTTCACTTCTCCCAGAAAGGGCGATGCTGACGGTATCGTTTACTCCTCTCGTCCTCTTTCCTACGGTGGCGAGCTTATCGATAACTTCTGGGTAAGATTCGAGGGTGGTAAGGCCGTTGAGGTTGGCGCAGAAAAGAACGAGGCTCTTCTTCGCGAGATGATTTCCATGGACGAGGGCGCAGCATATCTCGGTGAGGTTGCTCTTGTTCCCTATTCCTCTCCTATCCGTGAGTCGGGACTTCTCTTCTACAACACCCTCTTTGATGAAAACGCTGCATGTCACCTTGCGCTTGGCAGAGGCTTCACCAACGTTATCAAGGGTTACGAAAATTACACAGAAAAAGAGCTTCACGAGATGGGAATCAACGATTCCTTTATGCACGAGGACTTTATGATCGGAACCAAAGATCTTAGCATCACTGCAGTTTGCGAGGACGGCAAGGAAATCGCTATTTTCACCGACGGCGAATGGGCGTTCTAATTGATAAAAAGCTTTAATTTCAAAATATAAAAAAAAGGCAGAGTATTATCTCTGCCTTTTTTCTATCATTTTCACCATAACGTCCGTCAGGAAATATATATTCTTTTCAGAAGCTACGGTATCGCGCGAGGTATGTATCCTTCCTGTTACAACCTTGGCTATTTTTCCCTTATTTCCTGCCATTACACCAATGCTGCACGGGAAGCTTTTGTGGTCTGAATTACCGAGGGCCTTCTTGAAGGGGGTGTAATTAATTGTGAAGTCTGAGCTCTCATCAAGCGACTGCTTAAGTAAAGCATACTCTTCCCTTGCCTCAGCTGTTTCCTTTGGAATAAAAACAATCTGATCGCCATTTCCTACGCAGTCAAAGTTTATTACAAGCTTGTTTTCAAACTCCTTTTTGTAAGCTTTGTTCAAAGCCTTCGAGCCAAGGAGTCCCTTTTCCTCGTTATCAAAAAGCACGAATGCTACCTTGTCATTTCTAATCTGCTTAGCAATAGACAAGACGGTTGCAACTCCCGACGTGTTATCGTTTTTGTTGTGCTTATTAGGAAACATCCTCGTTAGGAGGAAATACGATCCCAAGTACAGTACAAGATAAATTGCAACTACTGCTCCCTGGTCAAGATTTGCAAGAAAGCCTATAAGATATGCAATACCAAGACTTAAAAGCGCCATAAGTATGGGAAAAAGCATATTTATTAACGTTCCGAGTATCTTGTTTCTCGGCATCATCATATTGGGAACGATTGATGCTGCGGGGGTGTCATAATGTGCAGTGAAAATCACGTCTGCCGATAAAATATCGTCAATAACTATGTTTTTATTATCGCCTATTATCTGCCTCGACACTCTACCCTCGCCTATCTCGGCATTTACATATTCATAAAAGGCTTGCTTTTCTTTATCATTTCTCCTGATAGGATATTTACTGTCAATTTCGTTTAAATAGTCATTCATTTTTTCTTCCTTTTACAAAAATAAGCAATATAAGTAGGTATTCAGCCAAAACTTTTCACTGACTTTAGAAATTACCAGCGTTTCATATTCTTTTCAAACTTTTCTGAATACGCCTGCTTCAATTCATCAGCAGTAATGCCATAGCACAGCATAACGTCATTGTAGTACATAAGCACGTCAGCCATTTCCTCAACCAAGTCTTTTCTTAAGCTTTCATCGGTTGAAGCCTTTGTTCCGCCGTTCTTCTTAACAATATCAATTACTTCGCCAATTTCACCAATCATCCAAAGGAGCTTATTCTGCCCTATTTCAGAGCAAATGGGCTCCCACTTGTCCTTGTATTTGTCCTGCAATGCCCTTTGCATTTGTTGCATCTCGTTGATACTAAAATCAGCCATAGTATATCTCTCCATAAATTCTTATTTATCAATAAAATTATAGCATAAAATTGAAATCAACGCCTATCTATTCTTTATAATCAACCCATTTGCCGTTAATTAGCAATTCATACACGCCTGGTTCAAGGCTTCCAACGTCACGTCCTTTGACACGTATTGGCAATATACTGTCATTCTGACAATTTGGAAGAGGATCGCTTATTTCATTCCAGCACTTATCCCTAACATAGCCATCCCACACGTTGGTAGCTTCTGTCACACTGGCATACCATTCATCCGCAACACACATTTGAGATTCTGGTGAATCATACAAAAATACATAAACACCATCATTCGCAGTTTCATAAATCATGACCTTGGTAATCTGATAACCATTATATTCAATATTATTTTCAAGATAAGCCCATTTGCGCATGATAAAGATCTCCTTTTTTAATATTATATTTAATATTATACCATAGTAACATTTTCGTGTCAACAAAAAGAGCAGACCAACTGGTCTGCTCTTTTTATTGGTGCGGGAAACGGGACTTGAACCCGTACATCAAAGATACACGCCCCTCAAACGTGCGCGTCTGCCGATTCCGCCACTCCCGCGAGTGCTTTACTATTATACCCCATATATTTTGGTTTGTCAAGTGCTTTTTCAGAAAATTTTTGTTTTTTTCTTTTCCTTCTTTTTTCCGACATATCTGTTTCAGAACTTACGTATAATAATCTAAGAAGACGGAGGTATTTATATGTTGGAAAAAATAAAATTTTATTTCGAAAAGGCTAAAAAATATATAGTCGCTATTGCAATTCCCCTAACGGTGGGAATTATAGCTGCAGCGCTCACAATGAATGATATGGAGGTTTATAGTCAGCTAAAAACTCCGCCCCTTGCGCCACCTGCAATGCTCTTTCCTATTGCGTGGAGTATTCTCTACGTTTTAATGGGTATCAGCTCTGCTTTGGTATACAAAGACAGTGAAAAGAACATTGAGGCGGCAAAAAAGGGACTATTATATTACGGAATCAGCCTTGCGCTTAACTTCGCCTGGACCTTGATTTTCTTTAAATTCCAGGCAGCGTTCTTTGCCTTGATATGCATCGCTGTAATGCTTTACTTTATTATCCGAACCATAATTGAGTACTACAAGGTAAACCATATTGCAGCATATCTGCAAATCCCTTATGCGCTTTGGGTGGTATTTGCGACCTATCTGAACGCAGGAATCTGGCTTCTTAACTAATTTATCTGCCGATAAACATCTGCGTCCAGTAATTTCCCGACGATACGTAGCCAACACCAATCTCGGTGAATGAGGAATTCAGAATATTCGCTCGATGACCGGGTGAATTCATCCAGGCATCAACAACCTGCTTAGGAGTTGAGTATCCCTTTGCAATATTCTCTCCTGCGGTTTTATAAGAAATTCCAAAATTCTTCATCATATTAAAAGGCGAGCCGTAAGTGGGGCTGGTATGAGAAAAATATCCCAGATTTTTCATATCCTGAGATTTATATCTCGCAACTCTTGAAAGCTCCCAATTATGAGTCAGCGTGGATAGTCCATTGCTGACTCTTATTTCATTTACAAGACGGACAACCTCTGCTTCATAAGCCACCACCGACGTGTTTACAGTAGGAATATTTATAATCTGACCCGGG
>JAZQWA010000079.1:0-23258 GCA_045632065.1 Eubacteriales bacterium | reverse complement strand
GGTACGTTTAATATAGACCAGGCGTATATAATGCCCGCAAAAAGCATTGTAAATACACCCACCGCCAGCATAAGCCAGCGAATGTTACTGTTTTTCGTCGATTTCATTATTAACCTCGTTATTTTTTGAACATTATATCATATTACGTCGTATTTGTCAATCATAAAGCAACAAAAAGCACCCTTACGGGTGCTTTTTGTTAAATGTTTTGATGATAAAGAATCAAAAAGATTATTGCAGGTACGAAATACACAGCTCCGCTTATAAACAAAAAGCTATATCCGCTAATGCGTTTTTCAGCCTTTTTCATTTTGTAATCGTAAAACTTTACGTCATCGTATCGCTTAAAGGGTATGAATGTGTTAACAGCTCGTGAAATTCCATAATTAAGAATATCAAAAAAGCCTGTTGTTGATATCCAAACCATAATTCCAACCATAACAATAACTACAGATGGAATTGTAAATGCATCAGCAAGGTTAAGAAATATTACCGCAGCCTCTGTCTGCTTGGACTGCTCTCTCATAGAAAGAATTACCCAAGAAGATATACCTAATATTGCAAAGGCTATTGCATATTTTTTTACCCAGGAAATAATTTTTTCCCTCACTGCTTCGATTCCTCTGACTTTGCGTATTCAGCCTTATAAGCTGCCTCCTCGGCGTCGTTGCACATTACAAAGTGTCCGGGAGCAACTTCACGGAATGAAGGCATATCTACAGAATAATCGTGGCTCTCAAGCGGATCGTACTTAATTCTTTGACGTGTCTTTTCACTGATGGGATCAGGAAGAGGTATAGCAGAAAGAAGCGATTTTGTATAAGGGTGCAAGGGATGAGCAAATAATTCATCGGAATCGGCAAGCTCTACCATCTTACCAAAATACATAACACCAATTCTATCAGAGAAGTACTTAACTACCGAAAGGTCGTGAGCGATGAAAAGAATGGTAAGACCAAGGCTATCCTTAAGCTCGTTGAGAAGGTTAATTACCTGTGCCTGTACCGAAACGTCGAGAGCTGAAACAGGCTCGTCGGCAATAATCATCTCAGGACGCATTACAACAGATCTTGCAATACCTATTCTCTGACGCTGACCGCCCGAGAATTCATGAGGATATCTTCCTGCATGCTCGGCAACAAGACCAACCTTGTCAAGAATGTCGTATACCTGCTGGTCAATATATTCCTTGTCCTTAATTCCCTTGATAACCATACCCTCTGCAATAATCTCTCTAACCGTCATACGAGGGTTAAGAGAAGCAATGGGATCCTGGAATATCATCTGAATCTGAGTAACAAGATCTCTTGTTACCTGCTTGTTATCACGCTTTGCTTCGCTAATTTTTGCGCGGTTTTCACTTACGATGGCGCTAAGCTCTTCCTTGCTAATCTTTTTATCAGCATAATCCTTGCGAGCATTTTTGATTGCCTCTCTATATTCAAGAGTACCTGCGCCAATTCTCTGTCCCTTAAAGTAAACATTACCACCGGTAATGTCGTAAAGTCTGATTATAGAACGACCTGTAGTGGTCTTACCGCATCCCGACTCACCAACAAGACCGAACACCTCTCCCTTCTTAACCTCAAAGGAAA
This sequence comes from Eubacteriales bacterium, assembly GCA_045632065.1. Taxonomy (GTDB): domain Bacteria; phylum Bacillota; class Clostridia; order Oscillospirales; family CAG-272; genus UBA1740. The sequence goes on along the minus strand of JAZQWA010000079.1, from coordinate 21,663 downwards.
CTTTGTTTACCGCCTTGAGAGGACCGAAGTGCTGAGAAAGCTGTTCAACCTTGAGGAGAACCTCACCAGGAGCAACCTCTGTTCCTGTCCATCTGGTTCCCTTTTGGGGATCAAGCTCACCCTCACGCTTAAGAAGATGATTCATCAAGCGGGTTCTTACAACAAGAACAGCAATGGTAAGCGCGGCAAGAAGAACCATGAAAATAATAGGTGTTGCAATAGACTTAAACTGGTTGAAGAGTACAGCGCAATCAACGAACCATATCGCAAATACTGATATCAACACGCATGCAAGCAGGTCGGTAAGTGTCTGATATCTGAGATTCTTAGCAAGCTCAGCCTGATTATTTACAGCTTTAGAATTATTCATTATCCTGCGCCTCCTTTGCACTCATTCTTGCAATACGGTCTCTAATGATCTTAGGCATATCAACCTTGGGAGCATCCGGATGGAGTAGCCAGGTTGCAGCCTTGTGAGTTTCAGAAACATCAAACATAGGAGGTTCCTGCTCAAAGTCAATTTTAAGAGCGTATTTATTACGGGGAGCAAACGCATCGCCAACAGGGGGATAAATCATGTTGGGAGGTGTACCGGGAATTGCATCAAGCTTCTCGTTTGTATCAAGGTCGGGCATAGAAGAAAGCAACGCCCAAGTATAAGGATGCTTAGGATCGTAGAATACATCCTCAGCAGTACCTGTTTCAACAATTTTACCCGCATACATAACCGCAACTCTGTCAGCCATGTTTGCAACAACACCAAGGTCGTGCGTAATGAAGATAACAGAAAGGTTTCTCTCCTCCTTGAGCTTGTTGATAAGCTCAAGAATCTGGGACTGAATTGTAACGTCGGGCGCAGTTGTAGGCTCGTCGCAAATCAGAATGTCGGGGTTTGCTACAAGAGCAATAGCGATAACGATTCTTTGTCTCATACCGCCGGAGAACTCGAAGGGATACTGATTGTAACGAGTTCTGGGGTCAGGAATACCTACTTCCTCCATAAGCTTAATTGCTTTGTCCTTTGCCATACGGGGAGTGATTTTATAAACCACCTCGGACGCGCGTTCCTTAAGGAAATCGATAAATCCGATGGAAATGGTATCGAAATCTGTATTATCAAAGTTTTCGATATCGGAAATATATTTTGCTTCAAGTCTGTTAATTACAGACACTACTGCTTCGATTAGCTCATCAAGATCGTATACGTTCTTGGGAACAACCTTCCAGTCAATTTTCTTACCCTTTGCGATAAGAGCCTCACGTTTTTCACTCTGTCTGGCAAATCTAGCTTCTTCCTTGGGATTAAGCTTTTCGTAGAGGAAATATTTGCCGGATGCAGTTTTGATTGCAGAGCTGAAGGTGTATGCAATATTATCCTTGTTAAACTGAAGCTGATCGATAGAAGCCTCAACAGCAGCGCAAAGCTTATCTACAACTGCATCGGTTGCTTTTTTCTCAAGCTTCTCTGTTTCAAGGAAATACTGTCTGGCAGTGGCAAGCTCGCCAAGAACCTGCTTCTTTGCTTCGTTAGATCTGTTTGCGGAATGACGAAGAGCCATTTTCTCATAGTTGATGAAATTAAGCATATAGGTTTCATCAAGATATTTAACAGCCATTTCATTAAGAGCGTCGATGTCGCTCTTGTCAAGCTCTGCATTAGGATTCTTATAGAGATAGTATCCAATACGGAAGAAGTTGGGCTTAGGCAAATCCAACATCTCGCCGAGCATATCAGAAAGCTCGTTAAGAGTTTTTACCATATCGTCGGGAAGAAGATATGTGCAAGGCTTGCCATCCTCGCCAACCACCGCCTTATACTCAGACTTGTGCTGCTTTAAGCGCATTTCGAAGTCAGCAACCTTGTCTGCATGATTTGCAGCGAAGAAATCATCATTTACAAGCTTGATAAGCTCTATAAACTCGGCAAGACTTTTCTTAACCTCAAGATTCTGGCGCTTAGATGCCATATACAAGAAGTGGTCTACGTCAGCGCGAAGTTCTTCCGCATGAGTGCGAGCGCTGTTGTACTTATTTTCCAGCTTGATAGCAAGAATATTGAAATCATCGAAGGTCTTGATCATCTCAGGAATAGCCTGAGCATCGAGATCGGTGCCCTCGGCTGCCGCAAGCATATTATCTTTCAACTGCTTCAAGAGGTAATTGAATTCTTCTCTCGCTCTTTTACGGTTGGTTTTGTTTTTAAGAAGCATTGCTTCTGTAATCTGCTTACCGATTTTAACAATAGGGTCAAGAGAAGAAAGAGGATCCTGGAAAATCATAGAGATTTTGTCGCCTCTTATTTTGCACATCTCTTCCTCGGTTATTTTAAGCAGGTCACGACCGTCATAAAGGATTTCTCCGTTCTCAACAATAGAGTTACCTGCAAGAATGCCGATAATTGCCTTAGATGTAACCGACTTACCTGAGCCGGACTCACCAACTATGGCAAGTGTTTCACCCTTCTCGAGATTAAAGGAAATGTTTCTTACCGCCTTAACGGTACCGTTGTTGGTACGGAAGGACACTTTTAAATTTTTAACTTCAAGAATATTAGCCATTTATTAGTCCTCCACTCCTCTAAGCGATGGGTTGAATGCGTCACGAAGTCCGTTACCGAACAGGTTAAAGCTGATCATGAGCAGTGAAATAACTGCCGCGGGGAACAGCATAAGGTGAGGGTTCTGCTGCCAGATACCATTAGCGTCGGAAAGCAAGGTACCAAGCGATGTGCTGGTAGAATTACCCAAGTTTACGATACCGAGGTATGAAAGCATAGACTCGGAGAAGATGAAGCCGGGAATTGCAAGAACCGACGAGGTAATGATTGTTCCAAGTGTGTTGGGGAAGATGTGCTTCCAGATAACACGACCATCCTTTGCGCCCAGTGTGCGCGCAGCCATAACGTATTCCTGGTTCTTAAATCTGTAGAACTGAGTTCTTACAAGAGATGCCGTTCCTATCCAACCCGTCAATACGAATGCAAACAGCAAGCTTGGTATCGGTCCCGCCTTGGCAGCCAGATGTATCTGGAACAGCGATGCAGTTACCATAAACGGTATACCCGAAAGAATGTATGAAATAAATTCCATTATCAAGTCGGTAGTACCTCCGTAATAACCCTCGATAGCGCCGTAAATTGCGCCAAGGATAAAGTTGATGATGAATATAGAAACTGCAATTATAAGGCTGAGACGAATACCGATAGCCATACGATAAGCAAGGTCATATCCTACAGAGTCGGTACCGAAAATGAACTCGGGCTCATAACCGTTATGCTGATAACGGTAGTAGTTATAGAATAAAACTCTTATTCTGTACATTGCGGTGTTTTCATCACCGCCGCCCATATACTGCCAGTAAACAAGTTCGCCGTTTTCATCGCGCTTGTAGTTATCTACAAGCTCAATGTCCTCTATATTCTCGTACTTAATGAGATTATATTTGATTCTTCCGAACTGTTCCTCACAGTCCACTGCAGGACGTCCCTTTGTATCCGTTCTATACCACCAGTTAGGATTAGAGGTACCTGTAGTGGTATAGTAGAAATTCATCTCGTTTTCCTCAATAAGAGGATAAAGAACCTGAATTCCAGTTTCCTCCTGCCATGCAAGAATCTTTTTATACTCTTCCTGCTCAACGTCGTCGTAAATGAAGCCAACCTGAAGATAGGTGTCAATAGTCGCCTTGAACATGCTGGTTTGGTTCTTACCCTGCTGAACTGTATATCTGTCCTCTATGGACTTAATAGGCTGGAGGGGATCGCCTGAGCTAAGAGCCTCTCCTACAGAGGGATAATTCTCAAAATCGGTGTAGGAGCCAATACCTATCGCTGCATTCTGAATAATAGAGGTATCTCTATGCTCGTCAGTATAAGTACCGGTTGCAATTCCTAATTTCGAAAGGAAAATATTACGGGGACCCATCTTTGCATAACGGCTCTCCGCTTTGGTTCCTATGCCTCTTGCGTTAAAGAAAGGCACTATAATTGCAAACAAAATTATACAAATAATAACGATTGCAGCAAATATAGAAGCCTTGTTTTTGCAAAAACGTCTCCAGGCATCCTTGAAATATCCTATAGGCTTGTCTTCAAACTTCTGATCCTTTATATGCTCGCCAAGGTTGGCAAGGACAAGCTTTTCCTTAGGGATCGAGTTAATATTTAATTCATTTGCCATATTATCTTTCTCCCATTCTGATTCTCGGATCGATAAATCCGTAACTTATGTCTACTATAATTCCAGCCAAAAGATTGATAAACGTGTAGAATATACTGTCTACCATGAACACGTCATAGTCGCGTGTAAACACCGCCTCGGTATAAAGCGCGCCTACGCCGGGAATTGCAAAGATCTGCTCGATGATCATAGAACCGCCGAGAATACCGATAAAGCTACCGAGTATCGAGGGCAAAATCGGAACCATCGCGTTCTTCATAGCGTGACGTGTAGTAGCCTGGGAACGAGTAAGGCCCTTGGTTCTTGCAAGAAGCATATAGTCCATAGTAAGAGTCTCTGTAAGCTCCGCACGTGTGAAACGGCAAAGACCTGCTATCTGACCGAAGGACAGCGCAAGAATAGGAGGAATCATACTATAAAGCATCGCTCCCGCAAACCAGCTTCCGCCGGCATCGTACAACGAGTATATCGTCGCAGGGAACCATCTGAGCTTGAAGAACAGGAAGTACTGAAGCAGGAATGCATATACGTAGCTGGGTACAGATACGAACAGCATAACTCCTGTGCTTATAACGTGGTCCTGCCACTTGTTTTTCTTAATAGCCGCAAAGATACCGAATGCCAATCCCAAAGGAAGTGAGAACAGCAAGGAATAAAGGTTAACGAGAATCGTGGGCAAAAGCTTGCTGGAGAGAAGCTCCCATGCAGGCATGGTCTGCTTAATTTTCCACGACGTACCGAAATCCCAATCGGTAAAAATGTCCTTAAGATATATAGCGTACTGCTCGATAAGAGGCTTGTTATATCCTCTCGCCTCCCATATATCTTCTATTACCTCTTTCTGAGCCTTATTTGCGCCCTCGGGGGGAGACATAGGCAAAGCTCTTATAAGCATGAAGCATATTGTCGTTATGCAGAACAATGCTACAAGCATCAAGAGCAATCTTTTTAATACATACTTAATCATTTTTATAAACCTTTCAAGTTGGGTTGTAATGGATACCCATTTAGATTAGTCGAAGATTCTATTAACAGAACAAATTTCTCCGCCTAACTAACCCTGGGAAAGTCGTGTCAAATTTTATTTATCACAGTAAATTTGGCGCGATTTCCCCAAGGTTATGCTTGTTTTGCCATTTTTTCAGTGTATTTAGGCAAAAATTGGTAAAAATTGATTTTTATTTATTCGCAAAGTAATGGGAGAATAAAATTCCCCCATTACGTGCAAATTATTTAGTTTTTCAACTAACCAATCTTAACTGGATTATTTGTAGTTAAGAGTACCACCCTGAGACTGAACGTATGCATCCCACTCAGCGTCGGTGTAGTTGTAAGTCATAAGGTTGAAGCCACCGAAGCCGTACATGATGTGGTAGTTTTCGGTGTAGTTCTCTACCTTGTAGGAAAGAAGAGAACAGATAGTGGTTCCGCAAAGAGGAATTCTGTAGTATGTCTCAAGGAATGCCTCCTCAAGCATAGCGGTGATCTTAAGCTTAATCTCGTTAGATGCGTTAGCATACTTACCGCTACCAAGCATAGAGTTGGACCACTCCTGCCATGTCATCTCAACAGTCTCACCTTCAACTACGAGAGTAAGCTTCTCAGTAGTGGGATCCCAGCATCCTGCCTCGTTGATATCATACTGATCAGGATCCATGTAAATCTGGAAGTTTCTGAAGGGATAGAACGCAGCGCCGCCCCATGCGCCGTAACCGATAGCATACTTACCAGCGGGAACGTCAGCATAACGGTTGTTAAGGTTACCAACACCCTCGAGGGTAATAGAACCGAAACCGGAGCCTGCGATTGCAGCGTTGAGGTACTGCTGAACCTTCTCAACCTGAAGGTTATCAGCTGCTTCCATAGCGCCTGCCTTCCAAGCGATAGTGATCTTAATCTCTTCGCCAGCGGTGTAAAGGCCTGCAGCTACAAGCTCGTCGCAAGCAGTTTTCATAAGAGCCTTAGCCTCAGTGAGGTTGTAACCGGTGATAGACTTGTATGCTTCCTCAAGAGTCTTGTAGATCTTGTCTGCGCCGTACTCAACACCGTAAACGTTACAGATAGCCTGCATTGCAGCATCGGACTTTCTGTAAGAAGAGCTAGGATCATTGTAAATGTCGTAGTGGTAGAGACCATTCATAAGAGAGTAAGCGGGGGTATAACCCTCGGTTGCAGTTACGAAGTCAGCTCTGTTGAAGGCAAGAGAGAATGCCTTACGGAAGTTGTAGTTAGAAAGAACGATGGAGTTCTTGTTAGTACCGCCCTCACCGTCAAGAGTCTTAAGAACGATCTCGTTGGTGTTGAAGAAGAAGGACATGGTGTATGTCTCATCAACTCTGGAAAGACGGTCGGAAAGAGTATACTCTGTAAGCTCATCAGGTGTAGGAGCGTAATCCATAAGATCACCTGCAAGGAACTTGTTGTATGCAATATCCTGAGTCATAACGTCGATTACGATCTTAGTGGTCTGATACTGCTGACGATACTCACCGTCTACCTTGTACTGAGTCATGGAGTAGAGGTAACCGGACTCGGTCTTCTGATAGCCGTACCAGTTGGGGTTCTGAACGTAGATAACCTGCTTATCATCCTCGAAGGTAATCATCTTGTAAGGACCATAAGACTTAGTGGTTTCAACAGAAGTACCATAAGTAGTTACAGTAAGGATACCCTCCTGCTTCTTGTTTGCCTCATAAGTTTCCTCATGAACAAGCCAAGTATCAGTACAAGCGGTAAGGAAGTAGTAGTAATCAATAGCGTTCTGGCATACATAGTTGATGGTGTAATCATCTACTTTGTAGCAACCAACTGCAGAGTACTCAACCTTGTCGCCAACACCGGAGATGTAATAGCAAAGAGTGTAGTAGTAAACAGGAGCATCAGTACCGCTGAAGCAACTAAGGAAGTCAGCGATAACGGTATCAACGTCTGCCTTGTTGTCCTCAGTGATCTTAATGTAACCATAGGGATCTGCCTGCTCTGCAAGACGATCGTATGCTTCTTCAGTGATGTAACCCATATCCTTAAGAGCTGCTATAGAGTAGCTAGAGGAAAGAGCCCAACCCTGATTAAGGTTAATGTAAAGATCCTCGCCCTCAACAACCTCTTCAGTGTCAAGGTTAACTGCAAGAGAGTAGATAGGAGCCTCAGAGTTGTAGTATGCCATACCACCTGCAACTGCGCTCTCACCTGCAACATAAAGGTTAGCGCGGTAGTTTCTCATCTTGGAGGAGAGAAGCTGCTGCATGGAGTAGATGTAAGAATCAGCATTGATAACAGTGCCGTCTTCCCACTTAGCGTTGGGGTTAAGCTTAATCTGGAATACGTAACCTTCAGTTACATCAGCTGCAGTCTTGTCCTCGGGAAGAGTAACGTTGTACTTGGTGAGGTCTGCCTGATGTGTAGCGGTAACGTCAGTAATAGATGTTGCCATTTCGTAAACCCACTGATATGTGCCTGCCTCAGTATCGAGGGGCGCCATAGTTACAAAGGGAGATGTGATATAGCCGAGCATACCGGAGTCGGAGCTATTCTCCCAAGTGTGGGGGTTCCAGTTGGTACCGAGAGCGGACGCATAAGAATTATAAGTGTAGTCGCCCTCCTTGATTGTTACCACGTCTGGGTTAGGTTTAGGATCATTGCTGGGTTTGTTATCGTCCTTATTGCCACAAGAAGCAAGGATAGAGAAGCACATAACAACCACGAGCAACAAAGCCACAATTTTTGTACTTTTCATGATAAAAAAGTCCTTTCAAATTTTTTATATTAGCGCGGAGCAAATATATACTTTTTAAATACCTTAAATAATATTATTATTTTTAAAAAACTTAATTCACCTCGGTAAAAAGCACCTGGGTGAAAAGTATTTTAAATAATAAAAGAAATAAAGGTATGTCCATTATACACGACTGAAATCCATTTGTCAATACCTATTTTCAATTTTTTTCAAATTTTCTCAACTTTTTTCTCGTTTTGCCAAAAAAATGACAATTGTCCTTCAAAAACTTGCAATATGCATATTTATGCAGAGTAAACATTGTGCGACTTTTCTTCCTTTTAATTATATATAAGGGTGAAACAGGACTTTATAGGCAATTCAAAAATGAAAGATGAGTGCCAAAAAACTGCAAAAACGACATAATATGGCTCTTTTTTTGACATTTTTGCAAAATGAAGGTAAGTTTTTGATTTAAAACTAAATATATACTATGTTTCTTTTCATATCCTGTTACGTTCATACCATTTTATACTTATTTTTTCGGCAAATAGCATTTAAAATGCTATTTGATTTTTTTTACTATTTCTTATTATATCAATCGCACCTCTCCGTCTGGTTTTCCTGAATTTTCCACTCAAAATCCGTAATTTTATCCACTTTTGTAAATTTCCGTTTACATTTATACGCAAAAAGCCCTGTCGGAGCAAACCGAACAGGGCTTTTATTGGTGTTTGATGTTATTTAATTAAATCTTACGACCTTGTTTGCAAGACGGTAAATGAATGTTGCAGAATTGCGACCGAATTTACCCTTAATGCAAATCAGTCTCAGAGGAGTTCTGTAACGGAAGTGCTTGCCCCATTTTTCATCATGGTCGATGCAGACCTGCCACATTTTGTCAAGAGTTGCATCTGCCTCGTCACTTTTGTTAAGTCTTGCGTAAAGAACGGATATACCCATCATTACAAAATACTCGTGCTTGAGATATTTTTTGAGCATTTTTTCGGGTATTTCATCAAGTTTGCAAATTTTAAAGCATCTTTCGGTAACTAAAAGCTGGTGAGTATAGCGCTTTTTCATTACCTCCTCCTGCACCGACTGGTCAGGACGGCCTATCCAGTAGCGGTACATATCGATATTCATATAGTACATTTTGCGTACCGCATGGAGAACTCGGCAAATCATCAGATTGTCCTCATAGAACACGTGCTTCGGCAGCGGCTCTACCGCAGTTTTCTGCATAAGCTCTGTGCGGAAGGTACAGGAGTGAATTGTGAGCATCTGATGAAGCTTAAAGCGCTTTGTATCGCCCCACTCGAATACTCTGCCTGTAGGCAGAACGCTCTTATAGCAAATAGAGCGGTCACCCTTGCCGTCTGTATGTACGTAGAAATAGTTTGTTACAAAGAGGTCAACTCCACCGCTCTCTTCAAGCTCCTCGAGCTTATCGAGAAAGGCGGGGAAATCCTCGCTCAAGACGTCATCCGAGTCAACGACCTTGAAATACTTGCCTGTGGCTCTTGCGAGACCCTGGTTGATGCCCTCGCCGTGTCCACCGTTTTCCTGATGCACGACTCTGACGATATTCGGGTATTTAGCAACGTATGAATCTGCAATTTCGCCAGTTCTGTCCTTGGAGCCGTCGTTGATAATAATAATCTCAACGCGCTCACCGCCTTTGAGCAGACTGTCAACACATTTTTCCATGTACTCCGCTGAATTATAGCAAGGCACTGTAACTGTCAAAAGCTTCATTTTTCTTCTCCCTCCCAAACCTTCAGGGCAGAAGCAATAACAGCATCCATATCGTAGTATCGATATTCTGCAAGTCTGCCACCGAAGATAACCTTATCTTCATTTTCTGCGAGATTCTTGTATTTTTTAAACAATTCACCGTTAATTTCATCGTTAATCGGGTAGTATGGCTCTATTCCCGGCTCCCATTCCGCGCTGTATTCCTTGGAAATAACCGTCATCGGCTGAGTGCCAAATTCAAAGTGCTTGTGCTCGATTATTCTCGTGTATGGCGTCTTTGAATCGGTGTAATTGATTACCGCATTTCCCTGGTAATTATCTGTGTCAAGCACCTCAGTTTCAAAGCGCACGCTTCTGTATCCGAGATGTCCGTAGCAATAGTCGAAGTAGCTGTCGATAGGGCCTGTATACACTACCCTGTCGGCAAGAGAGTCAAAATACTCCTTGTTTTCAAGATAATCAACACTGAGGCGCACCTCTATACCCGAGAGCATCTTCTCCACCATAGCGGTATATCCGCCGATGGCAATGCCCTGATAAAGAGCATTGAAATAGTTGTTATCAAAGGTAAATCTGACAGGGAGTCTGCGGATAATAAATGCGGGAAGCTCGGTGCACGGTCTGCCCCACTGCTTTTCGGTGTAGCCCTTGACAAGACGCTCGTATATGTCGCGTCCTACAAGAGAAATCGCCTGCTCCTCAAGGTTTTTAGGCTCGGTGATGCCTGCAGCTTCTCTCTGCTCGGCAATTCTCGCTCTCGCCTCATCGGGAGTAGTGACACCCCACATTTTATTGAAGGTATACAAATTGAACGGCAAGGAGTAAAGCTCGCCGTTATAGTTTGCCACAGGGGAATTGGTGTATCTGTTAAACTCAGCAAAGCGGTTAACGTATTCCCACACCGTCTTGTCATTGGTATGGAATATGTGCGCGCCATATTTATGCACCTGAATTCCTTCAATTTCCTCGGTATAAACGTTGCCGCCAACGTGGTTACGTTTATCTATTACCAGCACCTTTTTTCCTGACGCAGTTGCTCTCTCGGCAAACACCGAGCCAAAAAGACCTGCGCCAACAATCAAATAGTCGTATTTCATATAAAAATCCTTCTTTTTGAATGTTAAAGCATTACCGTTTTACTGCCCTATCTCCACCATTTCCTTGATAGTGGTCGACATAATCTTTCTTTCGGTAAACGCTACGTCTCGTCAGGGCAAATCAAAGCAGATAATGATTGTTAATATTATAGCACAATAATTTTCTATTGTCAACAATATACAAATAATAGCGACCAAACAAAAGCGTTTTCGAGGCATTTTGTTTAAGGTTATCTGAGATGCAAGTATTTTTTTAGAGGGCTTTAAATCCCCAAATCAAAAAAATCAAAAACAAGAAAAGTGGAAAAAAAACACGCATTTATGCAAAGTTAAGTTGTCTTTTTTGCGGCTTCAATCGGCTTTTTTGATAGCAAAAGCGCGAGATGGAACGTTGACCTTGACAATAAAATGTTTTTTTGATATAATCAAAACAACCAACCTTGTATCAAAGGAGTAATCGTATTGTTATGTTAAAGAAAATTGTTATAGCAATTGTAGTTGCAACCGTTATCGCCGCCCTTGGATTTGGCATTTTCATCGGTATACGCGACGGCATTTTTGCCGACTTATATCAAGACATTACAGACCCTGTCGGCTTTGATATAAACGACACTCTTCCAAATTCCAATGGTGAGGTGGCAAGGGTAATCATTCTCGGCGGTCAGTCAAATGCTTCGGGCTGCAGCAGGGTGGATTATCTTGAAAAAAACGTATCAGAAGAAAAGTTTGAAGAATACAAAAACGGATATGACAACGTTTATATAAACTATTACGTTTCAGGAATGAATATTTCGGGTGAATTTGTTAAATGCGTAGCTGGCCAAGGCGAGCTTGGCGGATTTTTCGGTCCTGAGCTTGGTATGGCGGAAAAACTTAACGAATTGTACCCCGACGAAAATTTCTACATTATAAAATACGCGTGGGGCGGAACTAATCTGTATGACCAATGGCTTTCACCGTCAAGCAGGGGTAAAACAGGCAAAATGTACAGGCAATTTGAGGTATTTGTAGAAACCAGCCTTGAATATCTCGCATCCAAGGGCTACGACGTTAAAATCGAGGGTATGTGCTGGATGCAGGGCGAGTCCGACTCCTTCTCAACCGAAAATGCAACTAATTATGAGCAAAATCTGACCAATCTCATAAAAGACATACGTGGAAAATTTGAGGGCTACGCTGCGGATGACGGAATTGCCTTCATCGACGCAGAAATTGCCGACAACCCTGTTTTTTGGGTATACTGCGACCTTGTAAACGCATCAAAGCGAGCAGTTGCAGAGTCGGGGCAGATGCATGCGCTTATTGACACAAGCGACCTTATCTGCACAGAGGAGCCTGTGGAGCAGCCCGATATACCGCACTACGATTCCATGAGCGAGCTCGAGCTTGGTTACAGATTTATTAATGCCCTATCGAATTTTCTATAAAAGTCAGTTTTTGAGGTAAAAATGGAAATTGAAAATATAAGCAAAGACGGGCTTTCCGTTGCGAAAATCGCAAGCCTTTTAATAGACGAGTCCTTGCCGATTATGTCAAACCTGGCAAACCTTTCACGAGTTCTGTTTGACGGCTTTAATAACGTTTCGTGGGCGGGATTTTACCTGACAAACGACGAGGGAGACACTCTCTATCTCGGCCCATATCAAGGACCGCTTGCGTGTACGACCATTCCCTTCTCCAAGGGTGTTTGCGGTCATTGCGCAACAACGAAACGGACGGTTTTGGTAGAGGACGTCCATTCATTCCCAGGACATATTGCCTGCTCTTCCCTGACCAACAGCGAGCTTGTCGCGCCTATCCTGAAAAACGGCAAAGTCGTTGCCGTTATCGACCTTGACAGCAACCTGCCAAGCAACTTCACCGAGGACGATGCAAGAGCCTTGGAGGAGGTTGCAGCTATTATTGCAAGAATATTTTGATATAACGAAAGCAGAGCAAACCTTAGAGGTTTGCTCTGCTTTCATGTGTAGTATAGCACATTTTATTTAAAACTCAATAAAAAAGCCATAATACCGATATTTTTCGTATCAATATTATGGTTTCTTTATGGTGCAGGGGACGGGACTTGATTCTCCTCGCGGACGTCTCGCTGCGGCTCGGTCACCTTCGGGGGAAAACGATACTTAATCGTTTTCTAACACCCTCGGGTCGCTTCGCTACGCTCGTCAGTCATTCGCCGGGAAAACTCGTCCACCGGAAGAGTTTTCTACACGGCTCCTACTTCAAGTCCCTTTTTCATTTGCAATAAAAAAGGCAGACCACAAGGGTCTGCTCTTTTTATTGGTGCAGGGGACGGGACTTGAACCCGCATGTTAAAAACACAGGTGTCTGAGGCCTGCTTGTCTGCCAATTCCAACACCCCTGCATATTTAATTTCGAGGCTCGGTTTTACCCAAGCCTCGATAATTATATCATAGACATTTTAAATTGTCAAGCAAATTTCATTATTTTGCCTGCGCGTTGTAAATCTCTCTGAACTTAGCGATACAATCTGCAAAGTCCTCGATAGCTCCGTCTACTACTGCGGGGTCGCTCATATCGATGCCTGCAACCTGGAGACTTTCAATAGGAGACTTAGAGCCGCCGCACTTAAGGAACTCGATATACTTGCCAACGTATGCCTCGCCCTCGGTTTCAATACGCTTTACGATAGCCGATGCCGCAGAGATACATGTGGAGTACTTATAAACGTAGAAGTTACGGTAGAAGTGAGGAATTCTCATCCACTCAAGCGCAATCTGCTTATCCTTAACAACCTTGGGGCCGAAGTAAGCGCGAATAAGCTTCATATAAGTCTTGTTAAGCACCTCTGCGGTAAGGGGCTCGCCCTTTGCGCAAAGCGCGTGAACGTCACGCTCAAACTCCGCGAACATAGTCTGACGGTAGAGTGTGCCCTTATATGTCTCCATAAGTCCGTTGAGAATAGAAAGCTTCTCTGCATCGCTCTTGCACTCGTTAAGCTTTCTGTGAGAGAAGAGGAGCTCGTTTACGGTAGATGCAACCTCTGCTACGAAGATAGTGTAATCGGAGTTATGAGGCTCGTTGTACTTACGAGAGAAGTAAGAATGCATGGAATGTCCAGCCTCGTGAGCGAGTGTAGACACGTCGTCAAGTGTGTCGGTATAGTTGAGAAGAATATAAGGCTCTGTGCCGGGGCAGCCTGCGCTGAATGCGCCGCCCTGTTTACCCTTTGAGGGGTAAACGTCAACCCAACCGCGCTCTTTAAGTCCCTCTGTAAGAGTGGAGTGATACTCCTCGCCGAAGATTTTAACGGTCTCAAGAACCTCCTCAACAGCTTCCTCGTAGGAGTACTTGCTCTCGCACTCCTCAATGAGAGGCGCGTAAACGTCGTAAAGGTGAAGCTTCTCAAGTCCGAGAACCTCGCGCTTGAGCTCATAGTAATCGTGAATTACGGGAAGAGATTTGCGAACAGACTTGATAAGGTTGTTGTAGATAACAGGAGTTACCTCATCCTGGAAGGTAGACGCCTCAAGCGAGCTCTTGAAATTGGAAAGCTTGCTAAGCGTCTTTCTCTCCTTTACGTAGCCCTCGTACATAGTAGCGAAGGTGTTGCCAAACTGCTCGTAGGTCTTGTAAAGACAGTTGAATGCAGAGCGTCTTACGTTGCGGTTAGGCTTCATAAGGGTGGGCACGTAATTTATGTCGGTAAGCTGGAAGAGCTTGCCGTTTTCATCGCGAATCTTGCCAAATTGTAAATCAGAGTTTGCAAAAATGCCACGAATTCCGCTATGGCTGCCAAGAGCCTCGCCCATATTTGCCATCAACTTTTCGCACTCATCGCTAAGAGTATGAGGCTTCTGACGCATAATCATATAGAGGGTTCTGCGGAAGGATTCAAGCTCGGGCTGCTCCTTTATCCACTCCTCTACGGTTGCTTCGTCAAGACGAAGAATATAGGGAGTTACGAACCAGCCTGCGCTGGATGCGGAAATCGCAAGCGAGCGAACTCTTCCAACTCTTGCCTGGTGAGCGTTATTAGAGTTATCTGTTGCAAAATTAAGGTGTGCGTAAGTGTAAAGCTTGCTGATTAAATATTCAAGCTCTGCCTCGTCCTTAAGAACTGCAAGAAGTGCATTTGCGCTCTTGCACATATCCTTTTCGTGAGTGGGGAATCTCTTTATAATAGCCGCAGCAGCATCGTACTCAGCCTTGAAATCCTCCTCTGTGGGATAAATTTTGGTCAAATCCCACTTATATTTTGCATTGATTTCACTTCTGTCCATTGTTTTACCTCTTGAAAGTTTTAATGATTAAATCAATAACGTCCTGCACGCTTGCAATGCTTGCATTACGCTTTCTGACCTGATATTTGATGATTTCACGAATCTGGTGTGGCGCATCCTTCGTACGTGTATACAGATAGATGCCTGATCCAATACCGAATAGGTTGATAAAATCGTCAACCGCTCTGCCAAATCCGCTCTCATCGCCGCAAACAAGGTATCCGTAGTCGTCGGTAACACGGCAAATCTCAACCGCGCATTCGAGAGCAATCTCAACCGCCTCTGCCGCGCTGGCAGCCTCTACCCTCTCATCGGTAGCCTTCGGGCCGAGAATTCTCTCGTGCTTTGTCGAAAGGAATTTCTTATATTGCTCATAAACCGCGTCAAAGCGGAAATTGCCTGTTTTGAGATAGTTCATTGCCAGCTCAAAGATAAACGACGTCTTGGGCTTCTGATTATTTCGGTTAAGCGAGCACATTCTGATATGCTCGGCAATATCAAGCCTTACACCCTGATTCTGCGGGAATGTGTCAATAACCGTAAACACGCCCTCGGTGTATCCGCGCTCGGCAAATCTCACAAGCTGAAGATACGACTCCACCGTACGATACTGCTCGCTGGAGGTTAGAATCTCATTGCCCTCGGCGTATTTGAAGAGAATGTCAAGCCCTTCCTTTGCATATCTCACCTTGAAGGCATCATAGAAGGTATGCACTACCGCGGGGTAAATTATGTTTTGCTTGATAAGGGCTGCAAATTTTGTCGGAAGAGTGCTTGATGCAGTCTTATCGGCTCTTATAAGCTCGTGCATAGTGGTGAGTCCAACGTTAACCTCTATGTTTTCAAACTCGGAAAGCAGTCTTTCGTAAAGCTCCTCGTCAATGTTTGGTACGACTCTGTAAACACGAATAAGCTTAGATGCGCGCTTATATGCAGGCATCGACGCAAGAAGTCTTACGTAATCCTGGAACACGATGCCGTCTGCGCGAGTCTCAAAGATATGTCTGACTGCCACGTCATCGCTGAAACCGTTGTTTTCAATAAGCAGAGGCAAAATGTTATGTCCGTGACCGCTGTAACCACGTTCAAGATGCTCTATAAGCTTATTCTTAATAAGATTTCTAAGGTCTGCCCTCTCCTTGTCGATATGCCTGTTCACGAGAGCAATCAGCATAGATGCAAGTCGGTCGCACTCGGGAAGCATCTCAAGGAACGTAGAATAGAATTTAATCTTCTGTTCCGAATTAAAGCTATCGTAATGCTTATCGATAAAGGATATAATTCTTCTCTGCACCGCTACTGTTCGTACGGAAAGCATAAGCTTATCCAAAATTACGGTGCGGGTTTGCTCGGGCTCCTTATCAAAATGAGCGTCAAAGAACTCAAGAAGCTCACTCTGCAGGAATCCACCGTAGAATACACGGCACAAATTGCGATTTATAACCGCCTTTACGCCGTCCTCCTCGCCATCGTAATTCTTTTTGATGAATTCAAAGAGCTCGCGCCTCATTATGTCGGTGTGAATGAGGTGCAAAAGCACGTCGAGAGCCACCGCCTTTGCAGGAATGCACTCGTCGGGATAAAGACGTTCAAGTCTTTCAAAAACGTCTCTTGGGATAGGCGAATTTGCCCTCGAATAGCGCATAAGGCACTTATAAACCTGTTTGCGATGGTCGTTTGTAAGAGCCTCTCTGTACTTTTCGTAAATTACAAAGGACTCGTAAACCGCAACGTCGCCCGGAAGCACAGTTTCCTCAACGTAATATCCACTGCACTGCCAGAACAGGAACACAATCTCGTTAAGAACCTTAACACTAACGTTAGTGTAGCCGTATTTTGCAAATATTCTGTTGCTGTACGCTAAAAAAGCGTTTCTGAGCGTCGGGTTTTCAAATAGCGAATACAAGAAGGTGACCAACGGACGATAGTTTTCAGGATTGAACTCCACGCCCGTCATCACGTTCATTTCAAAATCAAAGAACACGCCCTTGTTGTAAGGAATAGGCTCGCAATCTCTGCCTATCGCCTTTAATTTCGTGCCCTGGTACTGAGAAAAATCGCTGACATAGGTTACAAAGGAAAGCGATTCCCTCATTCTGTAAGGCAAAATGCTCATAAGAGCGTTAATAAAGCTCAGCGCTTCCATGGAAACACGTCTGTCCTCACAGGGCAAACGGAAATATACGTCCTTGCCATCTGCGCAAAGATTAAGCACAATAGCGCAAAGGAATGCCTTGATTGCCTCGGGATTAAACCTGGAGATTACGCTCCAGGGGTCAACGAAGCGCTTGGGCTGATAATTTCTTTCAGGGAAAGCGGGATTAGGCGCTGCCGACGCAGACGTCATATTAAACACCGAGGCGTCGGTAACGAACATATCAGGGTTAAACACCGAGCAATCAGCTCCGCCAACAATAGCCAATCTCTCCTCGTCGGTAAGCACAAGAGAATGAACCATATACGCGCTTCTCTCACCCGTGTAATCAAGGGGAAGATAGCTCAAAGCCGACTGCACAAGCTGTCCCGAGGGAAGCATAGTCTGGCTGTAAACAGGCTCCATCTCGCCACGTCTGATTTTCAACGCATCTCTTGCATCAAGCTTATTAAGATAAACCGAAGAAAGCTCGCCTAAAATAAATTCTCTATCAAGCCTCGAGCAGTGGGCAAAGGTGTCGTAGCCGTCGGTTTTATTGAATATGCTTATACGCGCGGGAACTCGTGAATAAAAATGCTGATATGACATATTGCCTCCTTTCTCAAAGCCGTTTTTGTAATGTTTTATTTACATTTATGCGTTTTTATGCGACAAATCGACAGAAAACTCGAATGTTTATCGCATCACGCATTTATCATACTTATAAATTATATCAAATATTAAATATTTTGTCAATATCAAGGGCTAAAAAATCAAAATCCGCTTATAGGAAGATTCTCGTCATCCTCACCCTTGGTGATTCTTTTAATCTGCACGTAGTAGGACATTGTATCACTGACCTTGACAAGAACTCTATCGCCAACCTTATGTCCCATAATGGCAGAGCCGAGGGGGGATTCCTTGCTGACGAAGCCTAATAGGGCGTTCTGGCGAAGGGTTGTAACTATCTCAATCTCCTTTTCGGCATTCATTTTCTCATTAAAAATGAGAACCTTATCGAAAAGACCGATTTCGTCATCCGCCTTTTTAATTTCTATCACCTTTGCGGTTCTTATCATATTTTCGAGATACCTGATACGGCTCTCGTTCTTGCGCTTTGCGCGCTTCGCCTCTTTGTATTCGGCGTTTTCGGAAAGGTCACCGAACTCTCTGGTGCGTTTAAGCTCTGCGCCAAGCTCGGGAGCGAGCTTCACCTTGCGGTACTCGATTTCCTCTTCCATTTTCTTTATATCGACCTCGGTTAACTCGTCGTACATAGTTTTTCCTTTCAGATTTGCCCGAATTATATCGAAAATGACTCGCCGTTTGGCGAGCCATTTATATCGAACGGCATTTTGCCGTATGTCAAGGAATAAAATCCTTAGTGATTAAAGAGAATTTACGATTTCAAGAGTATCTCTTGCAATAACGAGCTCCTCGTTGGTAGGAATTACGTAAACCTTAATCTTGGAATCGGGAGTAGAGATTTCTACCTCCTCGCCGCGAATCTTGTTCTTCTCGGGGTCAAGCTTAACGCCCATAAATTCAAGCTTCTCGCAAAGAGCAGCTCTGTATTTGCCTGCGTTCTCACCGATACCGCCTGTAAATACAATCGCATCTGCTCCGCCCATAGCTACTATGTAGGAGCCAACGTTCTTTGCAATCTGGTGAGAGTACATTTTCTCGCAGAGAATCGCTCTCTCGTCGCCTGCCTCTGCAAGCTTTCCGATTTCCTGGTTGTCGCTGGTCTTGCCCGAAACACCGAGCATACCAGACTTCTTATTCATCATCTTGTCGATATCGTCAGCGGTGGTAAGCTCGCCCTTACGCATAAGGTAAGGAATGATAGCGGGGTCAACGCTACCAGAACGAGTACCCATCATAATGCCCTCAAGAGGAGTAACACCCATAGAGGTATCGAAGCACTTGCCACCCTTTACTGCAGCGAAGGAAGCACCGTTGCCAAGGTGACAGGTAACAACGTTACACTGAGCGGCAGGCTTGCCAAGCATTGCAATAGCTCTCTCGCTTACGTAGCGGTGAGAGGTGCCGTGGAAGCCATAGCGACGAATCTTGTATTTCTCGTAATACTCATAAGGAAGCGCATACATGTATGCGAAATCAGGCATAGTCTGGTGGAAGCTGGTATCAAACACAGCAACCTGAGGAACGTCCATAATCTTCTCGCACTCAACGATACCCTTAAGGTTTGCAGGGTTGTGAAGAGGACCGAGGTCGCAGCACTCCTCAATGATAGCCTTCGCCTCCTCGGTAACGAGAACAGAGCCTGAAAGCTTGTCGCCGCCGTGAAGAACTCTATGACCAACCGCGCCAATTTCAGCAACAGACTTAATTACACCAAGCTTCTCATCTACGAGAGTATCAAGAACGAGCTGAAGCGCCTCTGCGTGAGTGGGCATAGCCACCGCGAGCTTGTAATCCTCTCTGCCGGGAACCTTGAACTTGAAGCCGGACTTGCCGCCGATTTCCTCACAGATACCTTTAGCGATTACACTCTCATTCTCCATATCGATAAGCTGGAACTTGAGAGAAGAGCTACCAGCATTGATAACTAAAATTTTCATATTGTTTTCCTCCGGGTTTTAAATCAATTTAGAAAAATATAAATAACAGGTGATATAAAATGGCAATCGCGCCGCCGAGAAGCGCGCCGCAGATTACCTGCAAGGGGGTGTGTCCAACAAGCACCTTCAGCTTATCCGTTTTAATATGGTGGTCG
This sequence comes from Eubacteriales bacterium, assembly GCA_045632065.1. Taxonomy (GTDB): domain Bacteria; phylum Bacillota; class Clostridia; order Oscillospirales; family CAG-272; genus UBA1740. Next base: position 1,797 of record JAZQWA010000079.1, on the reverse strand, counting down.
TGCTCTGTAAAGTAATCGTTCAGCAGCTTGGAAATATGAATAATAGATTCCGCCTGCTTGCCTGTCTCACGTCTTACGCCCAAAGCATCGTGCATTACTATGATTGCCAAAATCATAGAAACTCCAAATTCAACGCTTCCAAAGCCCTCAAAAAGACCGCACATCATCGCCAGAGAGGTTACGGTCGCAGAATGTCCGCTGGGCATTCCACCGTCGCCAACAAGGCGTGAGAAGGATATTTTTTTCGTCATAATGGCTGTTATTATGGTCTTTAAAATCTGTGCGACAAGCCATGCAAACGCAGGAACAAGCAAATATTTATTTGTAAATATCTGTAAAAAGTCCATTTACGCTAAATTCCTTTCTTTTTATAGTCCCAATGATATTATTTTACCACTTTTTAAAAAATAATGCAATACTTATTTCCATTTTTTTAGAATTGAATTAGCAAATATTGACAAAATAATAATAAACGTTTTATGGAGGCTGCTTATGATTAAAAATTCAACCGACAAAAGCCTTGGAGTTTTAGGTCTGGGCGAGGTGATGCTTCGCCTTTCTCCGCCAGGTAAAGAGAGGATTTCGCACAGCGAAGGCTTTGAAAAAAATGCGGGTGGCTCAGAGCTTAACGTAGTTTCGGGAATTTCAATGCTTGGTGTGCCGTCGGGAATCATTACGAAGCTTCCGAACAGCGAAATCGGCAAATACGTCAGGCAAAAAATCAGATATTTTGGCGCAAATACGGATTATGTAATCATCGACAATTCCCCTGATGCAAGGCTGGGAATTTATTACTACGAAAACGGAGCATATCCGAGGCCCTCGCTGGTCGCATACGACAGAGCAAATTCGTCATTTTCCAACCTAAAAGCCGATGAATTGCCCGATAATATCTACACCAAGGCAGAGATATTTCATACAAGCGGAATTACACTTGCTCTTTGCGACAAAATACGAAAAACCGCTGTAGATATGATGCAAAATTTCAGCAAATCAGGCGCGATTATTTCCTTTGACGTCAATTTCAGAGAGTCGCTTTGGAGTGAGGACAAGGCGAGAGCGGAAATTTCAGCCATTCTTCCCTTGGTAAAAATTCTGTTTATATCCGAAGAAACCGCAAGACGCGCCTTTAAAATGGAGGGAAACCTTGGTGAGATTCAAGAAAAGCTGTCAAACGAGCATCCTAACCTCGAAATTATAGCAAGTACAAAAAGAAAGGCCACCTCTCCAAGTAAACATAGCTTTTCTTCGCTGGTTTACGACTGCAAAGAAAGAATCTTTTATGAAGAAGAGCCTTATATTGATATTGACGTCGTTGACAGAGTCGGGTCGGGAGATGCCTACGTAGCAGGAGCGCTATACGGGCTTCTGAAGCACCGTAGCATTGAACAAATTGCCAAGTATGGTAATGCTATGGCAGCAATGAAAAGCACGATGTCGGGTGATATTGCAAAATGCGATTTATCAGATATAGAAAGAATTATCAAGCGACATTCAAGCACCATTCAAACCAGCGAAATGGTGCGTTAAAGTCATATTTTGACAATTATAGTTGTCATTTTTTTGCTTTTTGTCCACAACGCTTCATTACAATCAACAGTAAAAGTAGACCACAAAAAAACAAAAAAAGCAGACCACAAGGGTCTGCTTTTGTTTTGGAGCGGATTACGGGGCTCGAACCCGCCACCTCCACCTTGGCAAGGTGGCGCTCTACCAAATGAGCTAAATCCGCGGAAATGGTGCCTCCGGTCGGAATCGAACCAACGACACGGGGATTTTCAGTCCCCTGCTCTACCA
>JAZQWA010000078.1:0-13347 GCA_045632065.1 Eubacteriales bacterium | reverse complement strand
CATTGATATTGATGCTAAAATATGATATAATGTAACTGAAAATTTTCATTCGTAGTCGGAGTTAATAGAAAAATTCTTATGAAATACGTAAAATCTTGTGGTTTCGTGGCTTTCAAGCAAATTGAGAACAAAAATTATTATTTGATAATTAAAAGCTTAAACGGTGACGTTGGATTCCCTAAGGGGCATATGGAAGGCGATGAGAGCGAGTTACAAACCGCATTTCGTGAATTAAAAGAGGAAACCGGGATAGAGGTAGAAGCTGTTCCGGGCTTCAGACGGCAAATCGAATATCCTCTTATCCAAACTCCAGATGCCATAAAGCAATCGGTCTATTTCCTTGGCAGATGTACTTCGGACAACGTTATTTGTCAAGAGAGCGAGGTTGCCGAAGCGGGATTTGTTTCTTATGAAGAAGCGCTGAAAATGCTAACCTTTGAAGAAACAAAAAATATTTTAAGAGATGTGGAATTGTTTATTTGTTCCAATTTGTTTTAGCATGTAGTTTTATAAAGGGAGGTTTTTGTATGCTTTCAAGCTTATTTTGCATAGCGCTGGGTATTGTGATTTGCGTTCTTGGCATCAGAAATATGCAGGGCGACATTTCTACGCTTCATTCCTATCACAGAAGTCGCGTGAGGGAAGAGGACGTAAAGCCGATGGGCAGACTCGTCGGTCTTGGCACGATTATAATTGGTGTTTCGGTTATTATTTACTCGATTTTTCTTTTTGTAACTATGAAAACAGCTCTTGACGTTTTCACTCTTGTGGGAACGGCTGTTTTGATTGCGGGAATCGTTGTGGGACTTGTCCTGAACGTGTATGCAATGAAAAAATATAACGGTGGCATTTTTTAAGGCATTAAAAACAGAATAATACTTTTTACCCTCGGGCATAATAAGTAAAAAATGTCCGAGGGTATTTATTTTGGAAGAAAAGAGACTTTCTGATAATTATAACGAAAATATAACTGTCGTAAGGCAGATTTTGCGAGTCGGGGCGAGCTTTGATATAATTGAGCGGCATTTGACGGTTGCAAATCGGGATATGTGCTTTTTCTACGTTGACGGATTCGTCAAGGACGGAGAGGCAATGCGAATAATGCAGGCGTTTATTGCAGAAAAGGAGCTTTTAGATGCCGAACAAACCGAGAAAAAGATTCCCTACGTTGAGGTGGAGTTATGTCAGGAGCAAAATAAAATTATAAGGGCAATTTTGTCGGGGCAAACTGCCATTTTTGCTGAAAATTTCGGCGATACGGCAATACTACTTGATTTGCGAACATATCCCGCAAGGCCGACGCAAGAGCCTGAAAGCGACAGAGTCATGCAGGGCGCGCGCGACGGCTTTGTGGAGACGCTGGTGGTAAACACCGCGCTTATTCGCAGAAGAATACGCGACCCAAGGCTCACAATGGAGCATTTTTCACTTGGCGGAGCATCGGGGACCGACGTTGTGGTGTGCTACATCGACGGAGTTTGCGATAAGGAAACGCTAAGTCAAGTCAGAACAAAGCTCAAAAACGCAAAACCAAGGTCGTTGACACTGGGATATCAGAGTCTTGCTGAAACACTGATTCGCAAGGGATGGTTTAACCCATTTCCTAAAATTCGAACAACCGAGCGTCCCGATGCCGCCTCGGCGCAGCTGCTTGAGGGCTCTGTGATAGTGCTTTGCGATACCTCGCCCTTGGCAATGATTTTGCCAACCTCAATTTTTGATTATCTTGAGGAAACAGACGATTTTTATTTTCCACCCCTTACAGGAACCTATTTAAGATTTGTCCGTACGGCAATTTTGCTCCTGTCGGTTATAATAACTCCGCTCTGGTATTTAGCAATTGAGTATTCTGCCACTCTGCCACAGGCATTATTCTTTATAGTTCCCGAAAATCCAGGGGCGTTGCCTATTATAGTTCAGCTGTTTTTGGTGGAGCTTGCTATTGACGGACTTAAAATCGCCTCTATGAACACACCCGACATTCTCTCAAACTCGCTTTCGGTGGTTGGAGCTCTGATTTTAGGCGATTTTGCCGTTGGAGTGGGGTGGCTCTGCGCAGACGTTATTCTGTATATGGCATTTGTGGCAATAGCAAACTTCGCCCAGCAGAATTACGAGCTTGGATATGCCTTTAAGTTTATGCGACTTATGCTGCTTATTTTGGTGTTTGGCTTTGGTATATGGGGCTTCGTTTTAGGTATCGGAATTTTCATTCTGCTGGTTGCAACAAACACTACAGTTACAGGAAGAAGATATCTTTATCCCTTAATTCCGTTTTCGCCAAAGGACTTAATGCGATTGATTATAAGACAGAGAAAGACGGATTTTGAAGATAATATGTAAACTAAAATAGTCAAAAAGAGGTGATTTTTCACAAATCACCTCTTTTTATTATTTGCTATGCTTTTCTTTTAGCAGTTTTACGTTTTCATCAACTGCCCTTTTGTTCAGTGGATACCAGAACCACAGTACCGCTGACAGCAGTAAAAATCCGATGGCGGGAACTAATGTGGAAATTGAGAAAATTCCGTCCTTTACGCTTTGGGGAAGGGGAACTCCCTCGATTTTTTCATATCCGACAATGGTAAGAAACAGTCCTGTAAGTCCTGCGGCAGCGGCTTGTCCGATTTTTCTTGCGAAGGAGTAAAGGGCGTATATTGAGCCGTCCTCGCGTATGCCGTTTTTCAGCTCGGAATAGTCGATTACGTCGGTGATAAGCGCCCAGGAAACCATTGCGAATACGCCAAGCCCCAGCCAGCAGAATAAATTAAATCCCACGTAAACCCACACGTTTGCAGGTCTGACAAAGAAGAGCAGAATACACACCAAAGCGGCGGCGAGGTTTGAGAAAACGCTGATTTCAGCTTTTCCGAAGCGCAATGCAAGCGGCTTTGCTACCGTAGCAGCCACCGCCATTCCTATAAGCATCGCAAATGTCGAGGCTGATTGTGCCGCGGTGTTGCCGTAATAATCGGGAAAGACGTAATTCGCCAGCTGTTGAAGGGTAAATTGCGACAGGAGCATCAGCACCGAGGCTACGATAATGGAAATCAGAGCGCGGTTTTTTATCGAGCTGACAAGCAAATCCTTGACGCTTCTTCTTTTCTCTGCCGCTTGATTTTCGGGGATAACACGCTCTGTAACGAGAAAATAACAGAGAATATATGCTACAATCGCCAAAATCGAGAAAATTCCTGCAATAATCGTAAATCTCCCGCCGTTCAGCTCGGTTATTTGCACGTCGTTTATGACTTTCGTGTCGTATGCAAGCAGAGGAATTCCTGCGCCGACTATCACTCCTGCCAGCGTGCTTCCCATCGTACGATAGGTGGACAGCGACTGCCGCTCACCTGGGTCGCGTGAAATTGTTGATGCCATTGAGCCGTAGGGAATGTTGATTGAGGTGTAGAAAATCGAGCCCCAGAGAAGATAGGTTACAACCAGCCATAGAATTCTGAACCACATGGGCGACGTGCTGAATGCAGATTGGTAAATTAGAAAGGATGCGATTGCCACAGGGGCGCACATACGGAGAATCCAGGGCTTGAATTTGCCGTTTTCGTTAGGTCGCGCCCTGTCGCAGATGCGTCCCATTGTCACGTCGGTAAATGCGTCGGCAAATCTGGCGAGCATTATTACTATTCCCACAACGCCTGCGCTGACGTGCATTACGTCGGTATAGAATTTTAAGAGAAATCCCGAGGAAAGCAGAAAGGTAAAATCGTTTCCGAAGTCACCAAGCAGATAGCCGATTTTATCCTTTATTCCAAAGGGACGGGTAGCGTTTTTTGTTATCATTATGAAAAAAGCCTTTCGTAAAGATATTCTTATTATGGCTTAAATTCATAAAAATATGAAAAAAACTAAAAATAGCTAAAAAAACTATTGCAATTTTGATTTCTTTGTGATAAAATATTTTCGTATATAATGCTCGCTTGACGAGTAATAAATTGTGAAAGGAAGCTGAAAATGGAAATTCTTGAAATCGTACTTCTTGTGCTGCTTCTCATCTCTGCTGCATTTATCGTAGTTGCAGTAGTTCTTCAAAAGAGTAATGAGGATGGTCTTTCCGGCACTATTTCCGGTGGCGCAGAGACATTCTACGGTAAAGATAAATCTTCCCACGCTGACAGAGCACTCTACAAGTGGACTCTTGTTGCTGCAATCGTTTTTGCACTTGCAGTTTTGGTTGTATTTATCATTCAGCCCGATTACGCTCAGATTTATGAGCAGGATTGGACCGGTTTGGTTAATTCCAATTATTCTCACTTGTTTAAGTAATAAACTATGGGTGCCGCACATCACGGCACCTTGTTTATTTTAGAAGGTTTTTTATTTCATTTATTGCGCAAAATAATCCTGAAAGGAGCGAAATATGGCTAAAAAGGATTTTTCAAAATTTACAAAAAGAAACGTGCATAAGCGTCGCTCCAAGGAGGAGGCAAGACGAGAGCTTCTGCGCGCGCTTAATCAATGCGGAGTTTCTTATGACGGAGTAAAAATTCGCGAGAGCGATGACCGTGGCGGTCACAGACGCCGTGAGGACAAGGAGGATATTCTTGCAAAGGGAATTTTCTCAGGCTCATCGGGTGGCTACGGCTTTGTGTCCTTGGAGGAGGGCGGAGATGATATTTTCATTCCCGCAGGCAATCATAAGGGCGCAATTGACGGTGATTTCGTGGAAATTGCTTACCATAAATTCAAAAGCCGAGAGGGCAGGGAAAAAACCGAGGGCAGAGTACTGAAAATTGTTGAGTACGGCAGAAAAACCGTCATAGGCAGACTTTGCGAGGAAATGACAAGGCATGGCAGAAGGTATTTCAGAAGTTTTTACGTTATGCCCGATGACAGAAAAATTATGCTTCGCCCCGCCGTAAGAGATTTAGGCGGAGCAAGGCTTGACGATAAGGTTGAGGCGCTTATTTTAAGAGATGGAAGCGCCCATCCCCAGTGTGATATAATCCGTATTTTCGGCGCCGACGATACAAGAGAGGCAAACTACGCGGCGATTCTTGCAGACTGCGGAATAGTTACCGATTTTACCCCCGAGGAGCTTTCAGAGGCGGAAAGACTGTCGGCCGAGCCGCTTAGCCGAGAGGGCAGAGAGGATTTGACCGACGAGGTTATCTTCACCATCGACGGAGCAGGGGCAAAGGACCTTGACGACGCTGTTTCTTTAAGACGGCTTTCGGGCGGTGGCTGGCGACTTGGGGTGCATATTGCCGACGTATCTCACTACGTTACCGAGCGTACTCCTCTTGACAGATGCGCTATGCAGAGGGGCAGCAGCGTGTATTTTACCGACAAGGTTGTGCCGATGCTTCCGCCTGCGCTCTCAAACGGAGCTTGCTCGCTTAATTCGGGCGAGGATAAATACACAATAAGCGCTTTTATCAGCCTTGATAGCTTGGGAGAAATAAAATCGGTGAGACTTGCGCCCACTGTGATAAGAAGCAGGGTGAGAGGAGTCTATTCCGAGGTAAACGACCTGCTTTGGGGCAAGGCAAGCGCCGAAATAAAGAAAAAATACGCACCCGTTAAGCCCACTCTCGAAAAAATGAGGGAGCTTTACCATATTCTTGAAGAAAAAAGCCAAAAAAGAGGAGCTATCGACTTCGACTCCGACGAGGCGGTGATACTTCTTGACGATAATGGCGAGCCTGTGAGTATAGAAAAGCGAGAGAGAGGACTTTCCGAGCGGATTATAGAGCAGTTTATGATTACCGCAAACGAAGCGGTGGCAAAGCATCTTTCGGAGCAGGGTATTCCATGCGTTTATCGAGTACACGAGGCTCCGCCTGCGGATGCATTTGAGAGCTTTCTCTCCTATCTTGATAGCCTTGGCTTTAAGACTCTGCATTTGAGAAAGGGGAAGCCTGACGCGAGGACTTTATCTGCGCTTTTAGATGAGGCAAACGAAAGAGGACTTGGCGAGGCTGTGTCCTACACCATGCTTCGCTCTATGGCAAAGGCAAAATACTCTGAAATCAGGGAGTCTCATTTCGGTCTTGGAATTGAGTTTTACTGCCATTTCACCTCGCCGATAAGACGACTTTCCGACCTTGCAACCCATAGAATTATCAAAAAAGTGCTTTTTGAGGGCAAGAGACCGCAGAATTACGCATCTTATGCTCGCCGGGCGGCGGTGGCAGCCACCGAGGGCGAGATTCGCGCTTTAAATGCCGAGCGCAAAATTGACGACTTGTATAAGGTAATTTATATGTCAAATTACGTTGGCGAGACCTTCTCCGCCACGGTAAGCTCTATTACGCAGTTCGGTATGTTCTGTTCTCTTGAGAACACCTGTGAGGGACTTGTGCCAATAAGCGAGATGCCCGGACTGTTTACCTACGACGAGAGGAATCTTACTCTTAGATGCGGAAATAAAATTTACCGCATAGCTGACAAGCTTACCGTAAGACTTGAAGAGTCTAATATCTCCCGAGGAAAGCTTAGATTTTCTATCGTAGAAAGCAAATAAGTAAACTATAATTTACAAAATATGACGAAAGGGGTTAAAATGGAGCGAAAAATAAGTATTTTATCTTTATCATATCTTGCTTTTCTTGCGCTTCTTTCGGCGTCAGGGACGCTCTCGGGAGCTCTTGGATATGCAGTATATTTTATGGCGTTTTTAATTCCCTTTGCCATTGGTATTATTCACGTAAAAAAGGATAAAGAGGCTGCCGCCAGTCACCTTGGCTTTGGAAAAAGGGCGCTTTGCCATACGCTTGTGTTGAGCGCGCCTTCTGTGACGTTGATTATGGCGATTTCTGTCGTTACATCCATGATAGTTTTTGCTGTTACAGGGAAAACCAATGAGGTTGACGTTGGAAGCTCGCTTGTTTTAGCGCTGATTTCTCATGCGCTTGTGCCTGCGGTTATGGAGGAGGTGCTTTTCAGATATTTGCCAATGCGACTTCTCTCGGCTCATTCAAAAAGAGTCTCCGTGCTTGTTTCGGCATTCTTTTTCGCCCTTATACACCATAGTGTTTTCTCGTTTTTCTACGCTTTTGTTGCAGGTGTGATTTTTATGGGCGTAGATTTGGCGCTCGACTCTATTTGGCCGTCGGTAATTATTCACTTTGTGAATAACGCGGTTTCGGTTTTGCTTATGTTTGGCCTTGGGGCTGTGGTTTACCCCTGTCTTTTTGCTTTGTGCGCAATTTCGATTGCGATTATTGTCTTAAAGATAGCGGAGTATAAAAAACTTTTCTTACCACTGCTTTTGGGCGGTGAAAAATTCAGAATAACACCCGAGCTTGCTATTTTTGGTGCGGTAAATCTTTTAATTGCCATCGTGGATCTCTTTTAGGAGGAAAAATGGATAAAAATATTGACGAAATCTATATGCAAGAGGCGATAGACCTTGCAAAAGAGGCGGAAATGATAGATGAAGTGCCCGTTGGCGCCGTTGCCGTGAGAGACGGAGTGGTGATTGCAAGAGCCTTCAACACCAGGGAGACATCAAAATGCGCCACACACCACGCTGAAATTCTCGCTATCGAGAGAGCCTGTGAGGCTCTTGGGGGGTGGCGACTTCCCGGAGTTACTCTCTACGTAACCATGGAGCCCTGCGCAATGTGCGCAGGCGCAATAGTAAACGCAAGAATAGAAAGAGTTGTTTACGGAGCAAAGGATTTTCGCTTCGGAGCATTCGGCTCTGCTCTTGATTTGAACGAGGCGGGACTTAATCACAAGCCCGAGGTTGTCGGTGGAGTTTTAGGCGACGAGTGCGCAGATATGCTCTCTGCATATTTTAAAAATAAGCGCAAAAAGCCCGAAAATACATAGACAACCGTATTACAAATTGTCATTTGCTTGACAAACAGGGCAAAATATGCTATTATAACTATGTTTTGGCATAAGCCAAATCAAATATTTTTCGAGGTTTTGTGTTGTAAGATTCCTCTGTTGCACTTCCCGACATCCCCCGATCCTGGCGGGCTGCAATAAGGAAAAACTGCGATAGAATACCGAGAAATTAAGTTAGAAAGGTATTTTTAATATGAAGGTTAAAGCTTACAGACCTAAAAAAGAATTCGCCAACATCAGAGAGATGATTGAGGAAATCGGCGAAATGTATCAGGGAAGAGTTGCTTATCGTTATCGCGTTAAGCCTCACGACAAGGAGGTTGTTAAGGTTACTTATGACCTTATGCGTGACCACGTGCGCGCTCTTGCCACCGAGATTATTGCCCGCGGATATGCAGGTAAGAAGATTTGCGTTATAGGCAAGCACACCTATAATCTCATTCAGACCTACTATGCAACCATGGCTACGGGTAGCGTTTGGGTTCCTCTCGACAGAGATTGGGCGAAGGAGGACCTTCTTGAAACCGTGAGAAGCGGTGAGTGCGATATTCTTATGTGCGACAGCGATATTGCCGAAAAGGGTCAGTTCATCACAAGCGAGCTTGGCATGCCTGCCCCCATTTATCTTGATGGCGACGGTGAGGACAGCCTTCTTGCATGGCGCGAGGCAGGCGCGGTTAAATTCGCAGAGGACAGCGATCCTTATTACAACACTCCTATTGACGTTGACGCTCTTGCAGAGCTCGTATTTACCTCGGGTACTACCGGTCAGGGTAAGGGCGTTATGCTTTCCCAGAGAAACTTTATGTCCGACCTCTCAGACGTTATTCAGTTCATTGACTTTTCTACAAGATGTATGAACGTGCTTCCCCCTCATCACACCTACGGCTCCAGCGTTTCTATTTACGGACAGAACAGTATCGGATGCGATATTTACATCTCCTCGGGCGTTAAGTATATCCTGAAGGAGCTTCAGGAGCATAAGCCCGGTCACCTTGTTGCAGTTCCTCTTTACGTTGAGACCTTCTACAGAAGAATTCTCAAGGGAATTGAGGAGAAGGGTAAGTTTGCAGGCGGTCTTGTTAAGTGTCTTATGGGCTTCAACAGAACCTGTCACAAAATCGGACTTAAGCCTCTTGATAAATTCTTTAAGAAAAATGTTCTCGCTGCCTTTGGCGGTGAAATCAATATGATTATCTCGGGTGGTGCTCCTCTTAATCAGGATATGGCAGACCTCTTCGACGGCCTTGGTGTTAAGGTTCTTAACGGCTACGGCATCACCGAGTGTGCTCCCATTCTTGCAGTTAACCACAACAACTATATCGTTCCCAAGAGCGTGGGCCCTGTTCTTCCTATCGTAGAGTGCAGAATTGCAGAGGCTGACGAAAAAGGCGAGGGCGAAATTCAGGTTAAGGGCCCCAACGTAATGCTTGGTTATTACAAGAACGATGAGGCAAATGCCGAGGCATTCACCGAGGACGGCTTCTTCCGCACAGGTGACGCAGGCAGAATGGAAATCACCAAGGAGGGTGACAGAATCCTTTATATCACAGGTAGATTCAAGAACATTATCATTCTTTCCAACGGTAAGAACGTTTACCCAGAGGAAATCGAGGATGCCCTCAGCGCAACTCCCGGCCTCGTGGATATCGTAGTTTACGAGGGTAAGTCTCGCCGTGGCGATGCATTCAACACCATCGTTGCAGAGATTTATCCCGATAAGACCGTCCTTGAGGAAAAGGGTGTCACCGATGCCAAGGCATATTTCCAGAAGTTTGTTAACGAGTACAACAAGACTGCCGTTCCTTATAAGAAGGTTGGTCTTGTAAAGGTTCGTGATGAGGAATTCCCCAAGAATACATTAAGAAAGATTCTCCGTAGAAAGATGGATATGACTATCGATTAATTTTGGAATGCTAAATTTGCCTAAAATCGCTCCTTGCCCCTACTCGGAGTAGTTTTCTACACCTTCAGGTCGCAAAAATCGGTTTTAAATCAAATTTATCTATCCCAAAAGCATGCCTTTACACTTAAAATATAAGTTTTAAAAGAGGTCTTGGCTTCAAGGCCTCTTTAAAAATGAAAAGCGAGATTAAAATGAACGAAATTCAAGAAAAAAGAAGTATTTTTACTCACCCCGCGGTGATTACCCTCTGCGCTCTTCTTTGCTGCGCGCTTTGGGGCAGCGCAACACCTGCAATCAAGACGGCGTCGGCTTTGCTTATTCCTGTAAGCGGCGTGCCATCAACAATTCTTTTTGCAGGAATACGTTTCTTTATGGCGGGAATTATCACCATAGCGATTTACAGCATCGGAAGACGTAAATTCCTTGTGTTCAAGAAAGAAAATCTTCCAAAGGTGCTGACCGTTGCATCATTTCAGACTGTTATTCAGTACATATTCTTCTACGTCGGCCTCACCAACACTACGGGTGTTAAGGGCACAATCGCCAGCGGCTCGTCTGCCTTCTTCTGCGTGCTTATCGCCAGCCTGATTTTTAAGCAGGAGAAGCTTACAGCAAAGAAGATTATCGCATGCGTGCTCGGCCTTGCGGGTATTATCATTATTAACCTCAACGGCCTGACGCTTACTATGAATTTCCTCGGTGACGGATTTGTTATCCTTTCAACCGTGGCATATTCATTCTCCAGCGTGTTTATGAAGAAATTTTCAAAGCACGAGGACCCCGTTGTGCTGAGTGGTTATCAGTTTATCTTCGGCGGTTCGTTTATGATTGTTCTCGGCCTTATACTTGGCGGAAAGGTGAGCTTTGAAAGCCCCAAGGGCGTGATTATTCTCATCTATCTTGCCTTTCTCTCTGCCGTAGCGTACGCCCTCTGGGGTATGCTTCTTAAACACAATCCTGTGTCGAAGGTAACCGTATTTTCATTTACAACACCCATTTTCGGCACGATTCTCTCGCTTCTGCTTCTTCCCGAGGCAAGCGGAGTTGAGCCCATAAACCTTATAATCACTCTTCTTTTGGTTTCGGGCGGCATTCTACTTCTGAACTACGCGCCAAGCAAAAAAACAGCATCAAAAGAAAAAACTAAATAAGCAAGAAAACACCGTCTTTTATATCCAAGGCGGTGTTTTTTACATATAATGCTTATTAATATTGCTTGTTTTATATATTTTTGCGCCATAAACCTTGACAAAATGAATGTCGGGGAGTATAATAATATCAAATTGTATTCTTGTATACAATTTCCGAATGAAAGGAAATGCAATAATGATTGGAAAGAACAAACACACGAATTTACTTGAGCAGTCGCAGTATAAATACTCGCTTCAGGACGTTGACGAGCCTAATTTATACAGAGATATATATCCATATGACGAGGTTCCCAAGGTTGCCTTCAACCACAGACGCGTACCTCTTGATATGCCTGATGAGATATGGATAACCGACACCACCTTCCGTGACGGACAGCAGTCGAGAGCGCCTTATACGGCTGACCAGATTGTTGATTTGTATAAAATGATTCACCGTCTTGGAGGCCCGAAGGGCATAATTCGTCAGTCGGAGTTCTTCGTATATACGAAAAAGGACAGAGAAGCGGTGCTTCGCTGTATGGACCTTGGCTATGAATTCCCCGAGGTTACAACCTGGATAAGAGCGAAAAAAGAGGACTTCGAGCTTGTGCATAACCTTGGCATCAAGGAAACGGGCATTCTCGTGTCCTGCTCGGACTATCATATCTTCAAAAAGCTCGGTCTCTCCAGAGGCGAGGCAATGGACCACTATCTCGGAGTTGTGAAAAAAGCCTTTGAGGCAGGAATCCGTCCAAGATGTCACCTCGAGGACATTACGAGAGCAGATTTCTACGGCTTCGTAGTTCCTTTTGTTAACGCTCTGCACGAGCTGTCCGAGGAAGCAAACATCCCTGTTAAAATCAGAATGTGCGACACAATGGGATACGGCGTATCCTACCCCGGTGTTGCGCTTCCCAGAAGCGTTCCCGGTATTGTTTACGGTCTTCACCACTTTGCAGACGTTGAGTCTGATATGCTTGAGTGGCACGGACACAACGACTTCTATCACGGTGTTACCAACGCTGTTAATGCTTGGCTTTACGGTGCTTCGGGCGTCAACTGCTCTATGCTTGGTATAGGCGAGAGAACGGGTAACATTCCTCTTGAAGCTATGGTTATGGAGTATGCGGCGCTTCGTGGCACATTTGACGGAATGGATACAACGGTTATCACCGAAATTGCCCAGTATTTTGAGAAAAATATGGGTTATACAATCCCGCCCATGACTCCCTTTGTTGGCTCTGCATTTAATCTTACCAGAGCAGGTATTCACGCAGACGGAATTATGAAGGATACCGAAATTTACAACATTTTTGACACCGATAAAATTCTCGGACGCTCTGCCGAGGTTGCTATTTCAAACACCTCGGGCGCTGCGGGAGTTGCATATTGGATAAACAAGCATCTTAACCTGAGTGGCGATAATGCCGTTAACAAGCACACCCCCCTTGTAATCAAGGTTAAAGAGGAAATTGACCGTATATATGATGACGGCAGAACTACTTTTATGGGTGATGATGAGCTTATGCAGATTATTAAAAGCTTTCAAGAGTAGGAGAAATGTAAATGATAGTTGACAATAATGCTAAATCTCTTGAAGAAAGAGTGCTTTTCACTCTCGAAGAGGAGATTTTGTCAGGTAAGCTTGAAAAAGGCGAGGTGCTTACGGAGATTGCCTTGTCGAAGCGCCTTGGAGTCAGCAGAACGCCCTTGCGCGCGGCGCTTCACCGTCTTTACGAGGAGGGGCTTATCGATATAACTCCTAACAGAAGCGCAGTTGTAGTAGGTGTTGGACGAGACGAGCTTATCGACATTTATAAAATCAGAATGAGACTTGAGGGACTCGCTTCGAGAGAAGCAACCCTCAAAATGAATGACGAGGACAAGAAAAAACTCAGAGATTCGGTAGAGCTTGCGGAGTTTTACATTCAGAAAAAGGACACCGATAAGTTAAAGGAGCTTGATTCGGAGTTTCACAGTATAATTTATCGCGCCTCGGATAACAGACTTCTCTTTAAAACGCTCTCCGAGCTGCACAGAAACATTCATATTTACAGAAAGCGCTCTCTTACCGTGGCAAACAGACTTGAAAAATCGGTTGAGGAGCATCGTGAAATACTCTCGGCGATAGAGCAGGGAAATGCCGAGCTTGCGGACAAGCTCACTTCCGAGCACATTCAGGCGGCTCTTGAAAATCTGCTCTCTGTAACAAACTGAAAGAGGTTCAAAATGGGATATTCAATAGTACAGAAAATAATTAAAAATCATCTTGTTTCGGGCGAAATGAAGGCAGGCGCGGAAATCGGCCTTAAAATTGACCAGACGCTCACCCAGGACGCCACAGGAACAATGGCATATCTTCAGCTTGAGGCTATGGAGATTGACAGAGTAAAAACCGAGCTTTCGGTGGCTTATATTGACCACAACACTCTGCAATCGGGCTTTGAAAATGCCGACGACCACAAGTACATACAGACCGTTGCCAAGAAATACGGT
>JAZQWA010000077.1:0-3366 GCA_045632065.1 Eubacteriales bacterium | reverse complement strand
ACGGATTACTGCAGAGGGCTCACCCATTGCGGTTTTGCCCGAGATTTCGTCATAGGTAACTGCAGGAAGCTCGATTTCAATATCAATTCTGTCAAGAAGCGGTCCGCTAACACGCTCAAGGTACTTGGAAATAGATGCAGGAGTGCATCTGCACTGATGGGTTGAGTCACCAAAATAACCGCACTTACAGGGGTTCATTGCGCACACCATCATAAACGATGCAGGATAAGTCACCTTTGCGGCAGCTCGGGTAACGGTGACAACACCGTCCTCGAGAGGCTGACGAAGCGACTCGGTAACGCTCTTGGGGAACTCGGGAAGCTCGTCAAGGAATAAAACACCGTTGTGGGAAAGCGAAATTTCGCCGGGCTTGGGGTTTGCTCCACCGCCAACAAGTCCTGCAGGGCTCACCGTATGGTGAGGCGAACGGAAGGGGCGCTCGGTGACGAGGTTTGTCTTTAAAATCCCTGTTACCGAATGGATTTTCGTAGTTTCAACCGCCTCGTCAAAATTCATATCGGGGAGAATGGTGGCAAGGCGCTTGGCAAGCATGGATTTACCTGCGCCGGGAGGGCCAATCATCAGCACGTTGTGACCGCCTGCGGCAGCAATTTCAAGAGCGCGCTTGGCTTTAAGCTGACCGCGCACGTCGGCAAAATCCACCGCTCCGTCATGATTTTGAAGATTAAAGGAGCGCTCGTCGAAGCGCATTGGCTCGATTAGTTCAATGCCCTTTAAGTGATTTATCAGCTGACGAAGCGTTTTTACACCGTAAACGGTGATGCCGTCAACAACCGCCGCCTCGCCTGCGTTCTCGATTGGTACGTAAATCTCACGTCTGCCTGCCGCCTTGGCTGAAATGGTCATAGGCAGAATTCCGCCAACGGCTCTGACCTCGCCAGAGAGCGAAAGCTCGCCGAGAAAGCACTTGTCATTCATATCAAGCGAGCGTGAGAGACTGCCGTCGCATTGAAGCAGGGCGACGGTAATGGCTAAATCGTATGCCGAGCCCTCTTTCTTCAGATTAGCAGGGGCAAGATTTATGGTTATGTCAAGAGGGGGAAAGGCTATACCGCTGTTCTCGCAAGCCGAGCGCACTCTGCCCTTTGCCTCTTTAACTGCGGCATCGGGTAGGCCTACAAGCTCGAATTTCGGTGTTCGGTCCCAGGCGCTGCACTCAACTGCAACCTCAAAGCCCTCGATACCGATAACACCTGCGCTGTAAATCTTAGATAACATATCACTGCCCCCCGCATATATTTATACAATTAACATTATACATAAAATATTTCAAAAAATCAATAGCATTTTGGCATCACCTCCAGGTTATACCTTAAATATTCATAAAAAATTCAAGAAATTATCATACAATCGTAAAAAATGTACCTGAAACTGTTGAAAAAAACATGCCAATATGGTAGAATGAAATAAGCCCGACCCCAAAACAACAATTGAGAGGCGCATTATGAAAACAAAGGTTATAAATTCCACGTACGAGCATGTTTTAGAGATTCCGCGTCCGAAGCATAAGAAGCCAATAAAGCCGAATATGCTCTTTCGAACTCTCTTGAAAATCGTTTCGCTACCCGACATAATCAAAACACGCTTTACATATACCAAGGTTGGAATGGAGAGACTGAAAAAGGGCGAGCCTATGATGATTCTTATGAATCACTCCTGCTTCCTCGACCTCGAAATCGTGCCGTCGATGCTCTATCCCCGTCCCTTCAACATAGTTGCCACAAGCGATGCCTTTATCGGCAAGAATTGGCTGCTGAAGCAAATCGGCTGTATTTCCACCAACAAATTCGTTACCGACACCACTCTCGTAAGAGATATGATGCACGCTCTGCGCAAGCTGAAGAGCTCGGTGGTGATGTTCCCCGAGGCGGGATACACCTATCACGGTAGAAGCATGCCCCTGCCCGACTCCATCGGCAAGATGGTGAAGATGATGGGCGCGCCCCTGGTTATGATTCGCACCGACGGAGCATACCTCTACGACCCGCTTTACAACAACCTGCAAACACGTAATGTTAGAGTTTCAGCGGAGATGAAATACCTGCTTTCCCCCGAGGAAATCAATGAGATGTCACCCGAGCAAATTCAGGAAATTGTGCTAAAAGAGTTTAGTTTTGACAACTTAAGTTGGCAAAAAGAGAACAAAATTAAAATTAACGAGCCTTTCAGAGCGGATTACCTCAACAGACTTTTATACAAATGCCCCCACTGTAAATCCGAGGGCAAAATGGTCGGCAAGGGTGTAAATCTCACCTGCCCTGACTGCGGCAAGACCTATTATCTCGACGAATACGGCTCGCTGGAGGCTATCTCGGGCGAGAGCAAATTCACTCACATTCCCGACTGGTATGAGTGGCAGAGAGGTGAGGTAAGAGCCGAGATTGAGGCAGGAAAATACGGCTACGAGGGAGACGTTGAAATACTGATTACAACACACGACCACAAATTCTACCGAGTTGGCGAGGGTGTATTGAAGCACTCGACTGGCGGCTTCGTGCTTGACGGCTGCGAGGGCAAGCTCCACTACGAGCACAAGCCTCTGTGCGCCCATACAGTCAACGCTGACTTCTACTTCTACCAGATTGGCGACGTAATTTCCTTCGGAAACAACGATTATCTCTACTATTGCTTCCCCAAGTCAGAGGGTGACGTTGTTACTAAAATGCGCCTTGCCGCAGAAGAAATCTACAAAATTAAGCATAGAGAAAAAATCGGGGCAAATTAAGGCGAATACGATAGTAAAAGACAAAAAACGAATATAATGATAACAAAAAACCGATGCTACCCGCAATGAGTAGCATCGGTTTTTATTTTTTGACGGCAGATTATGCCGCTTTTACAACTTTTTTATGTATCCGATTTAAGAGAAAAGTCCGATAATCTGGTTAACGATACCGCCGAGGAAACCAAATATGGTGTCGAGAGCTGTCAAAATTGCAAGTAACGGAATAGCAAACTTAACGATAATATCACTGATTACGTTGCTCGAATATCCAAGAGCGAGCTTGTAAAGATAGAGGGCTGCAATTACACATACTGCGCCGATAACTATGCCCATAATGGTTAAGGCAAGTATGCTGGACACGCCATATCCGAACAAAGCAAGCGCAATTACTGCCAGCAAAAGCGATAAGATAAAGTTTAACATATTTTTTCTCCTTTGTATTTTGGGTAAAAAAATATAGCACATAAACTGTGTTTTTATCAACGATTTTTCGCTATGTAAGACTTTTCTATGGAAATTTCGTTAAAAGCACCAATTAAAAGCTCCACGAAAAACCAAGGGGCATATCAGTTTTGTTTAAATTGTCTAATATAAAACTCGTTGATTTTGGGAATTGCCGT
>JAZQWA010000076.1:0-7262 GCA_045632065.1 Eubacteriales bacterium | reverse complement strand
GAAGTTCCTGTGTTTATTGGTGATTTCGTACTTGCTAACTACGGCACAGGCGCAGTAATGGCTGTTCCCAGCCACGATCAGCGTGACTTTGAGTACGCTATTGCTCATAACATACCTATGATTCAGGTTATTGACGGACGTGACGTTTCAGAGTGCGCCTTTGAAAAGCAGGATTATCTCGGAAAGGGCTGTAAACTTATTAACTCCGAGGAATTCAGCGGTCTCACGGTTGAAGAAGCCAAGGAAGCTATCACCGTTAAGCTTGAAAACGCAGGTGTTGCAAGACGTAAGGTAAACTACCACTTCCGTGAGTGGATTTTCGCTCGTCAGCGTTATTGGGGCGAGCCTGTTCCTTGCGTTTATACCGAGGACGGCGAAACTGTATTTCTTCCCGATGAGGAACTTCCTCTTGTTCTTCCTGTTCTTGAGGACTATAAGGGCAAAAACGGCAAGGCTCCCCTTGAAAATGCAACCGAGTGGAAGCAGTATAATCAGAATGGCGTAAGGGGTGTTCGCGAGACCTCTACAATGCCTGGCTCCGCAGGCTCTTCCTGGTACTATATGCGATATATCGATCCAAACAACGATAAGGCGCTTTGCGATCCTAAGCTTCTTGAGCATTGGCTTCCCGTTGACCTTTACGTTGGAGGACCCGAGCATGCTGTCGGCCATCTTATGTATGCGAGAATCTGGAACAGATTCCTCTATGATAACGGTATCTCTCCTGTTAAGGAGCCCTTCAAGAAGCTTGTTCACCAGGGCATGATACTTGGTGAAAACGGCATTAAGATGGGTAAGCGTTTCCCCGAATTTGTTGTTAACCCCAGCGATATTGTTCGTGAATACGGTGCAGACACTCTCCGTCTTTATGAGATGTTTATGGGGCCGCTTGAGGTTTCAAAGCCTTGGAGCGCATCGGGCGTTGCAGGCGCGAGAAAGTTTATCAACCGCGTTTGGAACTTCTTTACAGAGCCCGCTAACATAGTTGAAACTGACGATGGTAATCTTACAAAGATTTATCACCAGACAGTAAAGAAGGTTACATCCGACTTTGAGACTCTCGGCTTCAATACTGCAATTGCACAGATGATGGTATTTGTAAATGAGGTTTATAAGAACGGCACATGCCCCAGAGAGTATGCCGAAGGCTTTATTAAGATGCTTTCTTGCATTACACCTCACGTTGGCGAGGAAATATGGCAGATTCTTGGCCACACGGAGTCTATTGCATACGAATCATGGCCTAAGTATGACGAGTCCAAGTGCGCAAGCGACGTTATCGAGATGCCCATTCAGGTTAACGGCAAGGTTAGAAATGTTCTTAATATTTCTAAGACCGCAAGCAAGGACGAAATTCTTGCAATCGTTAAGGCTGATGAAAAGATTGCCCAGGCAATCGAGGGCAAGACAATCGTAAAAGAGATTGTCGT
This sequence comes from Eubacteriales bacterium, assembly GCA_045632065.1. GTDB lineage: Bacteria > Bacillota > Clostridia > Oscillospirales > CAG-272 > UBA1740. The sequence goes on along the minus strand of JAZQWA010000076.1, from coordinate 5,832 downwards.
ACCCGGTAAAATTATAAATATTGTTGTTAAATAAAAAATAGCGGATAGCTTCTTTGGGATCTATCCGCTAAACTTTTTGATATTATAGTCATTGCTCGTGAAAGTACTCGTTTTGTAATGATTAAAGCGCCCTGGAGGGTATTCACTTCGTGAACATACCCACGTCCTTTGCCGGAAAAGCGAGCTTTTCGATCTTCAGACGGGGTATGCGCATTTCGACAAAGTCGGAATCTTGCCAAACGAGCAGAAGTATGAAGTACGGTAATCGCAAATATTTAAGAACAAAAGTGCGAGTGGCAATACCTTCGCGTGCTACGCACGCAATGTTCGAGTCCAGCCAGAGCACGCCGCAAAGCAAAGAGAGAGACTGAAAATGGAGTCTCGGCGCCCTGGAGGATACAGCTATGCGGGGTAGTGTGCGGTGGTAATTACACTTGTTGTACTGATTTTATATTTGTACTCCGCATTGCGCTGGATACCGCTAAAGCGGTATGCGAACCTTCGCGTGCTACGCACGCAATGTTCGAGTCCGAGCAGGGCACGACACAAACAAAAAAATCACCCCGAATTTGGGGTGATTTTCTTGTGGCGCGCCCTGGAGGATTCGAACCTTCGACCTACCGGTTCGTAGCCGGGCACTCTATCCACTGAGCTAAGGGCGCATTTGGAGCGAGTGATGGGAATCGAACCCACGCGACCAGCTTGGAAGGCTGGAATTCTACCATTGAACTACACTCGCATTTGATTTTCAGCTTTTTAATATTACCACATAAACCCTCATTTGTCAATACTTTTTTGAAATATTTTTTAAAAAAATATATTATATTTCCTTGACTGCTTTATTGACTTGTATTTTATATTATGATATAATGTATATAATAATTATTTACGGAGTAAAATGTGAGTTTAAATTTAATACCTAATTATATATTTGATAAATTTAATGAGGCATCTGTGGAATTTCTTTTAAATTTAGGTGTTAAGGGTGTTATTCTTGACATTGATAACACGCTTGAGCCTTATGAAAATGATTTGCCCGGTGAGCATGTTTTGCTTTGGCTTAATTCCTTATACGATGCAGGAATTAAGACTGCCATAGTTTCAAATAACAACAAAGAACGTGTAGAGCTGTTTAACAGAGAGATTTCAATGCCTGCATATTATAAAGCGGGCAAACCGTTCAAAAAAAATATAATTAAAGCAATGAATAGCATTGGTACGCAGAAGAACGATACGGTATTTATCGGTGATCAAATTTTAACTGACGTTTGGGGAGCACACAATGCAGGTATAAAGGCTATTCTTGTATCTCCGATTAATGACAAAACCGATCCTTTCACAAGGTTTAAGAGGTTAGTCGAAGTGCCTTTTAAGAAAAAATATTATAAAATCCATAAAAAAGAGGGAAATATATGAGCGCATATTTTGGTCCCGGAGGTAATAGCGACGCATTTAAGCTCGCAGGATACAAATCAACCTTAGATGCACCTTCCTGGGTTAAGAGTATAGGACTTGACGCTTATGAATACGAGGCAGGAAACGGTCTTTCGGCATCATCTTCAATGCTTGCTGAAATTGGAAGGGAAGCAAGAGAGAATAATATTAAAATGTCCTACCACACACCGTATTTTATCTCGCTTTCGGGTGTTGTTGAAGAAAAAAGGCTTAACAGCATTAACTATATTCGTCAAAGCCTTGACGCTGCGAAGCTTCTTGGAGCCGGCACCATCGTTGTACACACGGGCTCGGCTGCAAAAATTACACGTGACGAGGCTATGCGCCTTGCAGGTGATACTCTTGTTAAAACTCTTGCGAGTGTTGATACCTATGGCATTAAAATTGGACTTGAAACAATGGGAAAGGTTAATCAGCTTGGTACGCTTGATGAGGTGCTTGAGCTTTGCCGCATTGACTCTGCATTTGTTCCCGTTATTGACTTTGGTCATTTGAATGCGCGCGATTTGGGCGGAGTTTTTGTTACTGCCGATGATTATCTTCGGGTTTTTGATAAAATCGACCGTGCTCTCGGCGCTGACGTTGCATGCAATCTTCATTGTCACTTCTCAAAAATCGAGTGGACAGGCAGTGGTGAGAAAAAGCATCTTACGTTTGAGGATAATCTTTACGGCCCTGATTTTGAGCCGCTAATTGACGTTATCATTAAAGAAAAGTTGTCGCCGACGATTATTTGCGAATCGGCGGGAACGCAATCCGATGATGCTTTGAGTATGAAAAAATATTATATGGAGAATAAATTATGAAGCTTAATAGATTAAGAAATAAGATGAAAGAGCTTTCCGTTGATGCGGTGCTTGTACTCGACGAGCTCAACCAGCATTATCTTTCGGAATTTGCTTTTACAGACGGTTTCTTGTTCGTTACAAAGGCTAATGCCTACCTTGTAACCGATTTCCGTTATTATGAAATGGCGCTAAAAGGAGCAAATAAGAATTTTGAAATTCTTATGCCTGAAAACAGAAAGGAATTTCTTAAAAAAGTTATTTCCGAAAATTGCATCAAGTCTATCGGATTTGAGGGCGGAACACTTTCTTATGAAACCTATAAAAGATACGTAGATGAGTATCCTGAGGTTGAATTTGTAAACATAAGTGATGCTATTGAGGTAATCAGACAGATAAAAACGCCTGATGAGATTGCTAAAATGCAGAAGGCGCAGGATATTACCGACGCAGCTCTTTCTTCGCTCTTAAAAATGATTACGCCTAATATGACCGAGATTGACGTTGCACTCGAGCTTGAATATGCGATGAGAAAGGGCGGGGCAGATAGCTTTGCTTTTGAGACTATTGCAGTTTCAGGAGATGCATCTGCGCTTCCTCACGGTACACCTCGCAACGTTAAGCTTAAAAAAGGTTTTCTTACCATGGACTTTGGCGCAAAGTATCAAGGATACTGCGCTGATATGACAAGAACTATTGTCATCGGCAAGGCTGATGATGAAATAAAGAAGCTTTATAACACCGTTCTTAAGGCCCAGCTTTCGGCTATTGATTATTTAAAGGAAGGCGCTGACTGCGGTAAGGCTGACAAGGTTGCTCGTGATATTATTGACTCCGTTCCTGAGTATAAGGGAGCATTTGGTCATTCTCTCGGACATTCCGTCGGTCTTTTCATTCATGAAAGTCCAAGACTTTACAGCCGTGGATTTGGCAGAAAGCTTAACGTAGGCGAAATTCTTACCGTTGAGCCTGGTATCTATCTCTTTGGAAAATATGGTTGCAGAATTGAAGATATGGTAGCCATTGAGAAGGATGGAGTGCATAATTTCACTCATTCTACCAAAGATTTGATAGAAATTTTATAAAAATATAAAAAAACTATTGCAAAATTAAATATTTTATAGTAAAATATATGTGTTAAAAGTGGGTATTGGTGCTTTTTGGCAGTTTACGGTTGTGGCGGACCATAAATACCCCATCAAAATACAAAATTCGCCAAGAAAAGGAAAACAGTAATATGTTAACAGCAGGTGATTTTAAAAATGGTGTTACCTTCGAGATGGAAGGTAAGGTTTATCAGGTAATCGAGTTCCAGCACGTTAAGCCCGGTAAAGGCGCAGCCTTCGTTAGAACCAAGTACCGTGACGTTGTTACCGGTGCTATCCGTGAGGCTTCCTTCAACCCCACCGCAAAGTTTGAGAACGCAGTAATTGAGAGACGTGATCTTGAGTATCTCTACAACGATGGTGAGCTTTACTACTTCATGGATCCCGAGACATACGATCAGGTTCCTCTTAATTCCGACAAGCTTGGCGATAACTTCAAGTTCGTTAAGGAGAACACTACTTGCCGTATTTCCTCTTGGAAGGGCAGCGTATTCTCCGTTGAGCCTCCTACATTTGTAGAGCTTGCAGTAACCGAGACCGAGCCCGGTGTTCGTGGCGATACAGCTACCAACGTTACCAAGGAAGCAACTCTTGAGACCGGTGCAGTTGTTAAGGTTCCGATCTTCATTAACGAGGGCGAGGTTCTTAAGATTGATACAAGAACCGGCGAGTACGTTGAAAGAGTATAATATAAAATAATAAAAATAATGCTCCTCGCAAAATCGGGGAGCATTTTAACCAGAAAAGGAGAAAAATTATGGGTATCAGCGAAAAGGCAGCTTACATCAACGGTTTGTTTGATGGCTACGAAATTGACAAGAACACCAAGGAGGGCAAGATTATTTCTGAAATGCTTGTTCTTCTTTCTGACATGGCAGATAAAATAAACGCTCTTGAGGCAGATAATAAAGAGCTTCACGAGTATGTTGGGGAGCTTGACCACGATCTCGGCGAGGTTGAAGAAGAGCTTTATTTCGACGATGAGGACGATTATGACGATTACGACGACCTCAATGACGATGAGGAATTTGAGATTGACGATAGCGAGTACTATGAGATTGAATGTCCCTCTTGCGGAGAGATAGTTTGCTTTGACGATTCTCTTGCGCTTGATGACATTTCTTGTCCCGCATGCGGCGAGAAGATCGGTGATATAGAGATTTGTGACGGTAATTGCGAGGCCTGTTCAGAGGATTGTAATTAACAAAACGCCATTATAAAATGGGGCAGAATTGTATTATGAAGAATTCTAATACTCATTTATATGAACTCGAAATTGTTAAAAACACCGTTCCATCGTTAAGGTATAAAGGGGAGTGTTCTTTTCTTGATTGGCAAGAGAAAGCAGCGAAAAAGCTTGAAGAGCTTTTAGGACTTCCACTCGAAAGAGGTGCTTCTTCTTTTGAAGTTGAGTACGAAAATCGTTTTGATGATTTTATAGAATGCCGGTTTACCGTTGAAAGTGAGCCATCGTACTTTGTTCCGTGCCATTTGCTTATTCCTAATGATGAGAAGACTACTCATCCGCTTACAATTTGTCTTAGCGGACACGGCGGAGGAATGCATATAGCGCTTGGCAGAGCCAAAAATGAAAAGGACGAGAAGTCTCTTTCGGATTGGCCTCATCGTGCAATGGGATTGCGCGCTATAAAGGATGGAAGAGCGGCATTAATTATTGAAGCACGTTCTTTTGGAGAATGTAGTATAAATGGTTATGGCACAAGCTGTACCGAAACTGCAAAGACTGCTATTCTAATGGGAAGAACACTTATCGGAGAACGTGTGCATGATGCAATGTGTGCTCTTGATGCTGTTCTGTCAAACTTTGCCATTGATAAGAATAATATTGTCGTAACCGGTAATTCCGGTGGTGGTACTGCTGCATATTATTTTGCTGCTCTTGATAAAAGAATAACGGCGTGTGCCCCCTCTTGCTCTATATGCACATTTGAAGGCTCGATTATTGCTATGGAGCATTGTATGTGCAACCATATACCCGGAATACGTAAGTATTTTGAAATGGGAGATATTGCAGGATTGATTGCTCCTCGTGTGTTGTTTGTTGCAGCAGGTAAAAATGACAATATTTTCCCGATTGAGTCTACAAAAGAGTGCTTTGAGATGATTAAAGAGATTTATTCTGCGGCAGAAAGCCCTGAAAATTGCGCTCTTGTAATAGGTGATGGCGGGCATTTAAACTATGCTGATGAGCTCTGGAGCAAATTGCATCAGTTTGGTCTATAATTATTAAAAATATTTCAAAAAACTATTGACAAACCACGTTGTTGGTGTTATAATAATACGACGCTTATTGATAGGCTCGATAAGTTTGGTCTTTTGACCAACGCCTATGATAGCGAATTTACACGAAAGTGAGGTGCTTTTTCATGTTCGCTATTTTCGTAACAGGTGGAAAGCAGTACAAGGTTGCTGAGGGTGACGTTATCTTCGTAGAGAAGCTTGGTCTTGCAGAAGGCGAGAAGGTT
>JAZQWA010000075.1:0-100479 GCA_045632065.1 Eubacteriales bacterium | reverse complement strand
TCCGTTCAGGAATCCCCCGAGAGAATAAATCGTTTTGTTTATTCTATGGTCAGTCACTCTTGACTGCGGATAGTTGTATGTCCTGATTTTTTCACTTCTGTCACCACTGCCAACCTGGCTCTTTCTGGTGGAAGCAATCTCTTGTGCCTGAGCCTCGAGCTTCATATTATAAAGCTTGGTATAAAGGATTTTCAAAGCCTTCTCCTTGTTCTGAAGCTGGCTTCTCTCCTGGTCACACTCAATAACTATTCCGGTAGGCTTATGAGTGAGTCGTACTGCAGATTCGGTCTTATTGATATGCTGACCTCCTGCACCGCTGGACTTACATGATTCAAACTTCAAATCGGCAGGATTTACCTCGACCTCGACCTCCTCAGCCTCGGGCAAAACGGCAACAGTAACCGTAGAGGTCTGTATTCTGCCGTTAGACTCCGTAACAGGAATACGTTGCACTCTATGAACACCGCTTTCAAACTTAAATCTGGAGAAAGCTCCCTCGCCTATTACGTTAAAGGTAATTTCTTTAAGCCCGCCAAGCTCGGTTTCATTTATACTTACAACCTCGGTTTTAAAGCGACGCGCAGTAGCATACATAGTATACATTCTGTATAAATCCGCGCCAAAAAGAGCCGCTTCTTCTCCACCGGCTCCCTGCCTTATTTCGACGATAACGTTTCTTGAATCATTGGGGTCCTTGGGCATAAGAAGGATTTTAAGTTCATCTGTAATTCTCTCGCAGATAAGCTTGTATTCCTTGTACTCCTCGTCAGCGAGGTCGCGAAGCTCGCTATCTGCGCCGGAATCTCGTCTAAGCTCGTCAGCATCGCCCAAAACCTTTTCTGCCTCTTTATATTCCCTGAATTTCTCAATTATAGGTTCAAGAGACTTGTATTCCTTTATCAATTCGGAATACTTTTTATTGTTGGAGACGACCTCAGGGAGAGTCATCATCTGTTCGATCTCCCTGTATCTGTCGTCAGCTTTTTGTAATTTTGAAAAAATCATATTTCACCTCAAAAAATCATTTATTTGATTTAATTTGAGGAAAAACTATTTTATAAATGCGCAGAATGCCTCGTATGTTGAATAAACGTCAGCCTTGGATACAACCTCGTAGGGAGCGTGCATAGAAATAACGGGAACACCAAGGTCAACCGTCTCAATGTTGTGGTTTGCGATATACATTGCAACGGTTCCGCCGCCACCTGCATCAACCTTACCGAGCTCAGCAGTCTGCCAAATAACGCCGTTATCCTTGAAGAGCTTGCGAACATAGCCCACGAACTCTGCAGATGCATCGCTTGTGCCGGACTTACCTCTGGAGCCTGTGTACTTGCTCATGGTTGTACCGCAGGAAAGCATTGCGCTGTTGCGCTTCTCATATACGTCTGCAAAATTTGGATCGAAGCATGCGTTAACGTCTGCGCTAAGGCACTTGCTCTTACCTCTTACAACAATAGGATTCTTACCAAGTGCGGTGGAAATTTCAGCGATAAGGTCAACAAGGAATGCAGACTGCATGCCTGTAAGACCAACAGAGCCTATCTCCTCCTTGTCAGCGAGAATAACCATAACTGTCTCCTTGGTATCCGCATTGTCAAGAAGTGCGGTTACGGCAGGATATGCGCAAACTCTGTCATCATGACCGTATGCAGCAACGAGAGCTCTGTCGAAGCCGATGTCACGCGCCTTGTATGCAGGCACGAGAGAAAGCTCTGCGCTAATGAAATCCTCTTCGGTTACGCCATATTTCTCATTAAGAATAGAAAGCGCTGTAAGCTTAATCTTGTCAGCCACCTCTTTATCATCGTAAGGAAGTCCACCAATAAGAATATTCAACGTTTCACCGCTGATTGCAGTACCGAGAGGCTCTGCAGACTGCTTGGAGCCAAGGTGAGGAAGAAGATCGTTAATATAGAATACAGGATCAGAATCATCCTCGCCAATGCAAACGTTAACAACCTCACCGTCTGCCTTAACCATTACTCCGTGGAGCGCAAGAGGAATTGCAGTCCACTGATACTTTTTAACTCCGCCATAGTAATGAGTCTTAAGGAATGCCATTCCGGAATCCTCGTACATGGGTACCTGCTTCAAATCAAGTCTGGGAGAATCTACGTGAGCGGCAACTATTCTGATGCCATCCTTTTCAAGATCCTTCTCACCAACCTTGAAAACAATAATGCTCTTTCCGTGCTGATTAAGATACTTCTTGTCACCAACAGAGAGCTTATCACCAAGCTTATACTCGGTAAAGCCCTTTGCCTCTACCATTTTGATAGTAGCGGTTGTTGCTTCACGCTCTGTTTTTGCCTCGTCAAGATACTTCTTGTATCCCTCGGAATAATCATAGATAGCCTTAATCTTTTCGGGGGTTGCAGCCTCGTAAATATTTGTTCTCTTGTAGGAAAGCTTATCAAGCATTTCCTGTCCAATTGTCTTTTCGTTCATTTTTTTATGTTACCTTTCTTAAAATATCTATTAAATGTTTGCAGCTATCATTTTCACTGCATCTTCAAGTGAAGATAAATCACCATTATTTTCAATAAAATAGTCGCATCGCTTTATAAGCTCGCTATCAGGAATCTGTGAATCTATACGTCTGGTGGCAGCCTCTATACTGATTCCATCGCGCCTGATAACTCTGTCAATTCTCGCATCCCTATCAGCAACAACAGCGACCGTAATATCACATTCCTTGTCAAAGCCTGATTCAAACAAAAGCGGAGCGTCAATTATTACGACAGATGCGCCGTTTTTCCTATACTCCCCTATAATCTCTCTCGTCTTATCAAGTATATGTCTGTGAGCAATCTGATTAAGAAGCTTTAATTTTGCCAAAGCGCCATCAGCAAAAACAATATCCGAAAGCGCCCTGCGATTAAGACCGCCGTTTGAATCAATAATATTTTCTCCAAAACAGGAAGCAAGCTCGTCAACGCAAGCAGACTTTCTGCCTGTAATTTCATGATAAACTGCATCTGTGTCAACCGACGGAATACCAAGCTTAAGGAAAATTTCCGAAACAACGCCCTTTCCGCTTCCGCTACCGCCACATAGACCAATAATCTTCATAGGCATATATCACTCCAATCTAACATCTTATTATACTATAAAAAGACTTCAAATGTCAAGGATATATATAATCACTTTTTTAAAAAAAGAATATATTATAAGAAAAAAACAACTCTTGGAGGATTTAAACAGTGGTTAAAAATCAAAAATACTTTGCCGCAGCAAACAGTTATAACGGTTTTGTCAGCTTTTTTCGTGAAATATTTAATTCTGAGGAATTTGAGCGAATTTACGTGATAAAAGGCGGCCCCGGAACAGGCAAAAGCAGTCTTATGAGGGCATTAGCCAAGGAGCATGGCGAAAAAGCGGATGAAATTGAGGAGATATATTGCTCATCTGACCCTCATTCGCTTGATGGAGTTATAATAAAACACGAAAACAAGAAAATTGCCATTATCGATGGAACGGCGCCCCATGAACGAGATGCAGTTATACCGGGTGTAAAGGATGAAATCATAAATCTCGGAGCCAACTGGGATGCTCGCTTCCTTTCTGCCTACAAGGATGATATTATTTCCCTAAATAAAGAAAAATCAAAAGCATACCTTACAGCATACTCATATTTATCTCAAGCAGGATGTATAGCCGAATTTATCCGTGGTATATATAATGGTGGTTTTAGCAAAAACAAGGCAAAGTCCAAGGCAGACGAGATTTTCTCTTCTATTTCCACATCAAAAAATGCCTTTCACGATATCAGGCTTTTATCATCCTTCGGAAAATACGGAGCATACAACTTATCGCTAAATTGTGATAAGATTGTTAAGGTAAGCACGGATGATTTTTACTCAAATATTCTTCTCGACTGCTTTACAGACTATCTTGTTTTTCATAATATAGACTTCAGGTTATTCCCTTATGCCCTATCGCCAAAGCAAACCGATGCGCTATATATTCCCGATGCAAAAATCGCTATTGTAAAAGGCAAAAATCCCGATATAATATCCGAAGAATACTTTAACTCTTCTCCATACGACATGGAGCGAGTAAAAACCGCTCGTACAATATATAATATTGCAATGGAAGAAGCTACAAGGTGGTTTAATATTGCCTCTGATATTCATTTCAGACTTGAGGAAATATACTCATCAGCTATGAATTTTGAAAAAAACGATGAAATTTTATACAACAAATCAAATGAAATCAAGAATATTCTCGATTTATAAATATAATTTATCTACATTTATTGACTTATTTTTTAATTTATGATAAAATAATATAAGGCACGCAAAGGCGTGCCTTATAATCATTAAATATTTGATACGATTTCGTATGTGTCGCGAGCAATTACAAGCTCCTCGTTTGTAGGAATCATGTAAACCGCAACTGCTGAGTCGTCGGCAGAAATCTTAACGGGAACGTTAGAGTGTCCAAAGGTATTTCTTTCCTTATCGATTTTTACGCCAAGATATTCAAGACCCGCCAAAGCATTTTCTCTGATGTAGGACGTATGCTCTCCGATACCTGCTGTAAATACAATAGCATTAAGACCGCCCATAGCGGCAGAATACGAGCCAATGTATTTCTTGATTTGATAGCAAAGCATATCAAAGGTAAGCTTCGCTCTTTCATTTCCCTCTTTCATTGCAGCCTCAACGTCTCGGGAATCAGAGCCAACACCGCTTATACCAAGGAAACCGCACTGCTTATTCATATAGCTTTCCATTTCAGCGGGAGAATAGTTCTTTTTCTCCATAATATAGGTAACAATAGCGGGGTCTATAGAACCGCATCTTGTACCCATCATAATACCGTCAAGGGGAGTAAAGCCCATTGATGTATCAACGCATTTTCCATCCTTGACAGCGCTGATTGACGAGCCGTTGCCAATGTGGCAGGTAACAATTTTAGTTCCCTCGGGATTGCCACCCATAAGCTTAATCATTTCACCACTTACGTATCTATGAGATGTGCCGTGCATTCCGTAACGGCGAATTCCGTATTCCTCATACACATCATAGGAAAGTCCATACATAAAGGCTTCCTTGCTCATTGTCTGATGAAAGGCGGTATCAAACACAAGCACCTGAGGAGTCTTAGGCATGGCAGCAAGGCAGCCCTTAATTCCCATAATATGCGCAGGTGTGTGCAGAGGAGCGTAAGACGTGCATTTTTCAAGCACAGAAAGCACCTCGTCTGTTAAAAGCACCGAGTTGGCAAAGTAAGGTCCGCCATGAACAACACGGTGTCCGATAGCCTCAATCTCATCAACAGACTCAATGCAACCCACGTTTTTATCAACAAGCGCCGAAACAACCTCAGCCATGGCCTCGGAGTGATTTTTGATAGGCTTTTGGTTGACGAATTCATCCTTTCCGGTTGTTTTGTGAATAAGTCTGGAACCATCGATACCAATTCTCTCACAATTTCCCTTTGCAAGCACTGCCTCGGTATTTGTATCAAAAAGCTGATACTTAAGCGAGCTTGAGCCTGCGTTTACTACAAGTACGTTCATATAAAATCTCCATTCTTTCAAATTACAGAAATATTATACATCAAAAGGTAAAATTTATCAACTTTTTTTTAAAAAAACATCAGAAAGGAAAGCAAAATGAAGGTTGCAGCTATCATCTCCGAATACAATCCCTTCCACAACGGACATAAGTATCAGGTTGACAAGGTTCGCGAGATTCTTGGTGAAGATACAGCGGTTGTTTCCATTATGAGCGGCAACTTTACGCAAAGAGGCGAAATAGCCATTGCAGACAAGACTATAAGAGCCTCTGCCGCAGTTGAATGCGGTGTAAACCTTGTCCTTGAGCTTCCCTTTCCCTTCTGTATGTCCAGCGCTGAATTTTTTGCAAGAAGCGGAGTAAAAATTATTGACTCTATCGGAGTGGTTGATTATCTCGTTTTCGGAAGTGAAAGCGGTAATCTTAACGAGTTGTCCGACGTTGCTGCAATAATGAGCTCTGCTGAATATACCTTAGAGCTTGATGCGCTTCGCAACAATCCCGAGTACAAGGAATACGGATATCCCGAGCTTTGTGAGATTGCCATTTCAACGCTTTACGGCAAGGATATTTCACGAGAATTTCTTTCTCCCAACAATATACTCGCTATTGAATATATTAAAGCAATAATCTCTGATGGATGCAATATAAAGCCCTTGACAATTAAAAGAGAGGGCGCAGGATATCTTGATTTTATCAATCCGATGGCAGAATTCCAGAGCGCAACTGCAATAAGAGAAGAACTTATGAAAAAAAACCCTTCTGCTCTTGAATATGTGCCTAAAAATGCAAAAAACATTTATTCAGCCGCTATCGAAAACGGCAAAATGCCCGCAGATATAACAAAGCTTGATACGGCAGTTATATCCTCTTTCAGATTAAATTCCCCTGATGCATCTGTTGATATTCATGATGCTATGGGAGGTTTATATAATCGTCTTTGCGACATGAGCGCAGAGGCAACAACCATTTCCTCATTGACGTCAATGACCGAAACGAAAAAGTACACAAAGGCAAGAATCAGACGCGCGATATGGAACACCTACTTTGGCGTTACCTCCTCCAAAGTACGAGAGCTCCCCTGCTATACACATGTTCTTGCAATGGACGACGTCGGACGGTCACTACTGAAAATGATTAAGAAAATGAGCGATTTTCCTGTTATTACAAAGCCGTCATCCTACAAAGATTACAGCGATGCGGTAATAGAACAGAAGGAGCTTTCCAACAAGGCTGATGCGGTCTATGACCTTACGCTAAAAAACACGAATACAGGTCGTTTCCCCCTTATCTTCACGCCTTATGTGAAAAATTAGCTTTTTCTGCGAAAAATCCACGTCTCGTCTTTTGTCGAAGCTATTTACAAGCCCCTTGACATTTGATATTATATAGGCGCGGACAAGCCATTTTCAAAAAACACGAAAGGAGCACAAAAAAACATGTTAAACGCTGAAGGCGTTACCTGCGAGGAGTTTGTGGAATACAAGGGCAAACCCATTGTTCGCCAGGGTGATGACATTTTTTATGGAGATTTATCCGAGAAGTATTATGTTTATATGATGATAATGTCGGATAAAAAGTCCCCCAAGGGAGAAGAAAACGTTCCCGGCACGATTATGGTTCAGCTTCTTGATAGCCAGACAAAAAAGCCGGAAAAGCAAAAGATTACCAACGGACTTGCAGAGGCATTTGAATTTGCTGAGGCTTGGCTCCGTTACAACGACAGGGATTAATCTGATTTAAACGTGCGCGCCCGAATTATTGGCGCGCAAGGAGGTAAAAAATGAATATTAACACACCAAACGTCCTGATAAGGCCGATTTCATTTCTTTTGGTAGGGGCTTTGCTTGTTTCGGCATTTGGATTTACGGCTGACGGCTGGCAAATCGGAAATGACGGTAAAAATCAAGCAACAAATGCTGGAAATCAGCTCCCTACCGTTGAAATTCCAACAGTAAACGAGACTCCTGAAGACGACGAGGATAAGATAAGGATTCCCGATTATGTAAATTATCTGACAGGCGTGGAAACAACAGAGGACTTACATAATAAAAAACCTGTTTCGGTTCTGATGAATTCAAACACAGCCACTTACGGTATTTATAGCGCAGAGATTCTCTGCGAGATGCCTACAGAGGATGATACAACAAGATTTTTAGCTATTATCAGTGACACAAGTGAACTTTGGAAAATCGGCTCAATTGCCAACGGAAGAGGTTATATCTCCAATATATCCAAATTCTTTGGAGCGACGATTATTTCAGGCAAAAATGAAGACAATATAGCATACGACCATTGTGATATTTCGAAGGAAACCCTCGATATAAGCTTGCACAATGGTTATTTTTATACAGAATACTCGCACTATCACTACACCAGCGCTGAAATGCTAAACAAATGGCTTAACGAGCTGCTCCCTGACTCTTCAGCAACCCCCAAAACGCCATATCAATTTACCGACTTCGGAGCAGAGACAATAACAGGCGAGACAAAGAGCGAAAAAATAAGTATAGCATTCTCTGAAATTTCATCGACAGAGCTTCAGTACAACGCTGATACGAATTCCTATGCGCTATATAAAAACGGTTGTGAAAAAACAGATGCAATCAATGGCAAAACGCCTTATTTCACAAACTGCTTCGTTTTATTTGCCGATTCTGCCACATATGATAATTCCAACGGAACAAGGCTTGTAATGAATACAATCGGGTCGGGTGATGGATATTACTTCACAAACGGTACTGTGATTGAAATAAAATGGTCATCCGACCTTGATGGCAATTTCAGCTTTACCCTTACCGACGGCTCACCTCTTGTAATCAACCGCGGCCGCTCATACATAGCATACGTCAAAACATCTGAAAAAAGCAAAGTCATCTTTTAAAAAACAGCGGAGTAAAAGCACTCCGCTGTTCGTTTTATACGTTTATTCAACGGGCAGACCTGCCGTTAATAAAAACTCTTTATGCTCTAATGCGAAAAGTTCATCAAAATAATCAATTCTGTCAAGCAAGAACAATCTAACATAATCGAATTGCATATCAAATTGGAATATTCCGGTATCGCCATAATACTTTAGCGCATCAGATCTTGACGGTGCTTTTATAACCGCTTTATAGTCTCTTAAATAATTGACTACTTCCTTAACACCCGACCGGGTTTCAGCCCAACGTTGCTGGCAAAGTTGGTAATTTGCCTCATCTTTAATGAATTCAATAAAGAAAATGTTTCCACAAAATACTGTAGTTGCCCTTGCGCCCTCTATATAAGATTTATCATAAGGTTCGTTGGTAAAATTCCAACTCATCGCCGCATCAAAATCCCAAACAGGTCCAAATTTCAGTTTTCCGTATTCTAAAATCTCACCGGTTTCCTCGTCAACCACGTTTGCGCTTTTATACATATACGAGCTTTTCCAAATGGAATCTGGATTGTACATAATCTCATTCAAAAGCACGTAATCAATAAGGGAATCAACGTCAATTAAGTCCTTATATCCGACAGGCTCTTCACGAAAACTGACATTTATTTTTTGCTTGGTCTGTAATGTGGTTTTAACCGCCAACAAATATTCCTCTATATACTCGTAAATGACGTCTTTCCCCTCGTAAATTTCTCTGTCTTTGGACTCGGGATATTTGATTTCAATAGGGAAATAACCATCCAACATCAATTTGTCAGCATCAGCAACGGTTGAATCAGTAGAGGTGTAGTTGTCCATTTCAATCATAAACGGAAATTCCGTTTTTGTATGGTTTTGATACAACTCGTCTTCATCAATCTCTACGTTAGCTCTTCCCTCTTTTTCGTCCATTTGCTCGCACAGGAAATACACGCCCTTATATTCACCATTGAACTCTAAAATAACGTGATGAGGAGTTGCGGTAAAGTCTAAATTATCAAAAACATTGTTGCCCAATGTCATAGCTGCAAAGTTTCTGATATTTGACTGATCCAAATAATCAGCAAGAAGCACCCAACTTTTTGCCTCGGCGAGACCGAATAACGATTTGTCTTCCTTAAATTTTATGCGATAAGGCTTTTTTCTCGTAAGCCATTGTAGTGTTGCCGCGCAAGCGAACACCAACACCGCCGTCACCTTCCTTAGAATCGAATGCATCTTTCATTTCAACCTTAAAATTATAAGAAGATTCCTTGCAATTTGCAATCTCGAAAGAACAGTTTATGTAGTTTTCTTTATCTTGAGGAAGTTTTCCATCTTGGGTATTAATTCGAACCACAGGTAAATCGCCATAATCGTATTCTTTGGAAGAATAAAGCTTAATATGCTTTATGCCCACAATGACAACAACAGTTAACAAAACACCTACAAATAGGCCGATAAAAAACTTTTTCATGACTTTTACCTCCTGTCAGCATGCATAAATATTACGAAGTCTTTTTGTTTTTTATTATAACATAGCCATCTATAAAAAGCAAGTATAATTCCCCTTTATTTACAAATACTAACAACGCACACTAGCCAACACCAACCTAAAGCGAATACGTTTTAAGAGGCGTATTTCCTCCGATAATGCGCCGAAAATCCTTGCAATATCCGCATATTACTGTGAATTTTTGGCTTTTCTCAAAGAAAATACGCTCTCTTAAAATCCCTAAGACCTAAAGCAAATATAAATCGGATGATTTTATTTAAATGTGAGCGAAGCAAGGCGCAGACCTTGCGAGTAAGTATTTGAGGAAAAGAAACGATTTATATAGCTTTAGGCGTGTTCTATTTAGGTTGGTGTTAGCTACAATAAAGGAGATTTTTGTATATATATGAAAGCAACCGGAATTGTCCGCAGGATTGATGACCTCGGACGTGTAGTAATTCCTAAAGAGATAAGACGTACAATGAGGATTAAGGAGGGCGATCCTCTTGAAATTTATACAGACCGTGACGGCGAGGTAATCTTTAAAAAATACTCCCCTATCGGAGAAATGCAGACCTTTGCAAATGAATATGCCGAGACGCTTCAGAAAACGTCATCTTCACCTATTTTTATCTGTGACCGTGATGCCGTGATTGCCGTTTCGGGTGCATCAAAGAGAGATTATCTTGAACGAAAGATCTCGAGAGGTCTTGAGGAAATCGTGGAGTCTCGTTCCCTTTACGTCAGAGGCAATCAGCGAGAGCCAATATCCATCATTAACGACGGCGGTTCTCACTACGTTAACTGTGCAATGCCAATTTTAAGCGAGGGCGACATCGTAGGATGCGTTGTGTCAGCTTGGCAGTATAACGTGCCAACCTCGGGCAAAATTTCAGACGATATTGAATCAAAATTAGTCCAAACCGCAGGAATGTTTTTAGGCAAGCAGATGGAAAGCTAAAAAGAATCCGACACGAATTATATTATCGTGTCGGATTCTTTTTATATACTGATGCCATATTCCATATCTGGTTAGACTCTTTGGTTATGACATCGGTTTTACCTTTTAGCTTTTTATAGCATTTTGCAAGCTTTTTATACGCGCGCTTGTCTTTACCGTGAATATCGCTGCCAAGAGCTACAACATTCCCCTCTTCTATCCATCGAAGATATGCCTTTTTATTCTTCTTAAAGCCAATCAGCGATGAGGCGTTTAATTGAAGTCTTGCGCCGAGCAAAATCATTCTCTCAATCGTATCTACGGAGTATCTGTCAGGATGCGCCAAAACAACGTCAATTCCCTTACTTTTTATCGCAGCCACCGACTCATAATGCTCATCGCTTAAAGGTGTAAAAGGAAGCTCGAGAAGCAAAGTTTTGGTCTGATAAACGCACAGCTTATCAAGTCCCGCCATATTTTCAAGCCCTGGATAAAGCAAAACCTCTGCGCCAAGCTTAATTCTTACATCAGAAATATAAGGCCTAAGCCTCAGATATGCACTATCACGTTTTTTTATAAACTCATCAACGTTATGCTGGTGCGGGTAAAAGTGTGGAGTTGCAATTATCTTGCAAATTCCCTGCCTTTTAGCGAATTCAAGCTGAAGCAATGATGTTTCAATCGAATCAGAGCCGTGGTCAACCTCTGGTAAAATATGAGAATGAAAATCAACTATGCTTTTATGATGATTCATAGCAATCAATTGTCGTATCTGTTATAGCTTGAATATCTGCTATCAGAGCCCTTAATTTTGACGTCTGACAATACCATACCGTAAATCTCACCGCCTATCTGTTCAAGCTTATTCACGCATTCGTTGATTTTATTAACGTTTGAATAATCCATTTTCGAAACAATAATATAGCCGTTAATAATTGAGTTAAGCAAAATTGCATCGGTTACAACAGACACAGGAGGGGTGTCGATAATTACGTAATCGAACTCTTCCTCGCAGGCTTCAATCAATCGTTTCATTCTCTCAGAGCCAATAAGCTTTGTAGGGTTTGAATTTTTAGCTCCCGCAGTAAGAACCATAAGCTTGTACTGCGAAATATAGTCAAAGTGAGGATTTGCATCAATTCCTGCAAGATATTCGCTTAGTCCATGTCCCTTGCCATCAAGAGCGAGAGCTCTGGCAATAGTGGGTCTGCGCATATCCGCATCAATAAGAAGCACTCTTTTGCCCTCAAGGTTCTGCGCAAGAGTAACCGCAAGATTTGCAGCAACGGTAGATTTACCTTCACCGGGAACTGCGCTTGTAACAGCAATTTTCTTGCATTTATCCTCTATATTAAGATACAATACGTTAGTATATAACGACTTGTACGCCTCTCTGATTGCAAATGGGGATTGTTCATCAATAATCTGAGGATCGGAGGAAGGCGTGGCCTTCTTTTTTATGTTCAATAAGGTCATTAAATCCATTTTTTCTCCCTTTCTAACAACAAACTAATTGTCATCGCTGAAGCTGGGGATAACACCGATAACGGGTATATTGAAGCTGTTCTCAAGTTTTTCTTTAGAACGAACTACAACATCAAGCTTGGAAATTACGAAAACAGCAAGCATCGCAAGTAATGCTCCTGCGAGGCAACCGATTATGGCATTACGAACAACGTTCTTACTATCAGGAGCGGAAGGAAGTCTTGGAACTCCAATGCAATCAACCTTTATTGCATATCCTGTATCAATAAGTCTTTCCGAAAGGATTTCTCCCGCAGCCGATGCAATAGCAAGAGAAAGCTGAGGGTCTTCGGTGGTTACGTTAAAGTAATAGCAGGTGGTGTTAGCGCCTGTAAGAGATACAGACATGCCGCCCTTTATCATTCCAACTGTTATTTCGTTATCATCAATAGAATTAATCGCTTTTATCTGGTCCTCAGTAATTTTAGGACGACGCATAGACTCGATTCTATCGCCATAATGCTTTTTCTGCTCTGAAATTTCCTTCTTAATCTCATTTATCTCTTCATTGATCTCATTTACCTTGTCAGACTGCTCAGGCAGCTTGCACTGAGTGCGCTCATATTCCTTGGCTGCAATCTCATCCTCAAGCGCATCGACAACAGACTTACATTCAGCCTCAATCGAGGCAATCGCCTTCTTATTATCGATATCATGCTCTAATATTTTATCAAGAACGTCCTCGGAAAAATCGGTGGCATTTATAATCTGCATAGAATTCTCTATCATTGTCTGCATGGCCTCAACCTCAGACGCATTAAGTCCGACGGTTTCGGATGTAGAATTGGAATATGGAATCTTACCGATCATATAAATAGCTGTTGAGGTATAGGTGTTTTGCTTGAAGAACATTGAATATCCACCAAATGCGCCTGCAAAAATAACCGCAACAAGTACTATAAACCAAGCTTTTGGGATAAAAATATCCGCAAGGTCTTTAAGTGTTATTTCTTCACGTTGTTTATTCATTCAAAACTCCGTTCTGTTGCACCGCAACAAATAAATTCATGATTTAAAACAAGGCAGATTAGCACAGATAAGAGTTGCTGTAAAAACAACAACTCTTACTCCATACAAATTATTTTCCGAGATAAACGGATTCCTTGTTCTGATTTTTGCCACTTTCTGCTATTGCGGCGGTCCATTCAGCGCTATAATACGCCTTAAACACGTCACCGGTATAAAGCAAATTCATATCATATCCGCTACCCTCAATGGGAATAACGATTCCATTTTCCAAGGTATAGTGGGTATGCTCTACGCCATACTGAAGAATATTTCTTATTTCCTCATTCGAATTAAGGGCGTAAATCACTTCCATTGCTCTCTTATCATAATCCTGGGGAGCAGACGCATCGTCAGCCTTGATAACACCGAAAGCAGATTTAAGTGCATCAGACTTGGTTGCCTCGGGATATTTCGAAACGTTGCAAACATATCCGTCCTTTTCCCAATCGGCCTTATCAGAATAAGTACCCTTAACTACCTTAATAACATCCTCAACGTTATGGTCGGTAATAGAATCGATAAGCTCCTGAGCCTGCTCGTTAGGAATACCGTCAACTATTTTCATCTCGCAAAGCTCTCTCTCTGCGCTAAAATTATAATAACCCTCGGCGATTTCTACGTTGATAACCGTATACTCATATTCACCTACGATATGGTTGTTGGGAATGCAGTAAAGATGACTCGCATTATTCTCTGTAACAGTAGCAGCCTGGATAAGAGTAGAGGCAATCTGAATATTCAAAGTACCAAAATCCTTGGATGCAAGGAAAGGTGCAAGATCAACAAGCTTTCCTGCGCTAACAAGCTCGTCATGAAGTGCTTCGCTTGTGATAAGAACTATGGATCCACCCTTTACCTTTGAGCCCGCAGAAGGAGTCTGGGGAGCTGCCAAAAGAAGCTTGAGAGCTGCCTCATATTCCTCAACACTATCTGCACTGACATACTTAATATTAACAGTGGTGTTGTATTTTTCACTTAAATACTGATTGATCTTGGAATTAACCGTCTTCTGCGCCTTTTCGGTGGAATCTGAAATCTCACCGTCAGCAAATATGTACAAATCATACTCCATAGCAATCTCGACATGAGGAACCCAGTCGTAGTCGGTATAACCGTCTTTCTTTCCGCATCCGGCAAAAGCCAGACACACAAATACAGAGCAAAGGAGTAATGCTACCAATTTTGTTAACTTCATTTTTGCCTCCAAAAATAATACTTCTATGATAGTTTACTATATTTTTTAAGAAAAGTCAAGTATTTATATATTTATTTAGTTAGAAAGATATTCCTTAAGGGTTTTGGAACGTGAGGGATGTCTGAGCTTACGAAGCGCCTTTGCCTCGATCTGTCTGATTCTTTCACGTGTAATTTCGAACTTCTTTCCAACCTCTTCAAGCGTTCTGGGACGTCCGTCCTCTAAGCCAAAGCGAAGCTTAATAACCTGCTCTTCTCTGGGGGTAAGAGTATGAAGAATGTTGCAAAGCTGCTCACGAAGAAGCGAGTAGGATGCGCTGTCAGAGGGCGCGGGAGAATCATTATCCTCAACAAAATCGCCAAGGTGGCTATCCTCTTCCTCACCAATGGGGGTTTCGAGAGAAACGGGGTCCTGGGCAATCTTCATGATTTCTCTTACCTTATCAGCAGTCGTGCCGAGTGCCTCTGCAATTTCATCGGTGGTAGGCTCTCTGCCAAGCTCCTGAAGAAGCTGACGAGAGGTTCTCGATACCTTATGAATAGTTTCAACCATGTGAACGGGAATTCTGATTGTTCTTGCCTGGTCAGCAATAGCACGTGTTATCGCCTGACGAATCCACCAAGTAGCATAAGTCGAAAATTTATATCCCTTGCTGTAATCGAACTTCTCAACAGCCTTAATAAGACCAAGGTTACCTTCCTGAATCAAATCGAGGAAGTACATACCCTTACCAACGTGTCTTTTTGCAATACTTACAACAAGTCGAAGGTTTGCCTCGATAAGCTCGTCCTTTGCAGCCTTGTTGCCAAGAGAAATCTGCTCTGCAAGGTATGTCTCACGCTCGGATGTAAGAAGCGGAATCTTACCGATTTCCTTAAGGTACATACGAACAGGATCGTCAATGGCAAGTCCCTCCTGCGAGAAGTACTTGTCCATATTTTCAGTACCGTCGAAAGACTTGGCATCCTGCTCGATTTCTCTCATCTCATCGTTTTCAAGCTCGTCGGGAGTGGCAGAGTCAATATCTCTTTGAGTAATGTCGAAATCAATATCCTCAAGAGCCTTCATGATGTCGGAATTACCGATACCGCCATCGCTTTTGTTGTCCACAAATTCATTCAAATCAATCTTATCTCTGTTCATCTTTAAAACCTCTTTTTTTAAGATTTGTTCTTTTGCTCAATAAGCTTCTTTAAATCGTCAACCGATACATTCTTTTCAAGACGTTTCTTTCTTACCGAGTTTTTAAGTTTATTTATACAATCGTAAAGAACGTCGTCGCCGTTTTCGCTTAACGCCATTCTTGCGATTTTCATACGGTTCATACGTCCGCATTCATCCGGGGTAAATTTCTCATCAATATTAAAATGAGAATCTCCGTCATAGTAGGCATCCCTAAGATATTCAAAAATCCTTTTATTTAAATCCGTAAGGAAATCATCAGTGCTGACGAGATCGCCCTCAAACACTTTTTTTCTATGTTCAGGGTAACGAAGCAAAAGCCCAAGTAAATTTTCCTCCTGCTTTGCAACCGCCGGCGCTTTAATGAAATCGGGATTTACCCTGTCGGAATATCCAATAGCGTCCTGCTTTATTTTGTTGGACTCCTCTTTCTTCATAGCGCGGTTTGTTCTCGATACAAGTCTGTCGACATCTGCTTTGATGCTCTTCGCATCAATATCAAGAATCTGCGAGGTAGTCTTTATATAAATATCTCTTTCTGCCGAGGAATATGTCTCAGAAATCAGTTTTTCTATCTCATGGAGTGCTTTAATTTTCTCAGCAGCAAGGTTAATATCATGCCTTGCAAGAATGTTTTCCAGGTTGTAATCAAACTTGGATTTTGACTGCGATAACAGCTGTCTGAACTTGTCCTTACCGAACTTTTTGATGTACTCATCGGGATCCTTTGCGCCGATAATTTTCAGTATCGTTACGTCAAGACCAACCTCCGTAAGAAGCTTAACAGCTCGCATTGCCGCCTTTTGTCCCGCTTCGTCAGAGTCGTAACAGATAATAACCTTTTTGGTGTATCTGCTCATCATTCTCGCCTGCTCTGATGTTATAGCAGTACCAAGCGTAGCAACTGCATTTTCAAATCCTGCAGAGTGAAGTGCAATAACGTCCATATAGCCTTCACAAAGAATTATAGATTCGGAGCATGTATAACGCGCAAAATTAAGCGCAAACAGATTCCTTGATTTTTTGAATACAGGAGTATCCGATGAATTTTTATACTTCGGCTTCGAGTCATCCATTACTCTTCCGCCAAAGGCGATTACGTTACCCGAGACGTCAATAATCGGGAACATTATCCTGTTTCTGAATGCATCGTAATATCTTCCCTTTTCGCTCTTCCCGCAAAGGAAGCCTGCTTCAAGCTCCTCGAATGTATATCCTCTTGCAAGCATATATTTTGAAAATGCATCAAAGCTGTTAGGAGCAAATCCCAGTCCAAAATGCTTTATTGTGGCAAGTGACAGTCCACGATGATTGGTAAAGTAATCAAGCGCTTCCTTTGCATCGGGATTGTCCGAAAACAAGCATTTGTTAAAATATTTTGCCGCATCCACGTTCATTTTAAGCATCTTTGTTCTGTCAAATTTAGGTGTGCTTGGCAAAACACCTCTATCATCTCTTACGATAGTAATTCCAGCTCTGTTTGCAAGAAATTCTACAGCATCGGGATAATCAAGATTTTCCCTTTTGCGAATAAAGCTGATTGCATCACCGCCTGCGCCGCAGCCGAAGCAATAAAAGCTGTTATCAGCGGGATAAACTGTAAAGGAAGGTGTTTTTTCACTATGGAATGGACACAGACCTTTAAGATTGGAGCCCGCTCTTTTCAACGATACGTAGCTGCCAATCAGCGTTTCGATATCATTTCGCATCAAAACCTGTTCAATTGTTTCTTTACTTATCAAAAGAGCGCCTCCTTTTTACATTTTTATTATAATATACGCATTTTTTTGAAAAAACACTTTTTTTATTTTCAGAATGCGAATTCTTCGCCTAAAATTTGCATTTTTATTCTACCCGAAGTTATCTCCACGAGTTCCTTTTCAAGCTTTTCAACATCAGACTTAATAACACTTCCCTCTATGGTAATGTCGGCGTCGTAAAGCGTGTTTTCAATACGGAAGCCGTTATCGGATAACGTCTGAGTGATTTTACCGTAATCCGAATAGCTAACGGAAAAACTGATTTTGCTGTAAATATCATATCTGATAATTTCAGCGCCCTCAAGAGCGCCTATCGCAGCAGATGTATAGGCTCTGACAAGTCCACCGGTACCAAGAAGTGTACCGCCAAAATATCTTGTAACAACAATTACAACGTCTGTGCAACCATTCTTTCGAATTACGTCAAGCACAGGCATTCCTGCGGTTCCCTGCGGCTCGTGGTCATCGGTAAATCGCATTATCGAGTTTTCACGAAGAACGTATGCGTAAACGTGATGACGGGCATCTGGATATTGCTTTTTTATTCTATCAATAAAAGCAAGCGCCTCCTGCTCTGTGGAAACAGGCTTTGCCTGACCGATAAACACAGATTTTCGGTCCTCGTATTCAAAATGAGACTCATTTTTAACCGTAATATATCCAGGCATATTTTCTCCTAAACGGATTGAATATAATTTTTGTAAATTCCTCTTCCCTTTTCATCAAGCACGCACGAGACAAGAATTCCATCGTCTACGTAGTCCACGCTTTCGACTGTATAATTGTTATAAAGCGCGCTTAAAGCGGACTGATTTGAGTATGGAATAAGAAGAGTGTATTTCTTCTTGAATTTTTGAACCGTTTGCTCTACCAGACATAGCAGGCGGTCAATTCCACGTCCTGTAACACCCGACAAAATAACGGTATCGTCATTTTCAGGCGGTAAAAGCTCTTCTGAAAGAAGGTCACACTTATTGTAAACGTAAATTATAGGCTTATCAGCTGCTCCAAGCTCCTCGATAACGCTCTTCGTAACCTCGATATGCTCCTCTGATTCGGGGTCGTTAATATCAGAGACAATGAGAAGAATATCAGCGTAAACAACCTCGTCAAGAGTTGACTTAAATGCCTTAATCAGATGATGAGGAAGCTTTCTGATAAATCCTACGGTATCGGTGAGCAGAACGTTTTCGCCACAAGGAAGTGTGAGTTTCCTCGTTGTAGGGTCAAGTGTGGCAAACAGCTTGTCCTCCGAAAGCACTCCTGCGCCAGTCAAGGCGTTCAAAAGTGTACTTTTACCTGCGTTTGTATATCCAACAAGCGCAATTTTAGGAAGACCGCTTCTGTCTCGCTGAGCACGCATAACAGACCTGTTATGCTCCATCTCGGCAAGCTTCTTCTCAAGAGCAAATACCTTTTCCTTCAGGTGTCTTCTGTCGCTTTCAAGCTTGGTTTCGCCGGGGCCTCTTGTGCCTATACCGCCTCCAAGGCGTGACATCTCTACTCCCCGTCCCATAAGACGCGGAGCGCTGTATTTAAGCTGCGCAAGCTCAACCTGAAGCTTACCCTCGCCACTTGTAGCGTGCAAGGCAAAAATATCAAGTATAAGCATGCTTCTGTCAATAACTCGAACATCCTCGCCTATATCCGCCTCAAGATTACGGATTTGAGCTGGAGTCAGCTCAAAATCAAATATTACAAGCTCAATGCAGTTATTCTTGCAAAGCTCGGAAATCTCCTTAACCTTACCGCTACCTATACAGGTTCTGGGGTCAAAGGAGTCCTTTACCTGAAGAACTCTTGCAAAAACGTCACCGCCTGCTGTATCAAGCAGTCTTGTAAGCTCGTCAAGCGACCGCTCACACTCGGGAACGTCGCTTCCACGCTCCGCAATACCTACAATTATAGCAGAGCTTTTTACCAATTCAGAATTATTCATAAAAAATCCTTTAAGAAACAAAAAGAGCGAAGGAAATTACCCACGCTCTTTTGTGATTACTTCTTGTTAGCTGCTTCAAGACGCTTCTTGAACTTGTCAAGACGGCCGCCTGCATCAACAAACTTCTGCTTACCTGTATAGAAAGGATGGCACTTGGAGCAAATTTCCACGTTCATATCGCCCTTAGCAGAGTGAGTCTGTACGGTAGCGCCGCATGCGCACTTAATGGTAGCTTCCTTGTATTCGGGATGTAATCCTGCTTTCATTTTAACACCTCTTTTACATAATAGTCATTTTAATACGGCTTATTATATCACATAATTTTGCATTTTGCAATAGATTTTTCAAAAAAATTATATCTTTTCTTCTATTTTTTTACGCAATCTGCTCATAATCTTTTTTTCCAGACGTGAAATATAGCTTTGACTTATACCAAGAGAGTCGGCTACCTCCTTTTGTGTGAGCTCCTTCCCGTTTCCAAGGCCGAATCGAAGCTCTACGATTATTCTTTCCCTTGCGGATAGGTCTGATACTGCCTCTCTGACAATTCTTCTCTCCTCATCCTCCTCCATATCCTTGGTAACTACGTCAGACTCACTTCCCAGAATGTCAGAGAGCAGTAGCTCATTACCATCCCAATCGACGCTTAACGGCTCGTCAATAGATATTTCCCTTTTCTGAGACGACGTCTTTCTTATAAACATCAGAATTTCATTTTCAATACACCTTGAAGCGTATGTTGCAAGCTTTATGTTTTTGTCAGCATTAAAGGTTGATATAGCCTTAATAAGTCCTACCGTACCGATTGAAATCAACTCCTCAATATTTGCTCCTGTGTTCTCAAATCGCTTCGCAATATATGCTACAAGCCTTAGATTGTGCTCTATAAGAACGTCTCTTGCTTCCTCGGTATCGATATGTTGTATCATCAGCTCCTCCATATCGCTTGAAAGCGGCGCAGGAAGTGTTTCATTACCATTTATATAATATATAATATTATGTTTAAACTTTTTAAATAAAAAAAGCTTAAACCGCAAAAGTCTCTCTTTAATTCTAAACAACATCTGATAATGCGGCAGACGGCATCAAGCCCAAATATCCACCGTAGCTGCCTCCCTCCTTATCTATCGCAAGAGTAACGTTAATTTCTTCGTTTTTACCATTCTTTATAACGCTGACGCAGTCAGCCTTTACCCCCGTCAGAACTTTTGTTGTGCCACCAAGAGTAACAGGAATAAGCCTTATTCGTTTTTTTATATTTCTATCAAGCGAGTCAATATCTGAAAGCTCGATGATATTTTCAGGCAGAAATGTTTTTGCTATATCTTTTTTGAGTAAGAGAATTGGGCTCATATCCATTGGGTCAATTGCAAGATTGCCGCTATCAACAAAAGCTTCGAGCTTTATTTTATTTTCCATAAATTTAATTTCTACCAAGGCACTTCCCTCGCTTTGAATGTTTGAAAAGAATGATACAATCATTTTAAATACTCCTATGGATAAAAGAACTATTAGCGAAAAAAGAAGCATTTTCCTGTTTACCGCTCCCCCCTCCGCCTCTGCAAGAATTTCGGATAGATTTCTATCAAGAAAGCTCCAAAAGAACGAAACGATTCCGCCGACCAGCGACTCAAATATAAGAAAAGAAAAAAGAAATTTCATTTTTCTACCAATACGAGCAGGCTTTGGCGTTATGTATCCCATAAGTATAAGTCCTATTAAAGAACATATCAGCTTTAATAAGACAAACTCCGGCAAAAGAACCGTTATTACCGCAATTATTGCCCCTAAAAAACCCGATAAAACAAGCCTTCTTGTCGTCGTCGGTGTTTTTGAGAAAATAGCGGCAAAATAAAGCGCCAAAACGTCAACGGTAAAGTTAATTAAAAAATAAACATCAATATAAAGCGTTTGCAATTTATCACCACTCTTTTTAGATAAAGTGTAAGACAATTCTAACACAATAGAATCGAATAAATTGTCACAAAATGAGACTTTGAAATAAAAATCCCACGAATTTGCTTTAAGCAAAACTCGTGGGATTTAAAATTAAATTTTTTCGAGCAAATCAGCCGCTCTTTCCATGTAATCGCCCTCAAAGAGCTCTACAACGCCCTTGTCGCAAAGCGATGCAAGGCTTGGGTCAATGGGAAGCTTAGCAAGTACGCTTGTGTTATGCGCCTCGGCAAGCTCGTCAATATGACTTTCACCGTAAGGCTTGATAACCTTACCGCAATCAGGGCAAACGATGTAGCTGTAATTCTCAACCAAGCCAAGAACCTTTATATCCATCAATGCAGCCATATTAACAGCCTTCTCAACAATCATGGAAACAAGCTCCTGGGGGCTTCCTACGATAATGATACCGTCAAGAGGAAGGCTCTGGAATACGGTAAGAGGAACGTCACCTGTGCCGGGAGGCATATCTACGAACATATAGTCCACCTCGCCCCATACAACCTCTGACCAGAACTGTTTTACAACACCTGCAATAACAGGACCGCGCCATACAACAGGCTTGGTTTCCTCGTCCATAAGCAGATTTACACTCATAATTTCAATTCCAGTCTTGGACTGTGGGGGGAACATACCAAGCTCACTTCCCTCAACGCTGCCGCATTTAAGTCCGAATGACTTTGGAATTGAAGGTCCTGTAATATCCGCATCCAAAATAGCGGTTTTGTATCCCCTTCTGTTCATTGTTACAGCAAGCAT
The DNA here is from genome assembly GCA_045632065.1 of Eubacteriales bacterium. Lineage (GTDB taxonomy): Bacteria > Bacillota > Clostridia > Oscillospirales > CAG-272 > UBA1740. Next base: position 78,312 of record JAZQWA010000075.1, on the reverse strand, counting down.
CGAGGTTACGAGAGATTTACCGACTCCACCCTTGCCGCTGACAACGCCGATAACTCGTTTTACATTGCTCGCCTGATTCTGAGGTGCTAAAAGTGATTCCTTCGAGCACTTTTCAGAACAGTTAGAGCAATCGTGAGAACATCCTGACATAATCTATTTTCTCCTTTTGTCTAAATAAAATCAATTTTTACATCGTCATTTTCAATTTTTATTGAAATTCCGCTGATTTTGCTGTTGTAATTTTCAAGTATCACACCTGCAAGCTTGTCCTCAACGTTTCTTTCAATAAATCTTCTCATATTTCTCGCTCCGTATTTCTCGGAATAAGACTTTTCTGCGATGTACGAAAGAACGTCATCATTATAAACCAACTTAATACCCTTGTCAAGAAGATGCTCCTTAAGTCTGCCAAGCATAATATCGGCAATCTTAATAAAATCATCCTTATTTAAATGACGGAAGGTGATAATTTCATCAATACGGTTGATAAACTCTGGGCGAAGGAATGCAGATAAAGCCTTTTCGGTCTTTTCCTTGTCAAGAAGCTCCTTTTTCTCTGCGAATCCCGAAATACCCGAGGAATTATGACTTCCTGCATTAGTTGTCATGATTATAATGGTGTTTTCAAAATTAACCACTCTGCCCTGTGCGTCGGTAATTCTACCATCGTCTAAAACCTGAAGAAGGATGTTCAAAACATCGGGGTGCGCCTTTTCAATTTCGTCGAATAGAATTACGGAATAAGGACGACGGCGAATTTTCTCGGTAAGCTGTCCCGCCTCGTCATAACCAACGTATCCGGGAGGAGCTCCAATAATACGGGAAACAGCATGCTTTTCCATAAACTCCGACATATCAAGTCGGATAAGCGACTCAGGCTGAACAAACAAGTCTGCCGCAAGCACCTTTACAAGCTCGGTTTTACCAACGCCTGTAGGTCCTGCGAAAATCATAGAAACAGGGTTTTGTCTATACGAAACCCCTGCGCGCTTTCTCTTTACAGCACGAACAACTGCGCTTACTGCCTCGTCCTGACCAATAACCTTTTTGGAAATTCTCTCTTCAAGACCAAAGAGCTGACCGAGCTCGCTTACAGAAAGCTCAGATGCTGGAATTCCCGTCCAGATTTCAATAACTTTATAAAGGTCGTCGGATGTGAGCCTTAAATCCTCTACAACAGGAATAATTATCTTCTGCCTTGTTTCAAGTCTTATTTTCTCGGATTTTAAGTCTGCAAGCTGCTTATAATCATCTTCGTTTTGCTCTTGCGATTTCTCAATTTTGCTTTCAAGCTCGGACATAGCCGAATCTATTTCGTCAAGTCTCTTCTCGTTGCGTTTTTTCTCATTAAGCTCTGGACAACTGAGAGCCGCCTTTGCCGCCGCCTCATCTATGAGGTCAATTGCCTTATCGGGAAGAAATCTGTCGGTAATATATCGCTCGGATAAGGTAGCCGCAAGTCTTGCTATTTCGTCAGAAATCGATACAGAATGATACTGCTCGTAATAGGTCTTAATTCCCTTTATAATTCCAACGGTTTCCTCAACCGAGGGCTCTTCAATTTTAATTGGCTGGAAGCGTCTTTCAAGAGCGCTGTCCTTTTCGATACACTTTCTGTATTCCTTAAGGGTTGTCGCGCCGATAACGCGAATTTCACCTCTTGAAAGTGCAGGCTTAAGCAGATTTGCCGCACTCATGCTGCCATCAGATGTTTCTCCTGCTCCCGCAATGTTATGAACCTCATCAATCATAAGAATGATGTTTCCTGCAGCCTTGATTTCCTTTAAGAGACCGAGAATTCTAGATTCGAACTGACCTCTGAACTGCGTTCCTGCAACCAATGCGGTCAAATCGAGCTGCCAAACCTCAAAGCCAAGAAGGCTTTCAGGAACCTCTCCGGACACAATTTTAGAAGCAAGCGCCTCAACAATTGCGGTTTTACCAACACCAGGCTCACCAATAAGACAAGGATTGTTCTTCTGCCTACGGCAAAGAATCTGAATCATTCTGTCTATTTCTCTGTCACGACCGACGATTTTGTCAATTTTGCCCGACAGAGCCTTGTCGTTAAGGTTGGTACAATAGGTAGACAGAAGTTTTTTAGACGGATCTTCTTTCTTTCCGTCACGTCGTTTTTTATTATTCCCCTCTGCTCTGTCTCCGGGAGGCTTCATAGGCATACCGAATATTTCACTAAGATTAAGAGTGGGCACCTTGCCGTTTTCTTCGGCATCGTCCTCGGCTTCGATTAAGCCATTTTCGACAAGACCGTTAATCTCATCGGACATACCTTGTATTGCATCCTCATCAATACCCATCTTTTTAAGCATATCAACAACGGGCGGAGGCTTAATTCCAAGCTCTGCAGCGCACTGGAAGCAGAGCCCCTCGTTAGTTGAGGTGCCGTTGTCAAGCTTGGTTATGAAGACCGATGCAGGTCTTTTTTTACATTTGGCACAAAATTGAATTCTCATTTATTTTCCATTCCGTCGCATATCGCGACATATTCTAAAAGTATCGAAATTAAAAGCTAAGCAGCAGCTCAAGTGGGCTTATATCCTGCATAGCCTTAAAAATTGGCCCCGGCTTATAGCTTGCTATAAGGTCTATTCCGGAAAGCGTTTGGGTATGGAAAAGCATATCAATTATAAAAACCATTATCCATACGACAAACAAAGAAAGCACTCCGGAAAGAATAACGCCCATAGCTCTATTTATTATGCCGATTATTCCAACAGAAATTAGTCGGTTAGCGACATTTACCACAGCAGAAAAGCATAATTTTGCTAACAAAAGAAGCAAGAGAAATGCCAAAGCCGAGGATATAAGCGCTACAAGAGGCGCTGTAAGCTCGGTTATAGCAACAACTGCATTACTACCAGAATTAACAAATTCATCTCTGCCCGAAATTATAGCTGCAATTTTAATCACAGTTGGAATCCTGTCAGGTGAATTATTTTTTACAAACTCGGTAGCATAATTGGTAATCGATGACCGAATTATCGGAGCAATAAGCATATTTCCAACCTGTTTGCACAGCGAGAGCGCAAATAATATTCCCCCGACACGCTTAAGTGGCTGCATGGCTAATTTGAAAAATCCGCCTGTATAGCCGTAATAAGCGCCGAGGAGTAAAACGCAAATTAAAGCAATCTCAATAATCCATGTCATAAATTGAAAACCTACCTCTCGTATTCGGTAATCAATATTATGAACAAAATTATGGCAAAATTATTTCAAAATTACGTTTTTCTCTCCAAAGATAGAATATAATCTACTCAAAACTCTCTCTGATGGCTCTATAAGAAGTCCCTTCAGAGCTGAATATTTTTTCGTGCTCTCGTCATAGAGCACAATTTTAGCATTTCCGCAGTTCAACATCGCCATACGCTTAACGTTGTTTATTCTGGCATCAGAAAGCGTCTGAACCTTGACATACAACGTCTGCCCTGAATTATCTACCTTTTTGCCAAGATAATCCGAATCAGATGACAGTGGTAACGCCTCGGATAGCAATATTCTCGGCGCTTCATCCTCTTCAACCGATATATTTCCGCTTATTACAACGGCGTTATCCTCTTCGAGTATCTCTGAGAATTTCTGATAATACTTACTGAAAACGATAACCTCGATTTCAGAGAACCTGTCCTCAACAGTAAGATACGCCATAACGTCGCCGCGTTTAGTAACCTTTGTGCGCTTAGAGGATATTATTCCCGCAATTTTGACCTGCGACTTATCAGAGTATCTTTTAGACGTCTCGCTTGAAATTTCCTCAATTATTTCGGAAATTTTATCGGGATTTATATCAGCAATATGACGTCCGTAATCATCTATCAGATGTCCGGAGAAATACATACCTGAGCTTTCCTTTTCGAGCAGCAGAAGCTCTTTAATGGGGAATTCGGGCTTGTCAGGATATACGTATCCAACCTTTGCGCTGCTTTGATAAGCAGTGGAAAACATATCCATCTGACCTTGAACATTATTACGAGTTCTGTCATGCTCCGAGTCAAGAATGCTCTCATAGCATTCCAAAAGCGCTCGTCTGGTTACGCCAAGGCTATCAAATACACCGCATTTTATCAAGGACTCAACCGTTCTCTTGTTAAGGTCACAATCAGCAAGCCTTGACACAAAATCGTCAAGCGAGCTATAATCTCCGCTTATGCGCTTTGAAATTACGGATTTTGCAAAGGCACGTCCTACGTTTTTGATTGCAAGAAGTCCGAAGCGAATGTTCTTACCGTCCGTTGTAAACGTTTCTCCACTATGATTTATATCAGGTGGTAGAGCAGATACGCCAAATCGGCCTGCATCAACTATATATTCTCTGATTTTGCTCGCATTATCAAGTACGCTGGTAAGCAATGCAGTGAAATACTCGGCAGGATAATGAGATTTTAAATATGCAGTCCTATAAGAAATCATGGCATAGGCAGTTGCATGACTCTTGTTGAAGGCGTACTCGGCAAAGCGAGCCATTTCTTCAAAGATTTCCTCTGCATCACTATGAGAAACGCCATTTTTCTCGCATCCTGCAATAAAGTCTGCTCGTTCCGCCTGCATAGCAGCCGCCTTTTTCTTCGACATCGCGCGTCTTACTATATCTGCTCTTGCGTACGAATATCCTGCAAGAGTACGGCATATCTGCATAACCTGCTCCTGATACACAATACATCCGTAGGTTGTATCAAGTATATCCTTTAGCGCGGGAATTTTGTATTCAACCTTTTCCCTGCCATGCTTTCTTGCGATAAAGCTTTCTATCGAATCCATAGGACCAGGTCGGTAAAGCGCAACGCAGGCGATAATGTCCTCAATGCATGATGGAGCTAATTTAGAAAGCACCTGCTTCATTCCGCCCGATTCGAGCTGGAATACTCCATCCGTTTTTGCTTCGCAAAGCAAATTAAAGGTTTCCTTATCATCAAGGGAAACCTTGCTTAAATCGAAGCTAGGATTATGGGATTTAACCGCCTTAACCGCGTCGTCAATAACCGTCAAATACCTAAGACCAAGGAAGTCAAATTTTACAAGACCGAGTCTTGCATCTGTGTTCATATCAAACTGAGTAACAACGCCTGTTCCGCTATAAGAAAGTGGCACGTACTCATAAGTAGGATTCTTCGTAATTACAACACCTGCTGCATGAGTGGAAGCATGCCTTGGCATTCCCTCAAGCTTCATGCTGAGGTCAATAAGCTTCTTTATCTCATCATCATCGGAGTAAAGAGCCTTTAATTCCTTTGTACTGATAGCGCTTTTTATTGTACCCGATTCCCTGGGAATGATTTTGGCAACAGCGTCAACCTTGCTATAAGGTAATCCAAGTGCTCGTCCAACATCCCTGACTGCAGCACGAGGCGCAAGAGTACCAAAGGTAACAATCTGCGCAACCTTGTCGTCGCCATACTTGTCCTTTACGTAATCAATAACCTCTTCACGTCTGTTATAGCAGAAATCTATATCAAAATCAGGCATCGAAACACGCTCGGGATTTAAGAAACGCTCAAAAAGCAAATCAAACGAAATAGGGTCAACGTCGGTAATTCCAACAAGAAAGGCAACCAAGCTTCCTGCGCCCGAGCCTCTGCCAGGACCAACGGGAATACCACGTCCCTTGGCATAGTTAACAAAATCGCTTACTATAAGGAAGTAGGCGTTAAAACCCATTTTATCAATAACCGAAAGCTCGTACTCAATTCTCGCTTCATATTCAGCTTTGGCGTGTTTTTCAAAGCTAATTTTATTCTCGGAAATCTTTCTTTCAAATCCCGAATAGGCATCCTTGCGAAGCTTTTCCTTGTGAGTAAGTCCGTCCTCGGGTTTAAAGTCAGGCAAATGCAAATTATCAAATTCAAAATCAAAATTGCACTTCTCTGCTATCTTCACCGTGTTCTCTACTGCCCCTTTATACGGAGCAAAAAGAACCTTCATTTCCTCGGCAGATTTGAAATAAAACTCGTCCGTTTCAAAGCCAAGCGGCCTTCCGTCGCTTACCTGCGTATTCATTTGAATGCACATAAGAGTTGACTGTGTTTCGGCATCTGTACGCTCAAGATAATGAACGTCGTTGGTAGCAACCATGGGAATTCCAAGCTTCTCACTGATAAGCTTTATACCATAAGCCGCCTTTCTTTCATCGTCAAGGCCGTGATTTTGCACCTCAAGATAAAAGTCCTCGCCAAAAATCTCATAAAATTCTTTTGCCGCGGCCTCTGCCTCTGCCATGCTGCCTGCGAGAATAAGCTGCGATATTTTACCCGCAATGCACCCGGAAAGAGCAATCAAGCCCTTGCTGTGAGCGCGTAAAAGTTCCATATCTATTCGCGGCTTCGAATAAAAGCCCTCAATAAAGCTTTTTGAAACCATGTATGAAAGATTCTTATATCCCTCCTCATTCTTACAAAGAAGAATAAGGTGATTTCCAGATGAGTCCTGCTTGCCTTCCTTGCGATGCATGCCTCGCGCAGCAACGTAAACCTCGCAACCGATAATCGGCTTAATTCCCTTTTCCTTAAGCGCAGTATAAAACTCCACCGCGCCATACATAACGCCGTGATCGGTTATTGCAACTGCGTCCTGTCCAAGCTCCAGAGCCTTATCAGCTATGGAAGATATTCTCGTTGCGCCATCAAGCAAGCTGTATTCGGTATGAAGATGTAAATGAACAAATTCTCCCATATTGGTAGACTCCTTTCTTTTTATGTATCGTCAGAGAGCTTCAGCAGCTTTGCGCCAAGCTCTTCAATTTTCTTTAGTCTATGTGACAGTCCCGATTTTGAGATTGCAGGCGTCATTTGCGCTGCAAGCGCCGAAAGCGGCAAATCAGGATATCTTAATTTCATTCTTGCGGTTTCCTCGAGCTCCTCAGGTAGCGACGAAAGCAGCTGCAGCTCTTCAAGTCTTGCAATAATTCCAATCTGCCTTTCAGAAACAACAGCCATTCTATCCAAATTATTGGTAACGCAATTAAGGTATCTCTGCGATTCTCTGCGAGCCAAGGAATTAATTTTTGTCTCGATAATATCAAAAACAAGCTTATTCAGCCCCGCATAACCATAAAAATCCTCAATTTCATCAGCCTTGTGGTAGTAAACTAACGTACCGCTTGATTTGCGCGATATTTTAGGTGGCAATGACATATTGGAAAGTATCTTTGCAAAGGCATCAGACCTTTCGCCAAGCGAGAATTCAAGCGAAAACTGCTTTTTAGGGTCAGCGAGCCTGCCTGAAGCCAAAAAGACACCGCGCAAAAACGAGCTGAGACATCCCGAGCATTTCTGAACAATCACATCCGAAAGATTAACTTCCTGCAATGAGTTGATTTTTGATATATATTTCGTGGCAGAAGGAGAATTGAAAGCTATTTTAACACTTCTTCCGCCTACGCTAAGCCTATATACCTCTGCTTCCTTGCCGTAAAATTCATTTATCAGTTTAGTTGTAAAATCGGCATATTCTTCTTTTTCAAGACTTATTATGATTCGATTTCCGTCAATCTGCCCTTTTGCAAACAAAATGCCCGAAAGCAGCGCGCGACGGCAACAGAGAGATTTATATCCTTGCGTAATTATTTCTTTTTTCTGATCGTAAGAAACCGACATAACCCCTCCGTCATTTTATAATTTCTATTTCTTCATTTAAATCAATGTTAAATTTTTCTTTCACCTTACGCCTTGTATATTCCATCAAGCTAATGTAATCGGATGCAGTTGCCAAACCTGTATTCACAATAAAACCGGCATGCTTCGTTGAAATTTGCGCGCCGCCGATAGAATAGCCCTTTAATCCGCACTTATCGATTAACATAGCAGCCGAAATACCGTCAGCAGTTCTCTTAAAGGTACTTCCAAGCGATTTTTCACCGACAGGTTGTGTAAGCGACCTCGCTCTTCTTACCTCTTCAATACGAGCCTTCGTCTTTTCACGAGAAGCCGAAATCAAAGATAACTCCGCTGATAGAATTACTAATTCGTTTTCTTTAAATGCAGAATATCTGTATGAAAAATCACATTCTCCATTTGAAAGCGTAATTATTTTATCATTCTGACTGTCATAACAGGTTACAGAAAGCACTGAATCGGATATTTCTCTGCCAAAAGCTCCTGCGTTTCCTATAATTGAACCGCCAAGACTCCCAGGTATACCTGATAACTCCTCAAGACCTGATAACCCCTCGCGCGAGACCTTATAAGCCAAATAAGGTAAAGAAGCCCCTGCGCAAACAATCATTTTATTATCTCTGATACTAAAACTTGACATCTTGTCGGTCTTTATAATTGCGCAAGAATAATCATCATCAGGCGGCAAAACATTTGACATTCTGCCTAATATTTTGTAACCAATTTTTGATTTTTCCAGAAAAGAAATTGTCTCACAAAATTGTTTTTCAGTTTTTGGAAAGGCAATTATACGAGCCGTACCGCCAATTCCAACAGATGAAAAATCCCGAAGAAGCCTATTTTCTGCATATTCAACGTCATTCATTTTGAGAAATCCGATTAAAAAATCTGTCATGAATGCACCTTTATCTAATTATACTGCTTTCTCTCCTCGAGCATATCAACAGCAGCAGCTCTTTGAGCATCGGTGACATCTATGCCACCAAGAATTCTCGAAAGCTCGCCTACTCTGCCATCGTAATCAAGCTCCGCAACTCTCGTCTCGGTTACGCCATCATAATCCGCCTTACGAATAAGGAAGTGCGAATCGGCAAGAGATGCAATCTGCGCGCTGTGAGTAACGCAGAATAGCTGTGTATTCTTTGAGAGATTAAGCATCTTGATACCAATCTTTCGAGCAGTCTTGCCTGATACGCCTGTGTCGATTTCATCGTAAATTACGGTAGGAATACCGTCTCTGTCTGCAATAACACTCTTAAGTGCAAGCATAACACGAGACATTTCACCGCCTGATGCGATTTTAGAAAGCGGCTGAGGCTCTGCTCCTCTGTTTGCGCTTATGTAAAACTCAACGCTGTCCGAGCCATCACGATTTAAAATCTTCTCACCTCCGTCAAAGCTTTCCTTAATCGATGCAAAGAATACAACCTTTGGCATATCAAGAAATTCAAGCGTTTCTTTTATCGACTTTTCAAGTCCCTTTGCCGCTTCGGTACGTATATCGTGAAGCCTGTTTGCAAGCTCCAATGCTTTATTATATGCTACGGTTTCCTTTTCGCTAAGCTCACGGATGACTTCATCGGAGTTTGCAAGCGACTGATATTCTGCATACGCTTTTTCACGGAACGTGAGAACCTCGTCAATCGTAAGTCCATATTTGCGCTTCAGCTTTGAAATTTTATCAAGTCTTGCCTCAATTTCGTTAAGAGTGCGAGACGGGTCGTCATCTATATCCGAAATTACCGAATATACCTCCTCCGCAATATCGTCAATCTGATAAAGCATGTCACGGAGAGTCTCGGCATATCCCTCGAACTGAGGCACAACGTCTGAAAGCTGAGACAAAGCAGTAACGCTTCTGTCAAGCAAATACGAAACACTTCCTCTTTCGCTTCCCTTTAACGCCTTAAAGGTAAATTCCGAATTTTTGATTATCTTCTCGCTGTTTTTTATCTTAACCTTCTTATCAACGAGCTCCTCTTCCTCTCCACTATGAAGAGCAGCCGAATCAATGTCATTTATCTGATATTCAAGAATCTCCTTGATTCTCTCTCCCTCGTGAGACTTCTTGATAATTTCGTTTTTTTCTTTTTTTATCTGCTCGTATTCGAAAAAAGCAGCTCTGTATGTATTTAAAAGCTCGTCCAAGCCACTGTAAAGATCAATAAGTTCTATGTGATTTCTCGCATTAACGAGATTTGCAGTATCAGTCTGACCATGAACGCTCACAAGATAAGGCATTATGCTTTTGAGCATAGCAATACCTACGCTTCGTCCGTTTACAAGAATCTTTGTTTTACCGTCAATGCTGATAGAGCGCTGAACAAGAATAGTTCCATCCTCAGCAGGACTGATACCGACATCAGAAAGCTTTTCCAATGTAAAATCCGACAACTCTCCAAAAAGACCGCTGACCATAGCCGCCGACTCGCCGGTACGTATCATATCACGTCCGCCTTTTGCTCCGAGAAGCAGATTTATGCTATCAATAACAATAGATTTTCCCGCTCCGGTTTCACCGGTAAGCACCATAAATCCAGTAGAAAAATCAAAATCACCCGACTTGATAACTGCAATATTTTCAATATGCAAAGAATATAGCATTATTCACTCCAAATATTCTGCCTTATTTTTTCTTAAACATTTCAAAAAGTTCAGTGGAAAGCGATACCGCATCCTCAGGCGTTTTAACAACAAGAAGTATGGTATCATCACCAGCAACAGAGCCAACTATGCGCTCGCCCGGCAACGAGTCAAAACATACCGCAATTGCATTTGCCATACCTGCGTACGTCTTAACCACAACTATGTTGCCTGCCGGCTCAATTCTGATAACGGAATCCGTGATTGCGGAATTAAGCACAGGCGCTCTGTTTTCCTGCTTTGCAACGGCGCCGGGCAAAATGTACTTATAGCATCCATTCTGTCCGATTCCCTTTATTAAATTAAGCTGCCTTATATCTCTTGATGCGGTAGTCTGGGTTACAATATACCCCTCATCCGCAAGCTTTTTAATCAAAGCATCCTGAGTATCTATATCGTATTTCTCGATTATTTCAAGAATTTTCTTTTGTCTGGAATTCTTCATTTCATATCCCCTTATCTTTTATTCAAAATCTCGAAGAAGTCTGATTTTCTTCGAGAGAGTTGAAAACAAATTACTCGAAGACAGACTCATTATTTTAATTCTGCTATCGCTACGGTAAACAACACAGGTCTCGCCAGCAAAAATTCTATCGTAAAATCTGCCGTCGATGCTCAAATTCAGAGCACCCTCACCCGTGTTTGTGATTGTGATGCGCGCATCAGGATTATATACGATTGCCCTATTAAAGAAGGAATGTGGGCAAACAGGGTTAACCATAATCGCGTCAAGGTCATGAGAAATAATCGGTCCTCCTGCTGAAAGCGAATAGGCTGTTGAGCCTGCCGGAGTTGAAATTATAACTGCGTCTGCGCGATAATGAACGTGGTCCCCTTTATCGCTCATAACCTTAAAATCGCATATACCAAGAAAACCTTCATGAGACAATACAACATCGTTTACCGCGAGGTGCTCAAGTGGACTTATATTGCCGTCGGCATCAATTTTTTCGGTAGAGAGAAGCATTTTTTCATCAATTTTATATTCTCCGCTAACAAGAGCCGCCAGAGCGTCCAGATTATCGGGCTCCACCTCGGCAAGATATCCGACCTTTCCCATATTTATACCAAGAAGAGGCAAATCAAGCATCAACGACACACGAGATGCCTCAATCATAGATCCATCACCGCCAATTACAATAATCAATTCCGCATCAGTTGGAAGCTCGTTATAAAAAATTACGCCTTCAACGGTACAAGCTCTGTATTCAGAATCTATGTAAGGAATAATACCAAGCAAAACAAGCTTTTGAGCAACCGAATTGGTGACATTAAATTCTATATCTTTTATTGGATTTGGGAGCAATATTGCCTTTTTCATAAGCTATCATCCTTACTAACGAAATGAGCTAAGTATTCTATGTTACCCGAGCCTCCGACAATAGGCGATTCAATAACCTTAACGACGTCAAACCCACAGGCTGATGCAGACTCCAAAACCTTCTCTACCGCCTTTTTTCTCAGAGAAACGTCTTTTACGATTCCGCCCTTGCCTAGACCGCATTTTCCTACCTCAAACTGAGGCTTGATAAGACATATAAAATCTCCGCCACTCGCCAATACGCTTTTAATCGCAGGAATAATCAACGTAGCGGAAATAAACGATACGTCCATAACCGCAAGAGTTGGCTGGATTTCAAAGTGAGATGACTCCATATATCTTGCATTATAATTTTCAAAAACATGAACTCGTGCATCAGAGCGAAGATGAGCTGCAATTTGTCCGACTCCCGAATCAACCGCATACACCTTGTCAGCGCCACGCTTAAGCAAGCAATCGGTAAAACCGCCGCTTGATGCTCCGATATCAATGGCTACTCTACCCGAAGGGTCAACAGAAAACTCATCAAGCGCAGCCTCAAGCTTGAGACCGCCGCGGCTAACGTATTTTTTCGAGCTTTTATCAACGAAAATATCCTCGTCTCCGACAACCTCAAAGGCAGGCTTGGATATAACTTTGCCATTTACGCTGACAAAACCGCCGAGAATAAACTTTTTCGCATCTGTTCTACTCTCAACTAAGCCGTTATCGCTTAAAAAAACGTCAAGCCTCATCTATCTCACCAAAGGGAGCATCGCTGATTGTACCGTCCTCTGCCTCAACAAGAATACGAACACGTCTTTCGGCGCTGTCGAGTATCTCGTTGCAGGTTCTTACAAGCTTTACTGACTCTTCAAAGGACTTTATCGAATCCTCAAGCGACATGTTGCCGCTCTCAAGCTTTCTTACCTCGTCCTCAAGCTTGCAAATTGCTTCTTCAAAATTTATCTTTTCCAAGGTTAAATCTCCTTAATTAACATGAGTAACGCTTCCCTCTACTATTCCGTCTGACAGGGTTAATTTGAAGCTGTCGCCAGGCTTTAGCTTGGATGCGCTTTTAATAATTTTGCCTGATTGATTTTGCGCAATAGAATATCCTCTGTCAAGGGTTGCAAGCGGACTCAAAGCATTCGCTTTACCTGCATTTTTACCAAGATTCTCACGCAAAATTGCAATTTTATTATTAACTAAAACAGATGATTTATCTACGTATACTCGAGCGCTCTCACGCAAAGCATTTATGCGTTCAATCAGTACCCGCTTATCAACTCTTTGCTCAAGATGACGAAGCTTCTCAGAGGCACGCTCAACCTTTCTTTCAAGTCCCTTTACCAATCTCTCGTTATACGAATCAATCCGCATCAACAAGTCACGCTTATCTGGAACGGCAATCTCGGCAGCAGCAGAGGGTGTTGGCGCCCTCATGTCGGCAACAAAATCGCATATTGTAAAGTCGGTTTCATGTCCAACCGCAGAAATAACAGGTGTTGTTGCAGAATAAATACGTCTGGCAAGCGCCTCGCTGTTAAACGCCCATAAATCCTCAATAGAGCCGCCTCCTCTGCCGATGATAATAACATCGCAGATCCGACTTTTGTCAAGATAATCCAAGGCAGAAATCAAGCTCTCCTCTGCTCCTGCTCCCTGAACTAATGCAGGATAAATATAAAGGTCAGCATTGGGGTATCTTCTGCCGCTTACGTTGATTATGTCACGTATCGCCGCGCCTGTCGGTGAGGTTATAACTCCGATTCTTCTCGGATAGGCAGGCAAAGGAAGCTTATGCTCTGCATCAAAAAGACCTTCATTAGCAAGCCGCTCCTTTAATTGCTCATAAGCAAGATATAGCGCGCCTATTCCATCGGGCTGCATTGACGAAACGTAAATCTGATATGAGCCATCACGCGGATATACGGTCACCGACCCGTGAACAACAACCTTCATACCCGATTCAGGCATAAATTTCAGCGTTTGCGCTTTGGAACGGAACATGACGGCTCTTATCTGCCCGTCCTCATCCTTTAGCGAAAAATACAGATGACCGCTTCTGTGATTTGTGAAATTAGAAATCTCACCCCGAACCGTTACCGATGACAAGGTACGGTTTGTCTCAAAAATATTTTTTATAAAATTATTCAAGTCCGAAACCGTAAATGCATTGGCATTTTCACGTTCACGAAGCGAGCTGATATCTATCATTTTATCTCCGATTTATACTCTCTCAGGGCTAACGCTGCAATGCCTACCGCATTATCCGAGGACAATGCAGGCTCTGCAAAGCATACGTCATAGCTTTCCGAAAGCATTTTTTTAATAATTAAATTACTCATTACGCCGCCTGCGCATACAAAACGGCTTTTTCCATAAATATTCTCGTATTCTTCCATCAATTTTGCAATTGCTCTGCCTATATAATCAAGAACAAAGGCGCAAACAAGCGGCTTATCCCCAGTCTCATCATAAAGCTTGACTGCCATATTTTCAAGCCCGGAAAGATTAAGGCGCATATCCTTAATGGAAATCTTCTTTTGGGGAACAGGCTTTGTGTTTTTCAGCGCCTCTCTCTCAACCGAGGGGCCTGCAGGAAACGGCAATCCCAAATATACGCCGACACGATCAATCACCTGTCCTGCGTTAAGGTCAGCCGTTTCACCGATAATATCGGCAATAAAGCCATTACCGGATTTTTTTACCTTTACAAGCTCGGTAGTGCCTCCGGAAATATGAAATGCGGCAAACTCACCGTCAAGAAGCTCCCAGCTTCCGCTTGAATACACCACAGCCATAATATGACCACATTGGTGAGAAAATTGATACAAAGGAGCTCCAAGCGCCGTCGAAATGCCCTGCGCAACAGACATTCCTGCTAAAAAGCACGGCATATATGACCCATCTTGATTTCTGGGACGAGAGCTTACGCCCACCGCAACAATTTCCCTATCCTTGATTAAAGGCTCAATACTCTTCATTGTCATCGGCAGATTTACAGTGTGACTAAAGAGCGCATCAGATTGACGCAAACCGCGTTCGCCTGGCTTTACAGTCAAAAGATGCTTCTCGTTGGCTATTAAACCGCCATCCAGCGCCATCAGCGCCACCGAGGTGGTATAATTACTTGTATCTATGCCGATAACTATCTTTTCCTTTATCATTTTCTGCCGTTTTCGTCAGCTACTGCGTTAAGAACACCGTTAACAAAGCTGTATGACTTTTCATCGTCATACTTCTTTGAGAGCTCAATAGCCTCATTGATAGTAACTCTTGCAGGAATATCATCCATAAACATAATTTCATAGCAAGCAAGTCGCAGTATAGCCATGGAAACAGGAGAAATTCTCTCCTTTTTCCAGCCTGTTGAGTTCTTTTCTACAGCCTCATCGATTGCAGCGAAATTTTCACAAGAACCGAAGAATACAGCTCTTACGTAATCATCAGACTCAAGCTCACGATATGCAGTAGCCAAATCAAAAATTTCCTGTGGCTCATCATCCTTTTTGAAAACGCTCTCGTAAATAAGAATAAATGCATTTTCTCTGGCAATTTTTCTTTGCATTATAAAACCCTCGCATTGTAAATAAATTATTATAATTATACTATTTAATAATTTAAAAGTCAAGCGGTTTATATGAATATTTTGTATATTGATGAATTTTTATTCATTCCTATTCAAAAAATCTGTTATTTTGAAATTACGACTTGAAAAAAGCAGTTTTTTATGGTATGATATAATGAACGAATATAAAAAGCTCAAAAAGGAGCATTATTCTATGAGAAAATTAGAAAAAATACTACTGAAATCCTGCTCTTATACAGTGCTTACACTCGCTCTGTTTTATACCTTTGCGCTTGTTGGCAAGTTTACCGCAGCATACATAGATTTTGGTACGTTTGCCGTATTTTACTTGTTTGGATTGATAATTTCATTAACCGACCTTGTCTTATCTGTGGAAAAATTGCGTTTTATATTCCGTATTGGAATTCATTACTCTGTTCTTCTCACAGTCTTCTGCATTGTGTTTGTTATAATGGGTAAAATTTCGTTAAAAAGCGCAGGCGCTGTATTCTCATCAATCATAATTTTCACGCTATTTTACGCGGTAATGTTTGCTATTGTTTACATTTTAAAGAAATTGACCCAAAAAGGTGACTATTTTATTGAGTCAAGAAGCAATAAAAACAATTCACAAAAAAAGCAAAAACAAGAGTACAAATCAATTTACAAATAATAAATTACGTTTAAAAAGGAGCCCCTATGTTTTACTATTTATCAGGCGAGCTTGCATATAGAGACTTATCCACGGCAGTTATAGACTGCGGAGGTGTCGGTTACAAATTAACGATTAGCTTTATAACCTCCGAGGCGCTTTTGTCCAAGCTTGGCAAGCAGGTAAAATTATTTACTCATCTTGCAGTAAGAGAGGACGGCATCGAGCTGTTTGGATTCGGTTCTTACGAAGAAAAGGAGTGCTTTAACAAGCTTATTTCCGTCAGCGGTGTAGGTCCCAAAGCTGCCATGAGCATTTTATCAACCCTTACCCCCGAAAAGCTTGCCGTTGCAATATGCACAGAGGACACCAAGGCAATCGCAAAATCACCCGGTATAGGAGCAAAGTCAGCTGCAAGAATCGTTCTCGAGCTGAAGGATAAGATGTCAAAGGAATTCTTTGCAGATACAACATTATCAAAGGTATCACAGGATTCTGCCCCGACTTTTGTTTCCAATTCTTCACTTTCCGAGGCTGCAGAAGCGCTTACCGTTCTCGGCTATGACAAAAATACCGTATTAAATGCGCTTAAAGGAATTGACCCTTCTGTACAGGATGTTGGTGAAATCATCAAGTTAGCGCTGAAGAAGCTTGCAAGATAAGCTTGAAAGGAACTCATATATATTATGATGGAAGAAATCAACGAATTCGACTTTGAAAATCGAATTGTTTCAAACGAATACGACTCTATCGAGGACGGAGAGGTTGAGAACTGTCTGCGTCCTAAAACTCTCGACGAATACATAGGCCAGGAAAAAGCAAAATCCAATTTGAAGGTATATATCGAGAGCGCCAAGCTTCGCTCTGAAGCGCTTGACCATGTTTTGCTCTACGGCCCCCCCGGACTCGGTAAAACTACCCTTTCCGCAATAATCGCCAACGAGATGGGCGTTAATATCAGAACAACCTCAGGTCCTGCTATTGAGAAGGCTGGAGATTTGGCTGCAATATTAACAAATCTTGGCCCCGGAGACGTTCTTTTTATTGACGAAATACACCGTCTTTCAAAGGTTGCAGAAGAAATTCTCTACCCTGCAATGGAGGACTATGCAATTGATATCATCATAGGTAAAGGCCCCAGCGCAAGAACAATCCACATGCCTATTCCAAAGTTTACGCTTATCGGAGCAACTACACGCGCAGGTCAGCTTACTACTCCTTTGCGTGACAGATTCGGCGTACTATTAAAGCTTGAGCTTTACAGTCCCGAGGAGCTTGCAACAATCGTTAAACGCTCTGCAAGCATTCTCGACATTGCCATCACAGAAGAGGGCGCTTACAGTATCGCTTCACGTTCAAGAGGAACTCCCCGTATCGCCAACAGGCTTTTGAAGCGAGTGCGTGACTTTGCGCTTGTCAAAGGTAACGGAACTGTAACGTCCGAGATTGCAAAATATGCGCTTGAAGCACTTGAAATTGACGAGCTTGGACTTGATAATATCGACAGAAGATTGCTTGAAGCAATTATAAAATACTATTCCGGCGGTCCTGTTGGACTTGACACATTGGCTGCTACGATTGGCGAAGAAACTGTTACCATAGAGGACGTTTACGAGCCCTATCTTATGCAGATTGGCTTCCTTGCCAGAACTCCCAGAGGCCGTTGTGTAACCAAGCTTGCATACGACCATCTCGGTATTCCTTTCGGTACAACCACATCAGGCACAGCGCAGGTTTTAGGACAAAAGATTATTGACTTGGATAATTAAAAAGCAAGGCAGAATCAGTTTTCTGCCTTGCTTTTTTTAGCTTTTTTCAATTTTAATATTATTTGCAAAGTTCCGCGAGTTTATCTGCAATATCGCATTCTTCCCACTTAACTCCAAGCTCTTCTCTACCCATGTGTCCATAAGCAGAAAGCTGCTTGTAGATGGGCTTGCGAAGCTCAAATTTCTTAATAATAGCAGCGGGACGAAGATCTACAAGCTGATTTACAGCATCTACAATTTTCTCCTCTGCAACTGTTGCTGTGCCAAATGTATCAACCATTACGGATACAGGCTTAGCAATACCGATTGCGTAAGCAATCTGCACTTCACACTTTGATGCAAGACCTGCCTTTACAATATTCTTTGCAACGTATCTTGCTGCATAGGATGCGCTACGGTCAACCTTTGTAGGATCCTTTCCCGAGAATGCGCCGCCACCATGTCTAGAATATCCGCCGTAGGTATCAACGATAATTTTTCTACCTGTAAGACCGGTATCACCCTGAGGTCCGCCAATAACGAATCTTCCGGTGGGATTAACGTAAATATTAACCTTTCCGTCGATAAGCTCACTGGGAATTGTAGGAAGAATTACCTTATCAATAATATCCTTACGAATCGTTGCAGAATCAATCTCGGGAGCGTGCTGAGAGGATACAACGATCGTATCAACTCTCACAGGTTTTCCGTCAACGTACTCGATAGTAACCTGAGTCTTTCCATCAGGACGAAGATAGCTGAGTGTTCCATCCTTTCTAACCTCGGTGAGTCTTTTTGCAAGCTTATGCGCCAATGAAATAGGAAGCGGCATAAGCTCGGGAGTTTCGTCACAAGCATATCCAAACATAAGGCCCTGGTCGCCTGCTCCTGTGTCAAGATCATCACCAAGCTCGCCCTCTTTTGCCTCAAGACACTTGTCAACACCGAGTGCAATATCTGCGCTCTGCTCGTGAATAGAGCTTAAAACCGCGCAGGTTGTAGCATCAAAGCCGTATTTTGCTCTGTCGTAACCGATTTCAGCAACAGTGTCACGAACTATTTTTTGAATATCAACGCGCGCCTTTGTTGTAATCTCTCCCATAACGGTAATAATACCTGTGGTAGCAAAAGTTTCGCAAGCAACACGGCTTTCGGGATCCTGAGCGAGCATTTCGTCAAGAATAGCATCGGAAATTTTATCACAGATTTTGTCGGGATGTCCCTCTGTTACCGATTCAGATGTAAAAAGTATTTTTTTCATTTTTTTGTCCTTTCGTTATCAAAAGCGAAGGCTCGGGAGTCTTATTCCCGAGCCTCGAGCGTAACTCATCTATCGGGAATTAGCACCTTATATAAAATACAGGTTGCCGGGCTTCACAGGGCCAGTCCCTCCGCCACTCTTGATAAGTAATATTTAATTTTCTGTAAGATTATAGCATAATAAACGACAAAAATCAACCCCCTTTTCAAAAAAATATATGACAAAATTAGAAAATACTTGAAAACACCTGATATTTATGTTAGAATAATATATATTAAAATGTACGAAAGAGAGGAATTGTTATGGCAGGACCCGGAGGAGGCTCAAGAGGTGGCGGCTTCGGCGGCGGCTCTCACCGCAGTGGCGGATTTGGCGGTAGTCGCGGAGGCGGCTTCGGCGGTGGTTCTTATCGCGGTGGCGGATTTGGTGGCGGTCATTACGGACACCACGGTCATCACCATCATCACAGACATTACGGTATGCCCTTCTTCTTTGGTTTCTGAAGACCTTATTATGGATACGGATATGGCGGAGGTTGTCTTGGAAGTTTGTTCGGTGTAATGATGATTCCTATCATCATACTCATATTTGCAGTCTTCCTGATTATAAATGTATTCGGCTCTCTCGGCAGCTCAATTTCCAACGTTGCAAATGGCGGCTTAACCGTCTATGAAGAGAAGGTTATGCAGGAATTTGCTAACCAGCAGTATGAAAAAGAGTTCGCTGTCTCTGGTGCAGAGGAAGATAATATACTCATCGTGTTCCTTGTTAATGAGGCACGAGATGGATATTATTCTATCGCTTGGGTTGGTGATAATATTCATAATAATATTAATTTAAAATTTGGTGGCGGAAGAGATTCCTTTGAAGAAACAATGCTTAACAACGTTAACGAGGAATACTACGAGTACTCGCTTGACAAGGACCTTGCAATCGTTGTTGACAAAATGAGAGAAAAGATCGAAAATATGAATCTCGACTCATCATTTATCAATCCATCACAGACACCAAGCGGAGTTGACTCCCACGTTACCAATCTCACTTCGATTTCTATCACCGAAGCGACCATAAACTCTGCCCTTGAAGATTTTACCGAAGCAACTGACATTCCTATTGTAATTGTCATCGAGGATGAGGATGACGTGCTTGATAAGAAAATCGATGCATCCGACATCTTTACAATAATTTTTGCTGCTGTCCTTATAGGATTTGCTGTTTATCTTATAATTAAGATGTATAAGAACAGAAAACCTCTTGTTAACGAGACAGGAACAAATAACGCATCCGGAGCAAGTAATGACAGCTCAAGCTACGGCGAGCAAAGACAGAAAAAAGACAAAAATAACAAGGATGACAGCACAAGCTGGTAAATAAATAGCGAGATTTGCGTTTTATCTATCATGGTAAACGTAAATCTCGCTTTTTTCTTCAAAACAGCTCATTATTCGGCATTAAATTATGAAATTTTATTAAATTTATTAAGTATTATTTACTTTTATATATTTATATGATAAAATGTTAAAGTCAGATAATATATTTAGGCGTTATTTTATTTAAAAAATGTCTATTCATTACATCACCTTGGTAGGAGGAGCAGATTTTGTCATTCATTTACTATCTTTCAGCCGTTATTGCCTGTGGAATAACAGCTTCATTCTTATTCTTTCTTAAGGACAAGCATATTTTTGGTAAGTTTATAACAAATACAAGACTTGTTTCAATAATTTATGCATGTCTGTTTGCTGTTCGTTCATTGGCAGGTAGAGGGTTGATATATGACACAGTGGGACTTAATATTTATTCCCCGTTTGGACCGTTAGGTATTACAGAGGCATATATCACCACACTGCTTCTGTGGCTTATCCCCACCGTAATGCTTGCAAGCTGCCTGTTCTCATTCTTTGAAGATAAAGCGCCCGCAGTTGTTCCTATTGTAAGGTTTATTTCCCCTTTGGTTTGCGCACTCGGCATCATTGCCCTGCCCACCCTTAACCGAGGTTTTGACGGCGAGCTTGCGAACTCCTTCTATTACAGACATCTCATCCTTGCTATTGAGCTTGGTGTCGGACTCGGCCTCTCGCTCTTCCAGCTTATAAGGCTTCGCTCGATAAAGCTTAAAGCAAGTCAATATGTAAAATCACTCTTCTGTCTCATTGGAATGACGCTTATCTCCATTCCTTGCTGGGCGCCTCAGGTTCTTTTTGGCTTGAGCAATAGATTGGTTGCAGAAAATCTTTCAACAGCTCACCAGGCCTGTCTTGCTGGATTTGTAGTTCTTGTTATTGTTTCCTTTATTTTGTTTAAGGGATTTGATTATCAACAGAAACGATACGCCCTCATTTATATGAGTCTTGCAACCTTGATTTCGTTCTGTTATAACTATGATTTCTCTACAATCAAGGAGCCTGCTTTATTGCCATTGCACTTATGCGCAGCGGCAATGTTCATTATTCCTATATCCTTGATATTCAATCTTAAAAAACTACATTATTTCACCGTTTATTTCTGCATATTCGGAGCAGCACTTGCAATGATGATGCCGAATACAGAAAAGGCAAACCTTTTGTCAAGCGGAGCAATCCAGTTCTGGCTTAACCACTACACAGTTGCTCTCGTTCCGCTTCTCACCCTTACTCTCAAGATTTTCCCAAGACCTAAATTCAAAGATTTTGCTATATGTCTTGGAGCGTTCGTTGGATATTTCATAATTGTACTTGCAGCAAATGCTTGGCTTGTCAATTACGATTCAACCATCGACTTCTTCTTTATGAATTCCAACTTTATCGCTTCCAACCTCGGAAGCTGGGCAGACGACCTTCGCGACGTAGTTACTACGTTTACAATCAAAGATTTAACATTTACTTTTTACCCCGTATATCAGACTGTTTATTGTTTGGCATATGCCCTGTTCGCGCTGGCTATGTGGTTTGTATTTGAGCAGTTATTTGATATTACCGACACCCATGAAATTCTTACTGAAAGGAATCGCAAGATTAAGGCTGACAGACTTGCTCTTGAAGCGCATCTTGCAGGTAGAGATATGCAGGAGCCTATGAATCCCCAGAACGAAGGTAAGCTTATTCTTCGTAATTTCTGCAAGAGATACTCAACAAGTGACGTTTACGCCGTTTACAAGGCTAACCTTGAAATTGACGGCGGCCAGATATTCGGCTTCCTTGGCCCTAACGGCGCAGGCAAGTCCTCGATTATCAAAACAATCGTTGGTATACAGACAATAACATCTGGTGAAATTGAGGTTTCAGGCTACGATGTTGAAAAGCAGGGTGTTGAGGCAAAGCTTCAGATTGGCTTCGTTCCCGACCACTATGCTCTTTATGAGAACCTTACAGGCAGAGAGTATATCAACTACATTGCCGATCTTTATAACGTATCTAAGGCTGACCGAGACGAGCGCATGGCTGAGTACATTGAAAGATTCCGTCTTGAAGCAGCAATTGACAATCCTATGAAGACCTACTCTCACGGTATGAAGCAGAAGATTACCATTATGTCTGCCCTTGTGCATAATCCTAAGGTTTGGATTCTTGACGAGCCTCTTACAGGCCTTGACCCCGAATCTATTTTCCAGGTAAAAGAATGTATGAAAGAGCATGCCGCTAAAGGTAATATTGTATTCTTCTCAAGCCATATTATTGACGTTGTTGAGAACATTTGCGACAGAATCGCCATAATCCGTAAGGGCCAGATTCTTTGCACCAAGACTGTTGCGGAAATCAAGGAGAGCGGCATTCCCCTTGAAAACTTCTATATGAATATGATTGACGGCAACACCCAGCCCCCCGTTTCTGTAAAGGAGGCAGAGAGCGAGGCAGCTCTCGAAAAGGCGACCGTATGATAAAAGCAGAAAAGAAAAAAGGTAGCTTTGCGGAATCCTTCCGTGAGGGATGGAGGGCGCTTGTTACCTTAGTAAAAATGCAGCTTAAGGAAAAGATGGATATGGGATTCCTTCGTTCTCCCAAGAAGCTTATCACCAAGCTTTTTTGGATGCTCGTTGAATTTGCTGCAGTAACAGCCGTTGTATCCGTAATATTCCATTACATCAAGCTGTTGCAGGTATTCTCAATGAATGACGGCGGACTTCCCGTTTCGCTTATTTCCTTTGTGTTTGGAATAATGCTTATTCTTTCATTGGTAACCGATACCATCGGACTTATGAAATCGCTTTATTTTTCCAAAGACAACACGGTCCTTCTTACTTTACCGGCTACTCCGTCGCTCGTATTTCTTTCCAAGCTGATAACCTACTATATTTACGAGCTTCGTAAGAGCTTTATGTTCACCCTGCCGATGTTTATCGCATTCGGAATAATCAAGTCGTATAGTATTATTTTCTATCCTTGGTTGCTTATTATGTTTGCGTTAATATCCTTCCTGCCGGTTCTTCTCGCGGCCCTTCTCTCTATTCCCTCTATGTTCGTTTACGTATTTTTGAACAGAGTGAAGATTCTCCAATATATTCTGTATGCTGCGATCGGCATTGGTTCTGTCGTTTTTGTATGGTATCTGATTGGACTTATTCCAGCTGATATTAACTTTGTAGAAAGCAAGAGCACAATATTCGACGACGTAAAGACATTCTTTGAAAACTATAAGGTAGCCGCAGCCCCTCTTTACGCATTTACCGAGCTTATTGTAGGCAGAGCAATCGGAGTTACAAATCACGTTCTCCACGCCCGCACGCTTCCTACACTGATTTGGGTGCTTGTGCTTGCAGGAGTAATGCTTGCGCTTTGCTTCCTTTGCTCAAAGCCCTTGTTCTGCCGC
Organism: Eubacteriales bacterium; assembly: GCA_045632065.1. GTDB lineage: Bacteria > Bacillota > Clostridia > Oscillospirales > CAG-272 > UBA1740. Next base: position 54,721 of record JAZQWA010000075.1, on the reverse strand, counting down.
ATGGCATCAACTCCCTTTGAGTTCAAGAAAAAGAATAACATCAAGGCAAAAAGAAACGTTAAGCGTTCCCCATTTATTTCAGCTGTAAAGAAAGAGTTTACCATCGGACTTCGATCCAACTTCTTTATCAAGTTTGGCGGAGTAGTTATCGTCGTGATGCCGATTGCGATATATCTTATCAATAAAATATATTCCGCAATGAACACCAAGCTTCTTGGCGCGCAGATGGCTACCTGCTTTAACGTTCTGATTATTCTGTTGATTCTTATGATGAATAACATTGATATGGCCTCGATTTACAGCAGAGACGGCTCCAGCTCATACCTTAACAAGATTCAGCCTACCCCGCCTATCATCCTGCTTTTCTCGAAGCTGTTCTTCCCGATGGTTATGTCGCTTATCGGAACTGTGCTCACCGTGAATATTTTTGCAATTGAATCGTCCTTGAAGCCTGTTGATGCCATTATGATTGGCGTAACGGTTTACTGTATTTATCTCGGACATCTTTTTGCAAGCGTGGAGAGCGATATTATGAATCCTCAGTATGAACAATACGCCACATTCAACGAGCAGGCAAATAACCCCAACGAATCGAAGGCAGGCGTTACTCTTATAGTACTTGCTTTCATAGTATTTATCCTTGCACTGTTCCTGTCCTACCGCATGGACCAGACAACATGGGTAAAGATTGGCATCGGCTCAGCTCTGTTTGCGGTGCTGAAGATTATTACCTTCTCATCTAAAATTAAAGCATTTTACAGGGAGAAACAATAATGAAGAAAACAATTATTATACTAATCCTTGTAGTTTATATCGCGTCTATTGCCGTTGTTAACTTCTTCGGACTTGAGGTTAAGGTTCACGATGGCATAGTGTACGTTCAGAGCATTAAATGTGATTCTATTACTCTTCTTGACGGTGAGAACGAGAAAATAGAGGCTGCTACCTATTGGAGCGGTGTGCCTATTTTCATATTTGATTTTACGCCTGCTACCACCGAGGGTGGTTATACAAAGGAAGAAAGCAGTATTATGAGCAATCCAAACGTTATACAGCTCAATCTTGACGTGCTTCCTCACAACGCTGACGTATCATCATTTAATTTTGAATTTGACGAGGAGGCTTACGAGGATGCTATTGTCTTCAGAGATGATATAAACGCCTTTGTGTTCCTCGTTCCAAACAGAATTATCACTGTCACAGTCGCTTCTACTGACGGATCAAATATTACAACTACGGTGAAAATTCTCGGCAGAGTGACTGATTAACCAATTTATTTAAAAATGAGGCTTATAAAATGATAAAAAATTGCGCATTGAAAAAATACGTTATTGCTACTATCGCAATAATCGCTTTAATGCTTAGCCTTGCATCCTGCGGTAAGGGTTCCTTGAAGCTTGAATCCTTTTCAATTGACTACTCTACCATCACAACCACCTATATCGTAGGCGAAGAGGTCGACTTCACAGGAATTCAAGCTACCGCTATATACACCGACGAGTCACTGAACAAGGTTTTCACATACGATGACCTTACATTTGAATACGATGATGACATCACAGCGACTCCCGGAGAAAAGCAGGTTAAAATTTCCTTTATGGATCCCCACCTTGAGATTAAGCAGGAAATTATACTGCCTATCAAGGTTCTTACCGACCTTGCGGGAGGCCTTGAATACCCTGTTATTGCAATAGGATTTGACAGACCCACAAGTCTAGTGTCGTTTATTGCAAAGAACAATCAGGCTGGTAAATCCAATTACGGTGACCCCTCCTTCTCCGGTGAATTTGCCGTAGGCGGTCAGAAGTATGTAATCGGTAATGAGAATGAATTCAGATTAAACCCCGAGTTTGCCATTTTGGACAATGACGGTGAAATCAGACTGCTCAACACCTTCTACGCTGACATTGAAATCAGCATGCTCTTCGACTCTAAGTATATCACGCTTAAAACGTCGGACCTTGGTAACAATGTTGTATCATACAAGTATCAGGGCACCGAAATCGTAAAGGTTGATACCTATAAGGGACTTTATTATTTCAGCGATTCAGCAGTTGGAAAGGAAATCAAAATTTCCGTTATTCCAAAACAAGAGTATTATATTTATGAGGGCTTCAAGCCCATAGTTCTCGAGGCTAAAATTATCAAAGCGTACAACGTTTACGAGGCGTGGCAGCTTAGCGTTATTGATAACAATCCTGAAGGAAACAACCATTGGGAAGCCTTGAAGGCTGCTCGCGGCATTTCTGGATTAAACGTATCCGGAATCGTTCTTCATAACGACATTAAGTTCACCGCAAAGGACGTGCCAGATAGCTTCTTCCACACCACGACATCCGAGGTTGTATATACTAATGCATTCTCTGGCGAAAAAACTGTAATTCCCGCAGGAACCAAGTATCTGAAGGATTACAGCTATCTGTTCCACAGAAGAAGCACGGATTCACTGACCATCCAGGGCAACATGTTTACTCTTGATTTTTCAAAGTTCCCCATTGTTCCCTCGCCCGGCGTTTTTGGCCCTGATGCAGAGCTTCATTACGGCTTTGGATATGCCTTTTGCTTTATATTTAAATTTGAAGGCACCGAATATGCGGACGATCCAAAGCCTGCTAACATCGGTGTTGCATCAGTAAACAATTTGTCTGTCATTGGTAATGCAAGCAGAAACAATCTTATCGACAGCACCGGCAACCTGGTGTCTGGTGGTGGACTTATGTTTATGGGCATAGATAATTATATGCAGTCCAAATTAGACAATGTTATAGAAAACTCCTTCTTCGTCACCTATCGTTTGAGTGGCAGCGCCGGAATGGTTTCCACCAATCTGAAAAACTACGACTCCTACCTTTGCTTTATAACAGTAATGGACTCTTCTACACTAAACGTTACAGATTCGTACTTCAACGGAAGCGGTGGACCTGCGATACTAGCGATTAACAGCGAAGGTGCTGACAAATCCCCCTCAATAAAGGTTATGGATTCTATTTGCGAAACCGCACTTACAGGTCAGGAGCTTTGGTTTAGCCAAATGGGTATTTCGGCATTCATGCCACAGCTCTTCGACTTGAACAATAAGATTAACGCAGCAGGACTTGGCAGCATTACAAACGACAAAGGACAAATGAATGCCAAGGGTATTCTGTCATCCCACGGTGAGAACGCAGACGATGTCATAAAGGGCATAGACGCCAAGGGCACTATCTTCTTCGATATGGACGGAATAGAGAGGTCGTCGGCTAACTCCCATTGGAAATCGATTTACACCTTAGGCACTGCAGGAGTTGCAACAGTAGGTATGTCACCTCTGTTCATTACAGCAAATGATGCCAAAGGAAATCATACAACGTTATGGTATGACGGCTCTACCCTCTATGATTTAAGTATGAAGCCTTACAATGCCGATCCCAACTCGGCAATACACAAGGCATTTAATAATGCAACATCGATTACACTCACTATGGGTGGTATATCTATCGTTGCAGAATTCTTCCACTAATATAAATAAAAATGGTAACCTGCATCATTGTAGGTTACCATTTTTATTATATAATAACATGCTTTGGGAGTCCATTTTCATATTCAGGCATGCATTCGCCTTGTATAAGCGGAAGAAGATATGCCTTGCATTCGTCTGTAATTCCATTTCCCTCTTCATTTATATACGAGAGAGGAACACCTCTTACGCCGTTAGCTATATTCCTGATGTCCTCGCATCCGTAAGAAGCCTTGTAATCTCCGTCATCATTACGCTGTATAGTCATCATAACGCCTGTTTTGCCATCCAACGCCGCCATCATTGCCGAAGCGCCAACCGCAACAGACTCGCTAATATCTGTAGCAGATGCAAGATGCGCTGCGCAACGCTGAGGAAGATTCAGTTCAATTGAACGAACCTTGCATCCAAGTCTTTCCTTCACAAGATTTTCAAGCACCTTACCAGCGCCTGAAAGCGCAACGTGACCGAAAGCATCAACCTTTCTTCCGCCAAGACCTTCTCCAACGTATCTTCCGTCGGAAAATCTTATTCCCTCTGAAACCGCAACAAGTATTGCAGGGTGCTGGTCAAATTTCTTCTCAATAGAAGCGATAAATTCGTCGACGTCAAAGGATCTCTCGGGAAGATATACAAGATCGGGACCAGCACCATCGCAAGCGCCCGCAAGAGCCGCGGATGCAGTCAGCCAGCCTGCATCTCTGCCCATAATTTCAACAATGGTAACCGCCCTCATGGAATAAACAGAAATATCGCGTAGAATTTCTTTTACAGTAACCGCAACATATTTCGCGGCAGAACCGAATCCGGGAGTATGGTCGGTTGCCATAAGGTCGTTATCTATGGTTTTAGGAACACCGATAACACGCATCTCATAATCATGACTCTCAGCATAAGCGGAAAGCTTCAAAACCGTATCCATGGAGTCATTACCGCCGATATAGAAGAAATATCTTATATTGTATTTTTTGAACATCTCAAAAAGCTTCTCATAGGTTGCAACATCTTCCTCGGGGCTCTTCATCTTTTTTCTGCAAGAGCCGAGAGCTGCGGCAGGTGTCAGCTCAAGAGCCTTCAAATCCGCCTCATCTGCAAAACGAGCCGATAAATCAACGAGTTTTTCGTCAAGAAAGCCCTCAATTCCGTTACGCATGCCGTAAACAGTTTCCACAATTCCCTGTTTCCTTGCTTCAAGCGCTCCTCGGATAACGCCAGAAAGCGTTGCATTGATTGCTGCGGTAGGACCACCCGACTGTCCAATTACAACATTTCCATACAATACACTCATTTTTCTTCCATCCTTATTTTTATTTACTCTTTGATTATACATTTTTTTGCCTTAATTGTCAAGAGATATTAATCTATCATCAAGTAATTTCAAATCAAAATAGCCAAGGGAATTCTTGAGATATCTATCCTTATTAAAGCCGTAATCTTTAAAATAAGCATGTTCACACAAATCCAAAGCTAAAACAGGTTCATATTTTATAAATATATCTGACGGCTCACGTCGATATTCTATTCTTGGATTTCCCTTTTTATCCATGCAAAGATAGACGAAACCGGTGCTATTATTTTTCGCCAATACATACACGTCATATATCAATTTTTCCACCGAGCCATAATACTTCTTTATTCTTTTACATACGGGCACGCTGCTTGCGAAGGAATTAAAAAAAATCTCGTGTGATTTAATATCACAAAGAAGATTTATTGCATCGAATTTATCTTTTTGGAATAAATTCTTATTGAAAATATCCTTTATATTATCTCCAACTATTTGAGGATTGCTCTTTTGAAGTATAGAATAAACAAGACGTTGTTTATTCAAATATTCAAGATGCATTTTTATATTTTCCTCGCTTAAAAAAAGCCGCATTGTAGAATAATCCATAGCCCCTCCTACAAAAAAATCTCGGTTCAGTATATGAACCGAGATTTTTTTTGTTATTTTAGAAGCTCTTTTTCATCAAAGGTATATTCGGTATTGCAGAAGCGGCAAATAGCAGTTAGCTCACGCGCCTTGCCCTCCGCCTCTTGCTCATCGAGCATTTTTTCGATTTCACCCTTGCCAAGACTACGGATTTTCTCCTTCATACGCTTGCCCGAGCAATCGCACTTGTAAGAAACCTCAATATTATCGAACACGTCAAAAGGAATATCCCTCAAAGCAATATCAGCAATCGCCTTGTTATCAAGTCCTCTTTCGAAATATCTTGAAATATTCACCAAATCAGCAGCATTGCGCTCAATTAAATCAACGGTTGCTTCATCCGGGAAAGGCATAAGCTGAATAAGCACACCGCCAGCCGCAAGACAGCTGTAATCGGTGTCAACAAGCACTCCAAGCGAAAGAACGGTAGGCACCTGCTCGCTGCGAGCAAAATACGTAGCAATATCCTCTGCAATTTCACCCGAAACAAGCTCAATCGTACCAATTTGAGGCTCTATTGCGCCAACCGATTTAACGAATGAAATTGTACCTGCGCCAACCGCTGCGCCAACGTCAAGCTTTCCGTTAGGCTTTTTAGGCGGATTAACACCTGGATTTTGAATATATCCCTTAACGTTTCCAAAATAATCTCCAACAGCGAGAAGTCTGCCTGCCTCGCCATCACCGTCAATGCTAATTGTTACAGTATCACCGTTTTCGGGAAGCATAGTTCCTATCATAGAGGTGGCGGTTACAAGTCTGCCAAGCGCTGCTGTTGCAGTAGGAGTCGTCTTATGATATTTTACTACATCATTAACAATTTCTTTAGAATTAATAACTAAAATTCGAGCAGAGCCGTCAGTGGTCATCGCTCTGAGTATAGTTGATTTTACTGTTTTATTTTCTGCCATTACATTTTCACTTTCTACATTTTGCTACAATATATATTCTGTCCGAGGAGTCGTCTCCCGGATTAAAATCGAAGTCATCATAAGCCCCGATAAACTCTAAATTACATTTTTCCAAGGATTTTTTTACGTTTTCAAGCGTAAACATACGCTCTTGCTGATTTTCCTCATGTCTGACGTACTTTCCGCCATTAACCTGTTCAAAAAGGGTTATATAGAAATCACAAATTTCTTCATTTTTATCGTATTCGTTTTCCCAAACACAAAATACGTCATTTTCTTCCATTACGTATGTGTTATTTCCGTAATAATTTTCGAATTTGTGCTTGGCATTTATATCAAAAACAAAAATTCCGTCAGGAATAAGATAATTGTGAATAAGCGAGAAGCATTTTTGAAGGTCTTCTTCACTTTCAAGGTGATTTATACAATCAAGGCAGCAAACCGCTGCATCAACTGTGCCATAAAGCTCAAATTCGCGCATATCCTGGCATAACCATAAAATATCCTGCCCTTCCTCGTCGGCTGCATCTCGGGCGATTCCAAGCATTTCGGTAGAGTAATCAATACCCGTCATGTCATAGCCGCGTCTTGAAAGCTCGACAGTCATTCTACCTGTTCCGCATCCTAAATCAAGCACCAACTCAGGCTTTTGCTTCATTTCTTTTTGAAATATTTTTTCAATAAAATCCGCCCAGGACTTATAGTCAATATGTGAATTGACCGAATCATAAAAGGGCGCAATAAGGTCATAAATCATATAGAATCCACCTTTGATACTTCTACAGAGGTTGCGTAATAAGCCCTAAAACCAAGCTTTTGCAAAGACTCGACCGCAAAGCGAGCCGACTCCTCGTTTTCATAAATTCCAAAAACAGAAGGGCCGCTTCCGCTCATAAGAGTCTTTTCTGCCCCGCTTTTTATCATAATTTCCTTTATTTCATCAATTTCAGGTATAGTTATTACCTCTTCAAAAATATTGTACAATGTTTTGAAATAGGGTTCATTATTGCTTCTGTTTGCGAAATTGTAATCAAACCTTTCATCAAGGTCTCGGTATGCCTTAGGCGTAGAAACCCTGCTATCCCCAATAGCTACAACAAAATGATGATATAAGTCGGTATTCAATGGAGTTAGAATTTCTCCTCTACCCTCGCACATAGCTGTTCCACCAATAAGGCAAAAAGGAACGTCGCTGCCTATTTCGGCCGATAATTTGAGTAATGCCTCTCTATCAGCGCATTTGAATATACGGTTAAGACCGCGGAACGTTGCAGCGGCATCAGAGGAGCCGCCACCAAGTCCTGCGCCAATGGGAATATTCTTCTCCAAGGTTATCTTAATGCGAGCATTCAAGCCATATTTGGCAAGATATTTCAAGGCAGACTTATAAATAAGGTTATCCTTATCATTAGAAAGCTCTGATGAATCATGTACGATCTCTATCTCTGTCTTATCGGATAAGAAAGCCTCGATGGTAAGCTTATCACAAAGCGAAATAGAATGCATAACGCTTTTAATATTATGAAATCCGTCTTCTCTGACGCCAACGACGTCGAGATACAGATTTATTTTTGCATCTGCAAATTCTGTTACCATGAGCCATACCTCCAACAAGTATTATACAATAAGATTATAAAAAAATCAATATAAAATATATATTTTATAAAAAAAAGCATTGACAAATGAAAATGCTTGTGATATAATACTCTGGTAGTTTGGGCAAATATGTCCAACCCCTTGTTGCCGTAAGGCAGCCAAAAGACCAAAAGGAGGTAAAATTCAGATGGAAAAGAAGATTTGTTCTTACGAGACTCTCTTTGTTGTTAGTGGTAATGCTTCTGAGGAAGATACCAAGGCTACCGTTGAGAAGTTCGTAAAGCTCATTAACGACAACGGCACTGACGTTGAGGTTAACGAGTGGGGCAAGCGCAAACTTGCGTATCCTATCAACTATGTAACCGAGGGATACTATGTGCTTGTTTCTTACAAGAGCGAACCCAGCTTCCCTGTAGAGCTTGACCGTGTATTCGGTATCACCGAAGGTGTTATCCGTTACATGACAACCATTAAGGTTGCAAAGAAGGCTCCCGCAGCTGAGGAAGTTGTAGTTCCTGCAGAGTCCGCTGAAGTTGCAGAAGCAACTGAGGCATAATTCTCGCAATTTTCGCAGTTTTTAATTGCATAGATTAAAAAGGAAAGGATGGTCATATAGCTATGGCAGATTTAAATAAGGTCATTCTTATGGGCCACATGACGGCAGATCCTGAGCTTAAGCAAACTACAAGTGGTATTTCGGTTTGTAGCTTCTCTATCGGTGTAAACCGTCGTTATTCCAAGGCTGATCAAGGTCAGCAGTCTGTAGATTTTATCAATATTGTCTCCTGGAGACAGCAGGCTGAATTTGTTTCTCGTTATTTCAAGAAAGGTAGCAGCATCATCGTATGCGGTAGCCTTCAGACAAGAAACTGGACCGACAATCAGGGACAGAAGAGATACGTTACTGAGGTTGTAGCTGACGAGGTTAGCTTCGGCGCTCCTGCTGCTTCTGCACAGAACTCCGGTGAGCCTAAGACTCAGGGTTATACTCCTGCAGCATACGGCAATCCTTCGTTTGACAGCACTGCAAGTGCTGATTTTGAGGAAATTCCCACAGACGAGAGCCTTCCCTTCTAATTAGGTTAGCAGAATCGTCCGACTGTCACTTGGCTCACTGTGGCGGTTGAAACATAGAAATCGTGAGTCGGAAAGGTTGATAAACTATAATGGAAAACAATCAGCGTCCCGCATTCCACCAGAACCACAGAAGAAAGAAGGTTTGCATCTTCTGTCAGGATAAGGTTACTGAGATTGATTACAAGGATATAGCTAAGCTCAGAAAGTTCACCTCTGAGAGAGCAAAGATTCTCCCCAGACGTGTTAGCGGCAACTGCGCTCTTCACCAGAGACAGCTTACCGTTGCTATTAAGAGAGCACGTCAGATGGCGCTTCTTCCTTATATATCCAACTAATGATAAAAAGCAGTCCTTTTGGGACTGCTTTTTTCATTATTAGTAAAAAGGCGGATTCAAAATCCGCCTTTTTATATTAAAGCTTCGGAGGCTCAAGCTCCTCAAAGTATCCGTGATATTGAATATCAATGGGGCTCTTGGGGAACAAGAATTTAAAGAGCTCTGTGCAATAATCGTCTGTCATTGACGCGATATAGTCAACAACAATCTGATTAGGCTCGTTTTCCATATAAGGCATACTGTGCGCATAATGGTTAGCGGTTACGAAATCAACGTGATGCTTGAAAATAGGCGAGCTCTTCTTCCCTGTCTTAAGGTCGTGAAGTAACTGATAATACATTCTCTGCATCATAGGCTTTACGCTATCGTCAAGCACGCGGGATACGTGATCCTTCTTGTAAATCTGTTCGTAATTATCGCGTTTTGCCTTGCTGAGACTCTGATAATGCTCCTCATCAAGCTTAATATAGGGCTTGCCGTAGCTATTCTCGATAATATTAACCATAAGGTTATTCATAATATCAGAGTTGATAGTACCAATACCTGCATCACCGATCTCGTGGGATGAGTCGATAAGCCCTGCTCTCTCTGCATCCTGACGGTCCTTGCCAAGATATGCAATAATATCGGATACACGCACAACGCATCCCTCAAGGGTGGAAGGAATTATCTTAATAATATTAGCCTCATCAACGTAGCATCCCTCAACCATCTTATCAAAGGCATCGAAGCCATCCAAAAATGCGGGACGGTACTCATCCATCTCGAACTCACCGTTATGGCCGATAATACCGTCAAGTGTATCGAGGGTGATGTTATGATCGAAAATGCCGTCAAGCACTCTTACCGAGTGAACGTTGTGGTTGAAATATCTGCCTGTCTCAGCGTGATAAACCTCGCTGATAAATCTCTCGCCTGCGTGACCGAAGGGAGTGTGACCAATATCGTGTCCAAGCGCTATCGCCTCAATAAGATCAAGATTAAGACCAAGCACTGCGCCAAGAGTACGTGCGGTACGTGAAACAAGCTGCACGTGAAGCGCACGACGTGTTATATCGTCATTCTTGTAGAATGAAAATACCTGAGTTTTATCGGTATATCTATTGTAATAAGGACTGTGCAAAATCTTATCAACGTCACGAAGATACGCAGGACGCCAAGCCGACTCCTTGTCTGAGCTCATATTTCTTCTCTGCGCTTTACTGCCGTCAGCAGCAAAATTAGGACGTGTGCCGTTTTCCCTATCATACTTAATGCGATCAGACACTTCCTTGCTGAGATGCTCATAATTTCTATTTGACATATTTTTTCTCCTTTCGTGGAGTTTTTATTTCTATAATAATATTACCATATAAATAAAGAATAGTCAAGAGTTTATTTCGGCGAGTGTGACCAAGTCACAAAAATAAAAAAGTCCGCTGGGTTAAGGCGGACTTAATTATATTGCAATTATGCCATTGCGTTGAACTTCTTGGTGAACTCGGACTTCTTGTGAGCCGCGTTGTTCTTGTGAAGGATACCGTGAGCAACTGCCTGGTCTACCTTCTTAACAGCAAGTCTGTAAAGTTCAGAAGCAGCGGTCTTATCGCCTGCCTCAACAGCAGCGCTGAACTTCTTGATTACAGTCTTAAGCTGGCTCTTAACCATCTGGTTCTGGAGTGCCTTGGTACGGTTAACAAGAATACGCTTCTTTGCGGACTTAATATTAGCCATTTTATTTCTCCTTTAAATTTAAGCGACCTATGCTCTGTCAAAATCTCAGGCTGAGAGGGTCCTTCGACACAACATTACATACAATCACATTTTTACCTGATGTATTATATCATACTTGTTTGCAAAAATCAAGTACTTTTTTAAATTTTATTAAATATTTTATTACCAAATAACTATACGCTTTTCGGGAGCAATATACATCTTATCGGTATCAACTACACCGAAGGTTGAATACCACTCACTGAAGTTTCTGGGGGTAATGTTTGCACGAAGCATACAAGGACCGTGAACGTCAACCGAAAGAAGAAGCTGAGAATACTCAGGTCTTGCCTTCTGACACCAAACTCTTGCCCAGTTGGAGAAGTACTCCTCGTAGGATGCGCCCTCTGTTCTCGACATAATATCGAGAGTTACTGCAACTCCACCGTTGTCAGCCATATTCTCGCTAACGATGAATGCGCCGTTAACCTTACCCCAAGGAAGCTCAATGCCGTCAAACTGCTCTATCATCTGGTTAACCTTTGCTTCAAATCTATTAAAGTCATCCTCTGTCCACCAGTTGTTAATATTACCGTTTTCATCACACTTTGCACCATTAGAGTCGAATGCGTGAGAAATCTCGTGACCGATAACCGCACCGATACCACCAAGGTTCTCGCTTCTGGTCTGCTTCAAGGAGTAGAAGGGTGCCTGAAGAATTGCCGCAGGGAATGTAATGTCATTTACGAAGGGATCGTAGCATGCATTTACCATATGACCGGGCATTGCCCAGTTTTCGGGCTCAGTAGGCATATCAAGCTTAGAAAGAGAGTCGAGCTCCTTGATTGCCTTAAGAGAAAGAACGATATCAAAGAGCGAATCCTCGGGATTAAATACGAGCTTCTCGTAAATTGCTCTTGACTTGTCGGGATAGCCCATCTTTACGCCCATCTTAGAGAGCTTAAGAATAGCCTTCTCCTTGGTTTCCTCACCAAGAATCTCGTTAGTCTTAATACGGGACTTGTATGTATCAATAATCTGATATACGATCTCGGTAATATCCTTCTTTGCTTCCTCGCCGAAGTACTTCTCACCGTAGTAAATACCTACGGGCTCGGAGAACATACCGGATGCAAGGTTATAAGCAAATTTATCAATAGGCTGCATAACAGCAACGCCGGTAAGAGCGCGGTGATATGCGCCACCGAGATCACGAAGCTCCTCGGAAAGATAGGAGCAGGAGTGAAGAAGACCTGTTACGTATACCCAGTGCTTGTAAAGCTCAAGAGTCTCAGCGTTAAGCACCTTACCAAATTCACCGAAGAAGCGAGGCTCTGTTACAACAATAGTAGCAGGAAGCTTGCCGAACAAATCGTTAAGCACCACATCAAAATCAAGAGGCTTAAGCATTTCTGCAACAGCCTTTTCGTCCATGGGATTGTACATTTCAACGTATCTCGACCATTCCTCACTTGTCTTAACAAGTCCACCGAGAATCTCGTCGAATGCAAGCGCGTCGTTAACGTACTGCTCCTGCTGCTCGGGCGTAAGATCAGTCTTTGCCATAACTGCCTTGGCAACGTTTGTCCAGATGCCGATAATCTGCTCCTTCTGCGCAGCCATTTCAGGCTTGTAATAGGAAGCGTCGGGAAGAATCACGCTTGCGCCCTGGATATATACGAGACGCTGTTTTGTGTTCTTCATATCAGTGTCAACGCCGATATTGATAGGAGTAGGAATTCCATTCAATGAAAGTGTCTTGTAAAGACGGCCGAAATCCTCAACACCGTTGATGTCATTGAGAAGCGCAAGACGTTTAAGCGCGGGCGAGATGCCCTGCTCCCCCTTTCTGTCAGCATCCTTTGCAATAGCATAAAGCTGGCAAGCTCTTGCAAGATAGTCGTTGGGATATGACTTGTTCTCGGACATGGTGGAAAACTCGTCCATCATAATCTTCTCTACTCCGTCTGCAAGCTCAGAAAAACCGCCTGCAACGGGCTTATCATCGGGAATAACAAGCTCCTCAAGTTTTTGCTGGTTAACGAACATATAAAGATCGTCTTGAATTCTAATATTTTCCATAATTATCTCCTTAAATGCTTAATATCTAAGCAAGATTTTCGATCAAACAACATTATATCACATAGTTTTATAAAGTGCAAGATTATTCATTTTAAATTTTCTCTTAAGCCACAAATTAAAAATAAAACACATCCTCAAACCTTTTATCAAGCGCAATACACAAAATCAGAGCTAATTTTGCAGTTGGATTAAACTGTCCTGTTTCTATAGAGCTGATGGTGTTTCTTGACACGCCGACCATATCTGCAAGCTGGTGCTGAGAGATGTTTTTCTCTGATCTTATAGCCTTTAAATTGTTTTTTAACACAAGCTTTTCATCCATTTTCTTCCACCAACTACATCATACATAAAGCAACAAGAAAAAGGAACGAAAAAGCAATATAAACTATTCCATATATAAGCCTGCTATGTTTTTTCAACTGCGCATACAGGCTAATAGAATGACTCCCCTGCATAGCAAAATAAACAAGCCATGCGGCAAGTCCTATTTCAGGAATTTTAAAGAGAAATTCCGACAAAAGAACTAACGCCACGCAAACAATGCCGCCTACTAGCATTCCGACCTTTGAAGCGCCGCCATACGCATTCTTTTCCATTTCGTCATGTCTGCCTTCGTTTTCCTTTCGGCTCAATTCTAAAACGATTTCTTTTTCCATAAGTAACCTCGTATGTTTTATATCATGACAAGTTTTCTTGTCAAAGCCATATTATATTACTGCCAAGTATACTTGTCATTTTTTTATTTTCCAGATAGCAAAACATAAAAGGCAACACTCATTGCGTCGCCTTTTAGAATTCTGCTATGAAATTTCACTTAATTTTCGTTTTTTTAGTCTTTTTAGCACTGACTTAAGCATAGGAGTGTTATATCGAAGAGCAAGTGTCGGCAGGATACATAAAAACAAATTTACAATGGCAACAGGGAGCGCTATTGTAATCGCGCAAGCATTTGGCAATGTGAGCATCGCCAAAAAGCCGATAGGATATGCAAGTCTGTGCGTAAGCACGCCCTTGTTACATTCAATAATGAACTTTTCAATGTATTCAGGATTGTTCGGCTCGTTGAGTTTTCTCTTACTGAATCCACCAAGACCACCAAGTTCCCACACCTTATCCTTCCACAGCCTTACCTTCAGTATCTTGTATAACTCTCTTTCTCTATCTGAAACCTCATAAAACGGATTATCTATGCCAAACCACCTGTCAGGCATTTTGTTTATGATAATAGCAATAGCGCCGTCAAGAGCAAATTGAAGCGCAGTACACCAAACCACCGCTATAATTATATAATACCACGAGGCAGTCTCAAGCAGTATATTCACAGCGGATATTATCGCCATTGAAATGCCTATGATTGAAAGATACAGCTTCATTGTTCTGAATAAACAAGAGGCGTTTTATAAAAGTCCTCGTAAACCTTTACCCAAGCCCCGTAGTTCTCCCTTTTCATTTTGTCTCTTGCCTCCACGTTTGTCAGCGTTTCGTCAGGATATATAGCAGGTAAAATATGTACCGTATACTCCTGTACAAAAAATCCGTCATCATCAAGGAAGTCGCTGTCCTCCATGGTTATAAAAATAGGTATTATGGGAGTTTTATTTCTGATGGCAAGTGTAAACGCCCCGTCCTGCATGGGCTTAGGCTTGCGATAATTCCACCACATTCCCTGCTCTGGATAGATCAAAATAGTTTCTCCGCGCTCAAGCAGCACCTTAACAGCTCGAAGAAATTTCTTCATAGTAGACGTCTGGCTGGAAAGAGGCAGTGTGTTACAATGTCGCATCATCATGCCAAAAGGCTTCGGAGGATTTGTATAATTTCCCTCACGGATAATTTTGTATAACATTTTACCGCCCATATGATCGCGCAACGATCTCCAGACAGCGTAATTATCACTTATACTGAAATGATTGCAGGTAACAATCTTGCCACCGCTTACCGCGGTAAAGTTTTCAATTCCGCGGACTTCCTTTATAATTAACTGACGCTTGGCAATCATTCCCTCGAAGAATCTCGTGCCAAGGAAATTTGCGATTCGATTTTTTATTTTGCTTGAGAGCTTTTCATTCAGATAATCAACCCGATCCGGCATAAGCGGATAGGTTTCAGGGTCATCCTCTACGTCGAGATGCCAAAGCTGTTGTTTTTCAAGCTCTTCAATTCGCTTTAGAAGCTCTAACTTATGCTCTGATTTTTCCATACCACGATCCTCATTTATTACACAGTTGTTTTGAGAAGGTATCCTCTGAGTCAATAATCCTCAAGGCGTGCTCAAGAATTTCGTGGGCTGTGGCTTCCTTCTGCGCCCTTTCAGACTCACTGAAATTATCTTTTCTTTGACATATTTCATCGTAAAATGGCGATTTTTTTGCATAACTCCAAAAATATTCGCCATCCATTACGTCGTCATACTGCCAAGGCTTCTTATACAAAGCATAATGCACTATGTTCTTTTCACCCTCGCAGGCAAGGGGCATAGGCTCCTTATTCCATCCATTTGGAAGAACGTGAATCTTGCCCAAGCATAGATAATTTAAATATGCCTGGTCAGGATCAAGCAAATCGAAATCATACTCGGTTATAAGATGAACGAATTTTTCTTCTATCTCATTTTTTCTGAATTCCTTAAGATTCATAAGAAGCACTCCAGCGTTAACATATCCATCGGGATCAACGCCAAGCGCATTTTTTGCATATAATCTGAACTCTTTTGTATTCTGAACGAACTGCTCGGGCGCCGCTGCTAAGATATTATCAGCAAGCTCGGTATGATAAAGCTTGGATATATCGCCTAAAATCACCAGGTCGCAATCCAAATATATTACCTTGTCATACTCAGGGAAAAGCGATGCGATAAAAAGTCGATAGTACGTAACAACTGAGAAGTGATAAACGTTCTTCAATCTCGTCTTTATCCTCTCAACGTCCTCGGAAATATCAACAAAATCAATTTTAAAGCCTGGCTTTTCGTTTTGCTTAACCTTACTAACGTTCTCCGCATTAAGTCCTGTGTTCAAAACAACAATTCTATATTCAAATTCCTTTGACGCATTTAAAATCAAAGACGAAATTGCGACATCCAAAAACGGTATATAGTTATCATCGGTTGAAAAGAAAATCGGTATCTCTTTGGTCATTTTTTTACTCCTTTTTTAAATCATTGTCTCAATTATATCTTAATTTGTCAAAGAAAGTCAATCGACTGTTCTTCCATGCAGGTCTATATCTTGTTTTCGAGCAGTAGAGTTTTAGCTCTACCGCTCTACCGCCCGTAGAAAGCAACAAAAAATCCTCGTTTTTCCAATGAAAACGAGGATTTTTTCTAACTATTATTTACTTTTTAGGTTTTGAGATGAAAGACCAAAGAACTATAACGATCTGCCCTGCAACACCTATTATATAGATAAGGGCGACGTCAATTCCAAAATACAAAAACGTAATATGTATCGCTGCATGAAGCGACCACATCAAAATGGATATGATGAGATAATTATGTCTTGGATTAAACCATACAGAGTTAAACACGAGCTTAACAATCATCGCCACGGGCAATGCGTAGGCAAAATAAAGGAATTGAAAAGTCGTTTGTTTTAAAATCAAGGTCGTAATAATAAATGCAACAATAGCAATTATCCAAGCGCAGCTTTCCGAAATATATGCAATCGCTCTGCGATTATACCTGCCCTCATCCGATGTGCCCTTATTTAAATCGGGCTTTTTATTATCTTCATTAACAAGATAGTCTACCGTTACTCCGAACATCTCGGCAATTTGAACAAGCACGGAAATATCGGGACAGGATTCAGCCCTTTCCCACTTGGATATCGCTTTATCCGAATAGTTTAATTTTTCAGCTAATTCAAGCTGCGTCATATTGTTTAATTGACGAAGTTCGCATATATTTTTGGCAACTATGCCTTTTATATCCTTCATAAAAGTTCTCCAAATTCAAACAGCTCATCGCTGTATTATAATCTTGTGCTATTATATCACAAATTTTTTCTTCTGTCAACTAAACACTCATGATAATCAGTTTTTTCGAAGCAAATTATTCTATGCTCTTGAACAGTATCCTTCTGTTTTTAATAAGATTTATTCCGAGAAGAAGGACAATCACATATACAACAGAACCAAGCGCGGCGTTCATAATCACTATTTCGGTATCCATCATTCCATCAAAGGACACGAGCATTGAGCGCTGTAATGCAAATATTGAAACGAAAGCATGGGCTAATGATATGTTTCTTAGCGTGATAAGCGTCGCCGAATCGCTGTTACGAGCTTGTATAAATCTCATTACTGCTAGCGTAATCTTGGTAAATGCATAGGCAGCCATTGCTATCATTACTATCATATGAAGCTCATGTCCCCTGTCCTTAACTACAGAGAGTATGACTGTTCCTGCAAGAGGAACGGACATTGTTATGAGCATCCAACCGGTTAGTTTAGTAATAAAGCGCTCGTTTGATTTGAAGCGTAACACCATAAAACGAACAACACTTAAAACGAGGTAATATGTGCCGAGTGTCAGAAGCCACCACGAGCGTGTTACCAATCCTAATACGAGATGATAGATTGCAAAAATTACGTTGAATGCCAAGCTCGTAAGGGCGAGCTTAAACGTTCTATCCATTTACCTTTCTCTCCCCCAACACGCAATCCAATATTACCTTAACAATTGTTTCCTTGTCGTCCGAGCAATCCCTTTCAAGCCATTCGTTAATAACAGCAAATACAACTGTTAAATAGAATTTTATTACGTAGGAACGCTCGAGCTCGGGAACGCGAAATCTAGCAAGTATAGGACAAAAGATACGCTCAAACATTTCGCTGTATACATCATCCATATGCATTGAATGAAAACGCTTTATAGACACCTTAAACAAGCGCTTATTTTCCTTGATAAACGTCAGATATGGAGCAAGATACTCATCGGTTATAAACAGTAGCTCTTCTTGCCTGCAATTTTCGAATTGCAAGGATAAGTGTTGATTATCTATTCCGTAATATTTTAGATGCTTACCAACAATATACCGCACCGTTTCCTGAAGCAAATCAGAGGTGTTATCGTAATGCAAGTAAAAGGTAGAGCGGTTTACACCTGCTGTATCACATATTTCTTTAATGGTAATAAATTCAAAATCTTTCTTTTCAAGGAGGGTGATGAGGGCTTCGTCCATTTTGATTGCCGTATTGAAATATTTACTTTCATTTCTATTCATAATACACACCTCCGCGAATGATTATTTGCCGTCGCTTATTTCTCTTGCAAGCTCTACGATCTGATAAGCATACTTCTTTTTGCCGTTCTCAAGCATCTTTTTATAGATAGGATAGTTAACACCGCATCCAACCATACCAACAATGCCAACGACTATTCCTATTATCATATCAATGATACCGCTGCCGATAACCTTCATTGCAAAGCACATTCCCGTGCCCAACACGAGCGATGAAAAGATGCCGAAGGTGTAGGTGAAAATAGTTGCGGGCATCTTTGCCTTTTTGTCAAGCTTGCGAAGTGCTACGATTTTGGAGTTATCCTTGGGCGCGTATTCCTTTGCGATGGATTCTGCATAAATTTTGTCTGTGTTCATTTTGTTTCTCCTTTTCGGTTGTTTTATTGTGTCTATATTTTACCAACCTCAAGAGAAAAATTGAACAACAACAATTGCATAATGTGTTGATTTAAGTATTTTTTCGTTTTTTAAAATCACACTACTTATCGTTTAGATTATACCACTTTTTACAGCTAAAATCAAGGCTATGGTGCGGGCAAAAAACTTGATTTGCGCTGCGTAGTCCATATCAAATAAAATAACCCCGATCGAGTCGGGGTTGTTTTATTTGTGAGTGATCTAAAATTTTGATACCATTTTCGAGTGGGTGCAAGTTTTAGCGTTATAGGTGCAAAACAATTAAATGGATACATTTTTTATTTTAACCAAGTTCACCGATAAATTGGGATTTACGGTTATTTGTAAATCAACGTTTCGGGATGGGAGAACACAAGCGAAATATTCTTGTTAGGATTGATAAGCATATTTAGGACGCCGGGTTCTTTTGTTCCCAACCGAGTATCCATAACAAGCTTTCGGTAAGGTTTAAAGCCACACTTTTCCTGAACTCTTTTAGATTGATCGTTAAAATCATAGTATCCGCATGTTAAAAAGTCCAGATTCAAATCGTTGAACAGATAGTCAATTACGCCCCCCACTGCTTCAGGCATAATGCCTTTGCCCCAGTAATCCTTCGATAATACGTAACCAATCTCACGGCCATAATAGCCATTAAATTCGGTCAATTTGTCTTCAAGCCCATATTTTTCAACACCGAGAGAACCGATTACTTTGTTATTCTTTTTGAAAACAATTGCAAAGGTTTTATCTTCTTTAATAAACATATCCAAGATTTCCTGCGTTTTTTCAATTGTTTCGTGATGTTTCCAACCTGCCATCTCGCCTACACCCGGGACAGATGCGTATTCATTGAAATCGTGTAGGTCGGATTGCCTAAACGGACGTAATACCAATCTTTCTGTTTCAATGACCAATTCACTAATTTCAAAGTTTGCGTTCATATATAAATGACCTCATTAAATTCTTATTTATAATTGAGTTTATTATATCACATACCTTAACCAAAATCAATAACAACCTTACGAAAAGCAAAAACTGAACGATATCCCATAAATTGAACGATAAGGGGATAAAATGAACTATTGGCTTTTTGCTGATAAAAATAAAAAGGCATGCAAATTTATCACTTTCGTAGAAAGTGTATATCATCCGTCCGAAAACGAGTATATCTCGCTTTTGGACGAGTATATCATCAATGCGAAGCATTGTATATCATTAAACCGCAGGAGAATACACTCTGATGAGTGATGATATACAGCTCAATGGGCTGATGATATCCACCACACTTCGTGCGGTGATGATATACCAAACCTGCGGTTTGGATAAAAAAAGACTGCAATTTTGTATCAAAATTACAGTCATTTTTTTGGTGCGGGCGACAGGTAAGCGAGGTAAAAATAGTTGATAACTGTTTTTACCGAAGTGCCCGAGCAAAACAAGGAGTATCGGAAGTAAGGCTTGCCTAACGCCCGAGACGACTATGCTTGCGAGTCGTCGGCGAACCCGTAATTGCACAGCAATTAACAGTGTTCAAGTCCGTCCCCAAACAAAAAAGTTCCCTTTGGGGAACTGCTTTTTGGTGCGGGCGACAGGACTTGATTCTCCTCGCGAACTGCGCTCGTCAGTCATTCGCCGGGAAAACTCGTCCACCGGAAGAGTTTTCTACACGGCTCCTACTTCAAGTCCTTTCGCTTCTAAAAAGCAAGGAGATGGAATCAAAAGACTCCATCTCCTTGCTTGGTGCGGGCGACAGGACTTGAACCTGCACGGGGTAACCACCAGATCCTAAGTCTGGCGCGTCTGCCAATTCCGCCACGCCCGCATAACTTTTTATATTCTACCACACAAAAGCAAAATTGTCAATATCTAAATATGTCAACTATTCTGTTTTTTGCATAAACTGTAGCGAGGGGATTATTCCCCCAAAAAACAAGGAGATTAAAATGGCAACCTTTTACAATCAGGCTTCTCTTTCCTTTGGCGGCAGAGTTACCAACTCAAACGTTACGGAAGGAGAGGTTATTACACGCGTAAGTTTAACAAAAACCGCTGTAACAACAGACTACGGTCCCGGTGACAATATAGTTTATGCAGTCACTTTGGTAAATAGTGATACCGTAGATAAAAATAACATTACGCTTACTGACGATCTCGGCATCTACGCTCTTGACGGAGGAATTAACGTAGTTCCTTTAACCTACGTTAACGGCTCTATAATTTATTATCTGAACGGTGTTTTGCAGCCTGCTCCGGTAGTAAATGCAGGTCCTCCTCTTGTAATTTCGGGCATTGACGTACCTGCCGGTGGAGTCGCAACTCTGCTCTACGAAGTAAGGGCAAACGAATTTGCACCTCTCTCTGCGGGTTCCGCAATATATAATTACGTGACTGCTAATGCCGACGATATTTGTGACGAGCTTGGTGATAGCGCACAGGTTCCCACAAGAGATGAGCCCTTGCTTTCTATCGCAAAAGCAGTTTGTCCTGAAACTGTTACCTGCGGTAGCGAGGTAACCTATACCTTTATAATTCAGAATGCAGGTAATATTCCCGTAGTAGCAACAGACAATCTGATAGTTACTGATATTTTTAATCCCACTCTCAGCAATATTACGGTTAACCTCAACAGTCAGCCTCTCGTGCTTGGAACAGGCTACACATACGACGAGGAAACCGGTCAGTTTACTACTCTAAACGGCGCAATCAGCGTACCTGCTGCAACCTATATCAGAGATACTGATACAGGTGTTGTTACAACCACCCCCGGTGTTGCAGTATTGACAGTCACAGGAACTATCTAAAATCAGAAAATATTTTACGGCAGAAAGAGAATTCTTCCTGCCGTTTTTGTTTTTAAGTTAGCTCTTGAGATCGTTTTCTCTTTTGCTGTCCCGAGCCCTCGGTTAAGGTAAACCAGAACTCGCATCCATCATCCTCAACACATTCAACACCTATGGTTTCACCGTGAGCGTCAATAATTGTTTTGGAAATATATAGTCCAAGACCAACACCTGTCTTATCAAGGCCGCGACTCTCGTCGGATTTATAGAACCTTTCGAAGACCATCTTTTGATCCTCATCGGTTAAGCTGACGCCCTGGTCGTAAACCGCCACCTTGAGCTTTGTGTCTGTAATGCGCGAAAGCTTGATTCTTAATTTGCCCTCTTCCCTGGCAAATTTAACTGCGTTATGACAAAGGTTATAAAGCACCTGATAAATTGCATCCTTATCCGCAAAAGCATACATTTCGTCAAACTCTGAATCAAACTCAACGTCAAGTCTTTTCTCATCAATCTTCTTTTCAAAGGAAATGAGAATCAATCGAGCGACCTCTGCAATATCAAAGTCGGTGTAATTGAACTTACGCTCGCCCGACTCAAGCTTGGAAACGTCAAGCAGCTGCGAGACAAGTCTTGAAAGCCTATGCACCTCAGCAGAAATCACTCCGAGATAATACTCGTGCTTTTCTGGCGGGATTGCGCCCGAATTTATTCCGTCAATAAAACCCGCGATAGTTGTCATCGGTGTTCGGAGGTCGTGAGAGATATTAGCGAGGAATGAGTTTCGCATCTTTTCAAGGCTATCAAGCGATTCTGCCATGTTATTAAATGCCATTCCAAGCTCTGTGACCTCATCGTGATGCTTTCCACTGACGTCAACGCGCACCGAGAAATCACCTTTTGCAAACTTTTTGGCAGCGTTGGTCATGCTTCTGAGCGGATGCACAAGGCGCGCCGTAATGAAATATGCGGCGATAACCGCAGCCACCATTACCCATATCGAGCCGTTGATAACCGCTCTTCTGGTCGCCAAAACAAGATTGGTTTCTCTGGTTGTAGATGCAAAGGTAAGTATATAACCAATATTATCGCCATCACTTGATAGTTCTCTGGCGCATATCATATACTGGTCTCTCATCGCGCTTCCGATTATTCCTACGTATGAATATGTTGCGTGCCCGTCTTCAAGCTTGTCCCTCAAGGAATCAATATCAATTCTGCCAATACCGTTTTCGATATCGGTAACAAGCTTCCTTTTCCCATCTGGTGTAAGCGAATTAGGGTGAGAGGTAGTCAAAACAATTTTGCCATCCTTATCTGCAATAGCAACATCATATTGCGAATCAAGATTTACCATGGGAAGAACGATTGTTTGCGCCGCTACGGTAACTTCCTCAAGATTATTGGGATTTTCGCCTGAGACATATTCGTATATAATATTACATGCTCTATCAAGCTTCCCTTCGGTTTCCTCGGTAACGTAATTACGCACCATAGACGTAATAATACTTGTTAGAATAGCGAAGCTGACACAAATTATGATTATAAACGCCGTAAGATATTTTGAAAATGACGTTTTAAGCACTATTTTTCTCCTGTTCTTACTTTTTGTACTTATTTTAACATATTTAAATGCATATTGTCAAATATTTTTGCCTATTTTGATTGACTAAATATAATTTTTATGCTAAAATATTAAAAGTAATTTTTGAAAACACATAAGGAGCTCATAAAATGACAGTAACAAGATTTGCGCCAAGTCCTACAGGCTATATGCATATAGGTAATCTTCGTACGGCGCTCTATTCATACTTAATTTCAAAGCATGACGGCGGTAAATTCATACTTCGTATAGAGGATACCGACCGTGAAAGACTTGTTGAGGGTGCTACTGACGTTATCAAGTCCACTCTTAATATGACAGGACTTCTCTGGGACGAGGGTCCCGATGTTGGCGGTGAGCACGGCCCCTACGTTCAGTCAGAGCGTAAGGAAATTTATATGGAGTATGCCAAGAAGCTCGTTGAGCTCGGACATGCTTACTACTGCTTCTGTACAAAGGAAAGACTCGAGGCGCTTCACGAGGCTGACGCAACCGGTGGCTATGACCGTCATTGCCGTAATCTCTCCAAGGAAGAGGTTGAGGCTAACCTCAAGGCGGGTATCCCCTTCGTTATCCGTCAGAAGATGCCTACCGAGGGAGTTACCACCTATCACGACGAGGTATTTGGCGATATTTCCATGAACAACGAGGAGCTTCAGGACCAGATTCTTATGAAGGCTGACGGCTACCCCACCTATAACTTCTGCCACGTAATCGACGACCATCTTATGGGCGTTACTCACGTTGTAAGAGGCTCGGAGTATCTCACATCTACTCCTAAGTACGTTCTTCTCTACGATGCATACGGCTGGGAGAGACCCGTTTACGTTCATCTTCCTCTGCTTATGGGTAAGGATGCTGAGGGCAACGTTTCCAAGCTTTCCAAGCGTCACGGCGCAGTTTCATTCCAGGATCTCGTAAATGACGGCTATCTTCCCGAGGCTATCATTAACTACATTTCCCTGCTCGGCTGGTGCCCCAAGGAGAGCGAAACAGAGTTCTTCAACCTCGATGAGCTTAAAGCGGCATTCACCATTGACGGCGTATCAAAGTCCCCCTCTGTTTTTGACTTTGAGAAGCTCCTTTGGTTCAACGGTGAGTATATCCACAAGCTTGAGGACGATAAGTTTAACGAGCTTATTGAGAAATTTATTACAGTTGAAATTCCCGAGAACATCAACAAGGCAAAGATGCTCGGTCTTCTTAAGACCAGAATTGCAAAGCTCTCCGAAATCAACGAGAGAATGGAATTCTTCATCACTCTTCCCGAGTATGACAAGGACCTTTTCCTCAACAAGAAGAACAAGATTGCTGATTTCGAGATTGTCAATACTGTTCTAACCGAGGCAAAGGCTATTCTTGAGAACGTTGAAAGCTACGATAACGATACTCTCTTCGCGGCTCTTATGCCTATCGCAGAGAAGCTCCAGATCAAGACCGGAACACTTATGTGGTGCGTACGAATCGCAGTTTCGGGCATGACCGCAACTCCCGGCGGAGCAACCGAAATTATGGAGGTTATTGGTAAGGACGAATCCCTTGCAAGAATCGAAAAGGCGCTTGCAAAGCTTGAGTAAAAATTAATCAAAAATTATTTCTGTGGAGGCTTATATGGGAAAAGTTAGTCAAGTATTTGGTATTATATTTAATATATTATCATTTGTATTTCTTTTTGGTTTGGTCAATCCCAACGATCCATTTAGTGAATTTCAAAATTGGGCATTAAGTGTTTTATTTGCTCTTATTGCAATGTTACTTTATTCAATCGGCGCTTTTAAAGCATTAAAAGCAGGTGGAAGCTCCATCCGTTTTTTAATCACTCTTGCTATATTTGCTCTTTGTATTTGCATTGGAGGGGCTTTAAATTCTACGGCCATCATTGTTTGGAATGTTGCTTTCGCGCTAAATCTAATTCTTCAGATAGTATGGACTTTTAGAAATTAATAATTATAAAAGACGAGTCCAAATGGACTCGCCTGTTCTTTATTTCTAAAATTTACTTATTTGATGCTAAATTAGGATCATCCTTCCAATAAATTGGAGGCGCATAGGTTCCTGTGTGATAACCATTCACAAGTCTCACCATCAGTGAATTGAGAAGCTCTACTGTAACATTAGGAAGTTCGGGATCATGGTGAGAACCTCCGATTCCTGAATCATCGGTTACGAAAATGAACGTTCCACCGGTATAAATCGCCGCTTCACGCATAGTATACTCTGTTTCCCCTGCAGCTCCGCTACAAATGATAGGACAAATTCTTATTCCCTTTTCTGCCGCAATTTTTGTAGCATTAACAAGCCTTTGCGCATTAGTTGTGGTATAGTGAGCAGGCGCATCAAGAACATGGAAAATGATCTTTGTGGTAGCGCCTGTACTCCACTGTTGGTTAACTGCTCGCATCAAAGCTTCATCAACTGCTTCAGGATAATCTCCACCACCAGTAGCATTTTGACTGTTAAGAGCGTCTTGTTGCACTTTAAGTCCGTTGCTATTTGTAACGTCAGTAAATTCGTAATAATCGAACGGCACGTTATCATCTGTATCTCGGTAGAATAGCAGCGCAAGCTTTATAACCGCCTTGGAATTATTCGCCGAAATTTGATTAATTACATCTGCGAGTTCTGCTTTAAGGAAGGAAATTTCATCACCCATCGAGCCGGTAACATCAACCACAAACATAATTTCAATTATATTGAGCTTGACTCCTGTTTCAGACAACTCAACCTTTATATCGCGCAATTCATTTGTAAACTCAGCAGTAGCAGTTCCGTCACCACTCGTTACAGTAATATTACCGCTTTCAGCATCTGTAAACAAGTAAGCATTTCCTGCTGCATCAGTAACTGCGGTAAACAACGGATTTCCAGATGCATCAGAGGCAACAACCGTTGCTCCTGCCACATTAACCGCACCGCAGTTAACCGTTACCTTAATTCGCTTTAAAGAGTTAAATCCCCAAGAGGCATTCGGTTTGGTATAATCATAGAATTTTCCGGGGCTATTTTCACTCTGATAGAATAAATCCAGCCACATTTCATAGTTATCGTTATCAACCCATGCGCCCGCTGTAATCATTCCTGCGGGAAGACTGGTTAC
This sequence comes from Eubacteriales bacterium, assembly GCA_045632065.1. Classification (GTDB taxonomy): domain Bacteria; phylum Bacillota; class Clostridia; order Oscillospirales; family CAG-272; genus UBA1740. Next base: position 28,480 of record JAZQWA010000075.1, on the reverse strand, counting down.
TTCATTAGAATCATTAGACTCATCAGACTCACCAGAATCCGATGCGCCTCCCTCAGCTTTTGGCGCGCTACTGGTAAGACCACCGCCGTAATAATCGCCTCCTGCATCGCTTTTTGAACAAGATACTACGGATAAAAGCATAGAAGCAACAACTAATAGTAAAAATAATGATTTAATATTATTCATGATTTTGCCCCTTTTTCTTTCATTATATCATATGTAAAACTACGTGTCAATAAGAAAATCCGCCGAGAAATAATTCTCAGCGGATATTTTTTAGTCTAATTCCTTCAAGCCTGTATAAAGCTCGTAGTATCTGCCCTTTTGCGCAAGAAGGTCGTCGTGGTCACCACGCTCGATTATCTCACCACGCTCGAGAACCATAATCGCATTTGCATTACGTACGGTGGAAAGGCGGTGGGCAATAACGAAGGTTGTTCTATCCTTCATAAGTCTATCCATTCCGTGCTCAATATGACGCTCAGTACGGGTATCAACCGACGAGGTTGCCTCGTCGAGAACGAGTATGGGAGCTTTTGAAAGAGCAGCTCTGGCAATATTGAGAAGCTGACGCTGACCTTGCGAAAGGTTAGCTCCGTCGCCCTCAAGTATTGTATCGTAGCCGTGCTCAAGACGCATAATGAAGCTGTGTGCGCTTGCGGTCTTGGCTGCGACAATAACCTCCTCGTCGGTGGCGTCAAGCCTACCGTAACGGATATTTTCTCTTACAGTTCCTGTAAAGAGGTGGGTATCCTGAAGCACCATTGCAATATTCTGACGAAGAAAATCACGCTTATAAGATTTCAGAGGTTTACCGTCAATGGTGATAGTTCCCTCTTCGATATCGTAGAAGCGATTGAGAAGATTAGTAATCGTAGTTTTTCCTGCGCCGGTAGATCCTACAAAGGCAATCTTCTGTCCTGGCTTTGCATAAAGAGAAATATTTTTAAGAACGGTCTTCTCGGGAACGTATCCAAAGGTAACGTTTTCAAGCACAACGTGTCCTGTGATTTTCTCATCGGTTGCATCCTCGGCATCAGCCTCCTCGGGAGTCTCATCCATTACCGCAAATACGCGCTCTGCACCTGCAAGAGCCGCAAAAAGTGTGGAAACCTGCTGAGAAAGCTGGCTTATAGGCATGGAGAACTGCTTTGAGTAGTTAGCAAAGACGGTAAGCGCGCCGGGAGTAAAGCCTGTAAGCACGATAAGAATACCGCCTACGCCAAGGGTTACCGCATAGGAAATAAGGCTGATATTATGCATTATCGGGCCTGTTACACCGCCCCAGAACTGCGCCTTTTGCTGCTTATCACGAAGGTCCTCGTTAAGAAGTGACATCTCGTCGATACACTCGTCCTCGTGGTTGAACACCTTTACAACCTTCTGACCGCTGATAGTTTCCTCAATATAGCCGTTCACAGCGCCAATTGCAGCCTGCTGAGCGCCATAGTACTTTGCTGAATTCTTTGCAATAGTACCCGCCGCAAACATAAGAAGAGGCATAAACACAACTGTAATCAAGGTGAGCCAAACGTTTGTTGTAAGCATAAATACGAATGTTCCAACGAGAGTTACAACACCGCTTACGATAGAGGTAAGCGAGTTATTAAGCATAACGTCAATGTTATCCACGTCATTAGTGAAACGGCTCATTATTTCGCCTGTAGGATGGCCGTCGAAGTATCTTACGGGAAGCCTCTGCAGTGCGCGGAAGAGGTCGTCTCTTATAGTCTTAATGGAATTCTGGGAAACAGCCAACATAAGTCTGCCCTGAATATAGCTTCCAAATGATGAAATGCTATAAACCAAAGCAAGAATGATAAGTGCCGCAAAAACGTAAACGCTGACCTCTGCCCAGGTATTCACCATAAGAGAGGAAATAAGCTTGGTTGAAACAAATGCCTCAATTATCGAATCTGCCGCAATTTCAAGCGGGCTGGGGTCGAGAATTGCACCGGGATTTACTGCCAATGTAATTCTGTTTATAATAGGAGCGATAAGATATCCTGCGCAAAGAGATGATACGGTAGTCAGAAGCATACACGCAAGGACAAGAATGAGAAGTATTCTGTACTTTCCAACGTAAGAAAGTATTCTCTTTACGGTTTTGCCCATATTCTTGGGCTTGCCCTTTGCTCTTCCGGCAGGTCCTCTGCCTCGAAGAGACTGGCCGTGAGAGGCGCTGTTATATTGCTGTTGAAGCTCGGTTAGTTGTCTTGCCATACTTACGCCTCCTTTTTATCCATTTGCGAGTAATAAATCTCGCTGTATTCCTCGTTGCCAGAAAGCAGCTCGTCGTGCGTACCAATACCTGTGATGCTACCCTCGTTCATAACTATAATGCAATCTGCATCCTTAACGGATGAGATTCTCTGGGCAATAATAATTTTTGTACAGCCCTGCAAATCGGTTGCGAAAGCATCTCTGATTTGCTTTTCAGTAGCGGTATCAACTGCGCTTGTGGAATCGTCGAGAATAAGTATCTTCGGCTTTTTAAGAAGCGCTCTCGCAATGCAAAGTCGCTGCTTCTGTCCGCCCGAAAGGTTGAGACCGCCTTTATCAAGAACTGTATCGTATCCCTCGTTAAAGGTGGATACGAATTTATGAGCCGCAGAGTGTGTGGATGCTCTTACAACCTCGTCGTCCCTTGCATCAGCCTTACCCCAACGGAGATTATAGCCAATTGTACCCGAGAACAAAAGATTCTTCTGAAGCACCATACCGATGCCATCTCGAAGAGACTTAAGTGAATACTCTCTTACGTCAACGCCGTCAACAAGCACCTCACCCTCGTCAACGTTGTAAAGACGAGGAATCATTGAAACAAGCGTGGTCTTACCACAGCCTGTTGAACCAATAATTCCGACAGTTGAGCCGGCATTTATTTTAAGATTTATGTTTTCAAGCACCGCCTCCTCGCTATTCTTATAATAACGGAACGAAACGTTCTTGAATTCTATATCTCCGTTTGTAACAATATGCTCTGCCTCGGAATTTGTATCGTTTATGTCGATTTTTTCATCAAGAACCTCGCAAATTCTCTTGCCGGAAGCAAGAGCTCTGGATGCGAACATAAAGAGCATTGACACCATCATAAGCGAGGAAAGTATCTGAGTTGTGTAGGTTATAAATGCCGAAAGGTCTCCAACCTGCATACCATTATCAAGAACGATATTATGACCAAGCCAGATAACTGCAATAACGGTAATATACATAAAGATGTTCATTACAGGACCAGCCCAGATGAGCACCTTAACTGCATTCATACCCGAATTTTTAAGGTCGGCATTATCAGTAGAGAACTTATTAATCTCATAATCCTCACGAACAAAGGACTTCACTACTCTAACGTTAGTTACGTTCTCACGAACGGTGGAATTAAGCTTATCAACCTTCTTCTGAAGCTTCTCAAATCTCGGGAATCCAATCATAATGAGGACAAAGATAACAACAAGCATAACAGGCATTGTAACCGCAAGCACTACCGAAAGGCTGGGCTTGATGTAAATCGCCATAATTATACCGCCGATAAGCATCCCCGGTGAACGAAGCGCCATACGAAGAAGCATATTCACAAAGTTCTGAAGCTGGGTAACGTCGTTTGTCATTCTCGTAACAAGCGAGCTTGCAGAGAATTTGTCAATATTGGCAAATGAAAATTGCTGTACCTTCTCATAAAGGTCACGTCTCAGGTCTGCGGCAAAGTTGACCGACGCCTTCGCGCCAAAATACGCGCCCGCAACGCCACCAGCCATCATAAGCAAAACCACGACAATAAGCATTCCTGCAACAAAAATACTTCTGCCAACAGTAAGAGTACCGTTGTTAGCATCGTTAATAAGCGTACGCAGAAGTAAAGGCATAAACATCTCACCTATTACCTCTACTATCATTCCCACAGGTCCGAGAATAAAGGACGAAAGGTAAGGCTTTACGTACTTAAACCATCTTTTCATATATTTTCCTTCCTTTCACACTGTTTTTTCATATTTGCCTGCAATTTTTCAAGGCAGGCAATATACGTATCAAGCTCCTCATCCGTAAATCCGTCAAACATAGAACTATCCGCCTGACAGAACATCATTCTTGTCTGCTTTACGATTTCTCTGCCCTTGTCGGTAATTCTGAGCTCATTATATCTATTATCATGACCAAGGGTGCGCTCCACGTAGCCGTCTTGCTCTATTTTTTTAAGAGCTCCTGTTACGGCAGCGGGTGTTATATCAAGATGCTTTGCAAGCTCGGTTTGCGATGGCAGTTTTTCATGCCTTGCAAGGTGCATAAGGATTCGGTGCTGCGTGCGGTGAATCCCGAGATTACCTACTCTCGCATCAATCATCGCCCTATGCATATGGTCGGTTTTTATCATCATATTTATGGCCGTCGAAAGCTTTGATTCGTTCATAAACATTCCTTTCTCAAATAATCGTTAATTAATTAATAATTAAGCACTTAATCATTATACACTATTTGTATGAAAAGTCAAGTGATTTTCTTTAAAAATTATATTATTTTACTTGAAATTCTACCCTGAAAATGATAAAATATATAAGAAAGCGAGGTTATTATATGTTTAATACGACTCTTTGCTATATTGAGAAAGACGGAGCGTATCTTATGATACACCGTATAAAGAAGCAAAACGATATGAATAAGGATAAATGGATTGGCGTTGGCGGAAAATTTGAGGATGGCGAGACTCCATTTGACTGTGCAAGACGTGAAATAAAGGAAGAAACAGGGCTTGATGTTGAAAAGCTTCAATATCGCGGTATCGTAACCTTTGTTTCCGACCTTTACGGCACTGAATATATGCATCTGTTCACCGCAGACGAGTTTGAAGGCAAAATCGACTATAACTGTGACGAGGGTAAGCTTGAATGGGTAAAAAAAGAGGATGTTTCTTCCCTGCCTATCTGGGAGGGTGATAAAATCTTCTTCGAGCTTCTGGAAACAGAAAATAGATTTTTCTCTTTAAAGCTCTGCTACGAGGGCGATCGGCTTATAAGTCATACAATCGAAATATAAAAAGGTTGCGCAGATTTTCTGTGCAACCATTTTTCTTACTTTAATAGTATTCTTCTTTTTTTATAGTCCGGCAAAACAGATTCTATGAGCTTATAAAACTCCGCAGAATGATTCATGTGAACCAGGTGGGATAGCTCGTGGACTACAACGTAATCTATGGCTTCCTCGGGATATAGCATCAGCCTGTAGGAATATGATATATTGCCCTCACTCGAGCAGGAGCCAAATCTTGTTTTTGCGCTGGTTATTGTAATTCTGCCGAATTTTAACCCCATAATATTTGCGTAATACTGTGTTTTATGAGTTAAAATTATTCTTGCGCAACGCTTTAATTCCTTGATTTGTTCGTCCGTGAGTCCTTCAAATCTTGCGTTTTTTATTCTCTGCTTTTCGATGCTTTTAGCTATCCACTCTCTATGAGAATTTACAAGAGAGTCAATTTTACTTTTAGGTGTAAAAAAGGGGGCTTTAACTACTACATTTTCGTCCTTTATGCACAAAGCTATTGTTTTGCGATTTGAATATTTGATTTCGTATTCCATAATGCCCTCCTTTTGCTATATTTTAGCACAAGAAAGTCAAAAAGTAAATACTAATCCGAGTGAATATAGCAATTTGAATTAAATTGCTTTTTTCTTTTACTTATTCCAACAAACACACCATCATCAAGAGCATATTCAAAGTACGGCACGGTATAATCAATCGGTCTTTCCACGTATGCGTCTATATCTCGGTATACGTACTCCGCGTCGGTGACGTAAATTTGCTTTGGGAAGGCTCTATCCGGCACTGAAATTAAAGACACACCTACAAGATTTTCCTTCGGGCATTTTTCACAGGCAACAGCCTTGCTTTGCGCATCATAAAGGCATAAAATATGCCTGCCACAAGGTCCATTGGGTTGATTATCGGGAGTAAAATAGCCGAAATCGCGCCTTGTTCCTCTCGGGTCGTATACACAAACCTCTGAATATATACCACCCGAATCCATACAATATGGCAGATACATAAGTCCATCGGTTGAAAAGGACTCTATCACGCCTTCTTTTAGCCTTTTCTCATGGATTTTGAGCATTACGTCATCCCAGATTGCAAGATGGCTTTTTGAAAGAGATGCCACGTCACCGTTAGCCCTGTCATACCCACACCATATTCCACTTACGTAGTATGGAGTATATCCCACGAACATTTTATCCCTGTTACCGCTTGATGTGCCTGTCTTTCCTGCCGTATCAACAATATTTTTAAGCTTTATTGAAGATGCCGTGCCGCTTTTTGTAACAGTCATCAGCATCTGATTCATTATCCTTGCCGTTGACTGCTTAAAGACTCTGTTTTCTTCCCTTTTTGACGTCATAACTACATTGTCGTTATAATCTGCAAGTGCAATATATGAGCGAGCATTTCTATGAACACCGTCACTGGCGAAGCATGAATAACATTCAGTCAGCTTCAAAAGGCTGATTCCCCGTCCCAGCTGACCAAGAGCCATGGGAGCTATCGCCTTGTCTGTTACTCCATTTTCACTATCAATAAGGCTGTCAATGCCAAAATTGTTTTTCAGATTTTGGAATACGTTATTTACCCCAAGCATTTTACCAAGTCTTACCGCGACTGTATTTTTTGAATTTTTCAAAGCATCCTTGACTGTAACAAGTCCGTCGTAAACGTTTGGAGAGTTCAGAGGATATTCCCTGTATTCTCCGTCCGACTCGTGAAACTCCACAGGTACATCATCAAAAACTGTTGCCCAGTTTATCGAGCCATTATCAATTAGCGGAGCATAAAGCGCAATAGGCTTTAACGTTGATGCGGGAATGTGAGGCGTTGTAGCATGGTTAAGCAGTCGGTTTCCTCGTTTTTTTCCCACTCTACCCACAACCGCTGACAAATCTCCTGTTTTTGAGTCAATGACAGTCATGGCATAATTAAGCCCATTTGATGTTTCTGCAGGAAAATTTGCCTCGTTTTCGAAATATTCCTCAAGAATTTTCTGCGCCTCAATATCCATAGTTGTATAAACTTTATACCCTCCGCCCAAAAGCATGATTCGCGCTGCTGATGGTGTAATGTTATACTTTAAAGCGAGGCCTGAAACTACCTCATCTATTGCGACCTCAACAAACCAAGAATCAAATCTGTCCTCTGCCTCATCTCTCGGTATTACCTCAAGCGGCTCGTTTATAGCCTTATTATACTCTGCTTCAGTTATTATTCCGTCGGTGCGCATTACACCTAATACAACGTTACGCTTGGATTTACACGCATTCGGATTGTTATATGGGTTATAAGCGCTTGGGGCATTTGTTATGCCAATAAGAGTTGCCGCTTCGGCAGGAGTAAGCTCATTTGGCTCTTTTCCAAAATAAGCCTTGGAAGCAGAGCCAATGCCGTAGATATTCTCACTCATTGGAATTATATTTAAATACACCTCCAAAATCTCGTCCTTAGTGTATTTTTGTTCTATATGAAAGGCTCTTACGATTTCCGAAATTTTTCTTGAAAGCTTTTGCTGATTATCTCCGCTTATATTCTTTACCACCTGTTGAGTTATGGTTGAAGCGCCAAACACCTTATCTCTCTTCAGAAGATAGTTTACCGCCGCTAACAACGTTCGCCTGAAATCAACGCCCTCATGCTCATAGAAAATCTTATCCTCAACCGCAACAAAGCCTGCTTTCACATAACCGCTGATTTCATCAAGTGAATAGTGGCTTTTTCGTATGCTTCCCGATGTTTCAATGAGTACAGGCTTATACTCTCCACCAATAGCCTCATTTGCATAAAAGGAGGTTGAATTAAAGCTTCGCGAGCTATCAAAAAGCCTTTCATCCGCTTCGAAATTTACATTTTTATAAATAAATATACCAACAATCCCTAATGCTAATATAACAAGAACAGTCAGAATAAAAATTGTCAGTCCTATTATTTTAATCACTTTATTTGTTCGACTCATTTTACTGCTCCAATAAAAAATCCGTGTGACATTTATTAAATCTTGTCACACGGAAATGGAAAGTATTTTATTAAATCTTTGGTTTTATTGGAAAAAATCAGTAGGTTACCTTGTTAAGATAAAGTCCGTCTGCGGGAGCTGTCATGCCTGCTCTGCTACGGTCCTTTGAATCAATAATATTTGAAATGTCAGATGGTGAGATTCTACCGAAAGCAACCTCGCAAAGTGTACCGACGATAATACGTACCATATTGTAAAGAAAACCGTCTGCACTTATACGAATTTCGATAAAATCGCCATTTCTGTCAATAGCGAGCGACGTTACGTTTCTCACGGTATCCTCTATGTCAGAGCCCTCTGCCATAAAGGAAGAAAAATCATGTCTTCCAATAAAATGGCTGGCCGCCTTGCGCATAGCATCAAGGCCGTCATCGGTAATTGTCCGTGGCAAAAACCATGCTCGTCCGAACTCAAATGGGTTGTTTACCCTCGAATTGAGTATTCTGTAAAGATATTCTTTTTCCTTAACGTCGTACCTTGGATGGAAATTGTCATCGCATCTTTCTGCATAAAAAAGAGAGATATCCCAGGGCAGAAACCTTGCAACAGCTACAGGAAGCTTGTCTGCGGGAATCGTGCCACCGTCGCACTCAACTGTAAGGCAAAACTCGTTTGCGTGAACGCCTGCATCTGTACGGCTGCAGCCTGTCACCTTGCAAGGAAGACCAAAAGCCTCATTAAGAGCCGCGTTAAGCTCGCCCTGCACAGTTCTGAGTTCGGGCTGAACCTGAAAGCCATGAAAATTTGTTCCGAGATATTTTATTTTAGAAAAATATTTCATAAACTTCACCAAAATTAAACCTTATAAAACAGGATATCAAAAATTGCGCCGCCAAAATTAAGCTTATAAGGCAAGATTGCAAGGCAAATAATTACTCCCATAAATAAGGTCAATAGGGTCAGATACAGGTAATCATTAGCCTTATATTCAAGCTTTACGAGCTTGGTTCTGTTCTTATCACCTCTGTAACAGCGACATTCCATTGCCGTTGCAAGCTCCTCTGCTCTTTTAAATGACGAAACAAACAGCGGAACAAGAAGAGGAATAAGCGCTTTGGCTCTCTGCACAAGAGTTCCGGATGTAAAATCGGCTCCTCTTGATTTTTGCGCATTCATAATCTTCTCTGTTTCCTCAATAAGAGTAGGAATAAAACGAAGCGCGATAGACATCATCATTGCGAAGGTATGAACAGGCACCTTTATCCGCTTGAGAGGCGAAAGCAATGCCTCAAGACCGTCGGTCAAGGAAATCGGAGAGGTTGTATAGGTAAGCAAAATGCTTGTGCCCACAATGAGCAAAACAACTCTGAGAGCCATCATTACAGCCCTTACGATACCCTCTGTGTAAATCTGAATAAAGCCAAAATGAACAAGCGGCTCACCCTCACCCTTTGTCATAAAGATATTTAAAAGCGCAGTAAACAAAAGGATGATTAAAATAGGCTTTATGCTTTTTAAAACGACCTTAAAGGAAATTTTGCTTATTGCAACCAAGATAATTGATGTGATGAAAACAATTAAAAAAGCCACAGGATTATTGGCAACAAAGACCGATACGATAAAAATTGTTGCCAAAAGTATTTTCGTTCTCGGGTCTAATCTATGAATCGGGGATTTGCCCGGGAAGAATTGTCCGAGAGTAATATCTGAAATCATTTTTTGCCTCCCTTCATATAATCCAGGATAGCATTTTTCACTCCATCGACCGTATAAAGCTCACCCGAAAGCTCTATTCCGCGTTTTTGAAGCTCGGCTGCAATATGAGAAATCACAGGAACGTCAAGTCCAACAGCCGTAAGAGTTTCGGGCTGGGAGAAGACTTCGCTTACAGTTCCCTGAAGATAAACCTTGGCAGAATTCATAACCACAAGATTATCACAGTAATGCGCCATATCCTCCATAGAGTGACTGACTAATATTACAGATGCATTAAACTCACGTACATACTCTCTGAGGCTTCCGAGAATTTCACGTCTGCCTCTTGGGTCAAGACCTGCCGCAGGCTCATCAAGAACAAGCACGTCGGGGCGCATAGCCACGATACCTGCAATAGCGACTCTTCTCTTCTGTCCACCCGAAAGCTCGAATGGAGATTTATTAAGCAAATCGGGAGCAAGTCCAACAAATCTTGCCGCTTCAAATACCCTTGTCTTAACCTCGTCCTCGGAAAGACCGAAGTTGCGAGGGCCAAAACCTATATCAGCAAGCACAGTTTCATCAAAAAGCTGATACTCGGGATATTGCATAACGAGTCCGACACGGGCTCTTATTTTTGATATTTCCTTAGGATTTTCCCAAATGTCCTTACCGTCAAGGAAAACTCTACCCTCCATGGGCTTGTACAAGCCGTTAAGAAGATTTACAAGAGTAGATTTACCCGAGCCGGTATGACCGATAAGACCGGTAATCTTTCCTTTTTCAAATGCTACGCTGACGTTATCAAGCGCAACCTTCTCAAAGGGCGTTCCCTTTCCGTAAACAAAGGAAACGTTTTCAAGCTTTAATATTTCATTCATTTTAATTTCCTTTGTTTTTGGAAATAAAGTCATAGAGAAGGTCTATGCACTCATTTTCCGTAAGACAATCTCCTTTTATTTTACAGCCTGTGTCGCGAAGCGCAAGGACAAGCTCGTTGCCCTGAGGTGCGTCAAGTCCGATAGCCCTTAACTTCTCAACGTTTGAGAACACCTCCTTAGGTGTACCGTCAAGGCATACTCTGCCATCATTGATGACAATTACTCTGTCAGCTCTGACTGCCTCTTCCATATAATGCGTGATATTGAGGACGGTAATTCCCTCGTCCTTGTTCAGTTTCTCCATTATATCAACGATTTCTTTTCTGCCCCTTGGGTCAAGCATTGCTGTAGACTCGTCAAATATAATAATTTCTGGCTTCATAGCAATTATACCCGCAATGGCAACTCTCTGCTTCTGTCCACCAGAAAGCTTATGAGGAGCATGAGATTTGTATTCCGTCATTCCAACAAGAGAAAGTGAAGAATCAACGCGACTACGAATTTCCTCTCTCGGAAGTCCAAGATTTTCAGGACCGAACGCAACATCCTCCTCAACTACGGTGGCAACAAGCTGGTTATCGGGATTCTGAAACACCATGCCAACCTTGCGACGAATATTGAATACGTCATCCTCGGTAAAGTTATCAGACGTAATGTCGATACCGTCAATATATATCTTTCCAACAGTGGGTGTTAAAATGACGTTAAGCAGTTTTGCAAAGGTGGATTTTCCTGAGCCGTTATGACCGAGTATTGCCACGTATTCGCCGCGTTCAATGTTGATATTTACATCTGCAAGAGCAGGAATATCCTCAGCTCTGACAATATCGCTATCGTCATTTTCGGTATAGGTAAAACCGAGATTTTCGGTTTTTATAATATAATCCTTCATTGTTGTTCCAATCTTATTTTTTGCTAAATGTAACCCGGACACTCGAGCCGCAAGGCAAAGCAAGTCCTGTATTCTCAACAGGTAACCCAAGCTCGTCTGCCTCGGAATATCCTTCTCTTTTGTTAAGCAGTCGTGTAGAGGTTATGTATTTCATAGTAGATGCCGAAAGACCTGTTGTATAAGAATTCAAGAGGAAGAACAAGGGCTCGTCCGACAAGAGATTTGCTGTCAAGGCAACAAAATCGTCTATATTTTCCTCTATCTTCCACACCTCACCTGTAGGTCCTCTGCCGTAAGAGGGCGGGTCCATAATAATACCGTCGTACTTATTGCCTCTGCGAATTTCTCTTTCGATAAACTTCTTGCAGTCATCAACTATGTATCTGATATGCGCATCAGCAAGGCCTGACAGTCTTGCATTTTCCTTTGCTGCCGCAACCATACCCTTTGACGCGTCAACGTGAACAACCTCAGCTCCAGCCTTTGCCGCGGCAACAGTTGCGCCGCCTGTATATGCAAAGAGATTAAGCACCTTTATCGGTCTGCCTGCTTTTTTTATCAGATTTCCAAACCAATCCCAATTTGCCGCCTGTTCAGGAAACAATCCTGTGTGCTTAAAACCCATAGGCTTTATGCGGAAGGAAAGGTCGCCGTAGGAAATAACCCAGCTTTCAGGAAGCCTATTATCGCTCCATGCTCCACCGCCCGATCTGCTGCGCTTATAGCTTGCATCTGCGGTGCGCCAAAGAGGATTTTTCTTCTCGGTTTTCCAAATTACCTGAGGGTCGGGGCGTACAAGAGTGTATTTTCCCCATCTTTCAAGCTTTTCGCCTGAGGATGTATCTATTACCGTATATTCTTTCCAATTATCTGCAATCCACATATTCTTTTACCTCTGATTGTAATACTTACCGATTTTTGAGCCCAGACACTGGGAGTGGCAAATGGCTATCGCAACCGCGTCTGCCGTATCGTCGGGCTTAGGAGGATTCTTGAGTCGCAAAATAGACGTTACCATTGCGATAACCTGATGCTTCTCTGCCTTTCCATAGCCAACCACCGCTTGCTTTACCTGCAAAGGCGTATATTCGCTGATTTTTACTCCCTTTGCATGAGCAGTACACAGTATAACGCCACGCGCTTCGGCAACTGCAATACCTGTGGTAATGTTTGTGTTAAAGAACAACTCCTCAACCGCCATTTCCTCAGGAGAATATTTGTCTATAATCGTCTCAAGGTCGTTCTTTATCATAAGAAGTCTGGCTTCTATGTCCGTATGCGCTGGAGTCGTAATTGCGCCAAATGCAATAGGACGGAGATTTCCTCTTTCACTCTCAATAACAGCCCAACCAACCGTAGCAAGTCCCGGGTCAATTCCAAGTATTCTCATAAAGAAAGCCTCCCTTCCATAAAATGACCATAAAATTCCATTATAAAGTATTATATCACACTCATTTGTTTTAGTCAATCAAAATAATAAAAAGATTTTGCATAATTTGTTAATTTTATGAAAGGTATAGACATTTTATTTTAAATATGTTATAATATACTGATTTTATATGCGCATACGAAAGTGAGATTAACAAAAATGTCTGAAAAGATTGAAATATATGAAGAAGTTACCCTGCCCCTGATTCCCCTCAGAGGTCTTGTCGCATTCCCTGCTGTGCAGCTTAACATAGAAATCATGCGTACCATTTCGCTCAAGGCCTTTACCGCCGGAGCAACAATGCATGACGCCCGTGTTTTGCTTGTGGCGCAAAAGGATATTGCCACTGAGGACCCGAGAGCCGAAGATCTTTACAAAATTGGCGTAATTGCCGAGATAAAGCACGTGGTTAAAAACCCCCACGGCAATCTGTCAGTAATTTTCGAGGGCATTTCAAGAGCCAAGATTAACGAAATCAAAGAGGATTCCGGATACCTTCTCGCTACCGTGACCTCAAAGCAGGAAAAGCAGAGCTTCAAGCCTACGAATCACTGTGAGGCTCTTATGCTCGAGGTTAAAAATATTCTTCGTCAAATCAAGGGCCTGCACCCCACATTTGAGGAAGAAATGCGCATTGCCGCAGAGGCTATTGCCGATCCTGCATACTTTGCCGACTTTGTAGCCTCCTGCGCAGTTATTGACTATAAAAATAAGCAATCTGTGCTTGAAGCCATCACCGCAAAAACAAGGCTTGAACGCCTGCTTGTTGCTCTTGGCGAGGAGTTTATGATTCTCCAGTGCGAGCACGATATTCAGAAGCAGGTACGCGAGAAGATTGATAGGAATCAGAAGGATTATTTCCTCAGAGAGCAAATAAAGGCTCTTCAGTCCGAGCTCGGCGAGGATGAGGACGACGAAATCAAGGAATATGATGATAAAATTGCAGCGGCTAATATGCCTGAGGAGATAAGAGAAAAGCTCTATAAGGAACTTTCCAAGCTCGCAAAAACACCCTTTGGCGCTGCAGAGGGCACTGTTATCCGCGCTTACCTTGACACCTGCCTTGATTATCCCTTCGGAATTAAATCCACCGAGGCTGTGACGGTTAGCGAGGCGCAGGATATTCTCGACGCAGACCACGACGGTCTTGCAAAGGTGAAGGACAGAATTCTCGAATTCGTTGCAGTTAAGCAGTTCAGACCCGACGTAAAAAACCAGATTATTTGTCTTGTTGGCCCTCCCGGTGTTGGTAAAACCTCGGTTGCGGCTTCCATAGCAAGAGCGCTTGGCAGAAAATACGCCAGAGTTTCTCTTGGCGGTATGCACGACGAGGCTGAAATACGCGGTCACAGAAAGACCTACGTTGGCGCTATGCCCGGTAGAATCGTCAGCGCGATTATCAATGCAAAAACCGAAAATCCCGTCATTGTTCTTGACGAGATAGATAAAATGTCATCTAATTTCAGAGGCGACCCCACCTCTGCTCTGCTTGAGGTGCTTGACCCTGAGCAGAACAAGTCTTTCCGTGACAATTTCATGGAAATTCCCATTGATTTGTCCGACACGCTCTTTATCGCTACGGCAAACAGCTATGACGGAATTCCTACTCCCCTTCTTGACAGAATGGAGATTATAGAGCTTTCAACCTACACCGATTCCGAGAAGCTTAATATTGCAAAGAACCACCTCATTCCCAAGCAGCTGAAGCGTAACGGCATTTCGGGCAAAATGTTCAAGATGACAGACGGCGGTATCCTTGCTCTTATCAAGGGTTACACAAAGGAAGCAGGTGTTCGTAACCTGGAGCGTGAAATTGCTTCGCTCATCAGAAAGAGCGCCAAGAAAATTGCCGAGGGCAATGCGAAATCTGTGAGAATCACAGAGAAAAATCTTGCCGAATTCCTTGGAAAAACCAAGGTAATCCACGAAAAAATCGAGGCAGAAAACTCGGTTGGCATTGTTAACGGTCTTGCATACACCAGCGTTGGCGGAGATCTTCTCAAGGTTGAGGTTGCAGTTATGGACGGCAACGGTAAAATTGAGCTTACAGGCTCGCTTGGCGAGGTTATGAAGGAGTCTGCTAAAATCGCTCACTCCTACGTAAGAACAATCGCAAAGGATTATGGCATTGACCCCGATTTCTTCAAGGACAAGGATATTCATATTCACTTCCCCGAAGGCGCAATTCCCAAGGACGGCCCCTCTGCAGGTGTTACAATGGTTACCGCTATGGTTAGCGCGCTGGGCAACATTCCTGTAAAACGCGAGGTTGCTATGACGGGCGAAATTACACTCAGAGGAAAGGTGCTCGCCATAGGCGGACTTAAAGAAAAGACACTTGCCGCATATCGCGCGGGAGTCAGCACAGTTCTTATCCCTGCGGATAACATGCGCGACCTTGACGATATTGACGAGGAGGCAAGGTCTAATCTCCGCTTCATTCCATGCAAGGACGCCTCTGACGTTTTGTCGGCTGCTCTTTGCAAATAACTTTAGGATGAAAATAATTATGAAAATAAACGTCAATAATTGCGACATAGCCTTAACGGCTGGTGCGCAAAAGCAGTTTCCTCGTGACCCGAGACCGCAGATTGCGCTCTCAGGCAGATCTAACGTAGGTAAAAGCTCGCTTATTAACACCCTTCTTAACAGAAAGTCGCTTGCAAGAGTTTCCTCCGCGCCCGGAAAAACGATTACAATCAATTTCTACAACGTTGACAAAAAGCTTTATCTCGTTGACCTTCCCGGATACGGATACGCAAAGCGTTCTATGGATTCAAAGCGCTCCTGGAGCTCGCTTACCGAGGATTATTTCCTTAAAAACCCCTCGGCTGATGCCCTGAAGCTCGTAATTCAGCTTATCGACATACGTACAGGCCCTACAGACGACGATATTATGATGATCAATATGATGCTTGATCGAGAAATTCCATTTATTGTCGTTGCAACAAAGACAGATAAGCTCTCAAAGACAGCATTGCAAAATACGCTTGATGAATTACATAAGGAATATTTTGACGGCACGGGAATAGAGATTATTCCCTTCTCGTCGGTTACTCGCGACGGCAAGGATGAGGTTTGGAGAAGAATATCCGACGCAATTTCGTAAAATACGAAAGGATTTTCTATGAACAACATATTTTATTATCTATTGTCGGCTATTGCGGCGCTGATTGCCCTGACTGTACATGAGTACTGTCATGGATATGCCGCATACAAGCTGGGTGATGATACTGCAAGGAATTTTGGCAGACTTTCGCTCAATCCGCTGAAGCATCTCGACCCTATCGGCACTCTTTGCATGGTATTTTTCCACTTTGGATGGGCAAAGCCCGTTCCAATCAACCCGAGAAACTTCAAAAATCCCAAAAGAGATTTTGCAATATCCGCAGCAGCGGGTCCCTTATCGAATTTGATATTAGGTTTCATTTCTGCCTTTGTTTATCTTCTCGTTTTTGCATTGGTAAGAGATATGACCTTTACATCGAAGACTGTTCTTTACCACATAATAAACAATACGCTTATATTTTTGTTTGTTTTTCATTCGGTAAACGTGGGTCTTGGCTTATTTAATCTGCTTCCGATTCCGCCCTTTGACGGATCAAGGCTTCTTAACGTGATTCTCCCCCAGAATTTGTATTTTAAGGTTATGCGCTATGAAAGACAAATTTATATGGTAGTGCTTGCATGGCTTCTCGTAGGTGACTACGTTGCTTATGCAGTAAGGAGTCTGCCTATGATTGCTTCAAGCCCTGTGCTTTATTGGTTTGCAGGAATATTATCTCTTTCCGGAATTATAGGAAGCATTATTTCTGCTGTTTCGGGACTTATGTTTGATTTCTGGCAGCTTATCCCCTTTTTAAGATATTAACGCCTTTTATTTGAAAGGATTTTATAATGATTGAACAATTAACATACCGCCTTGACCAGTTTGAAGGGCCTCTGGATCTTCTTTTGACCCTTATCGGCAAAAACAAGGTCAGCATTACGGATATTCCAATATCGCTAATATGCGATCAATACGTTGAGTATATTGAGCAGGCGCAGAAGATGGACCCCGATATTGCCAGCGAATTTATCGTTATGGCAAGCGAGCTTATGCTTATCAAGAGTCGTATGCTACTTCCTCACGAAGAGGGCACCGAAAATGACCCGAGACGTGAAATTGCAGACGCACTTATGCTTTATCAACAGGCAAAGCTTGCCGCAAAGGAGCTCCGCCCGAGATATGAGGAGTACTCGGGGAGATTTGCAAAGGGCACTGATGACGTGCCACCCGAGAAGGGACTTCCTCTTAACCTTGATTCAGGACTCCTCCTGAAGGCTCTCGACTCGGTACTAAAAAGAATGAAGGTTGCTGATGCCGCAAGGACTCCTAACGAGCTTGTTAATCCTCTCATTAAGCACAAAGTTGTTTCTGTTGAAGAAAAAATCGAAGAAATGTGCCTTATGCTTGAGGAGCAAAATGAGGCTTCGCTCTTCTTTTTACTTAAAAACTCCGACTCGCGTTCCGAATTAGTTGCAAGATTTATGGGCATACTTGAGCTTATAAAGCTTCGTCGCGTTATCATAACGACTGTCAAGGTCATTGATGACGTTATTGAGTACGAGGAGCGAGGACTAGATATGATGTTTAAGCTTAATCCCGATTACGTTCCGGGAGAGGCAACCGAGAGCGAGTTTGACTCCCTGCCCTCGGCTGAAAATGACGATGAAAAGGAAAAAACAGACAATGAGTGATATTATTGAAAATCAGAACGACAGTATTGAGCTTAACAACGAGATACCTGAGCGAAGCGTTGTTTTTGAGGAAGCGCTTGAGGCTATCCTTTTCGCCGCAGGACATCCTATATCCTACTCTACCCTTGCAAACGTTTTTCAGTCTACACCCGCAAAGGTAAAGGAACAGGTTGTTGAGTATTCTACACTTTACAACAACTCTGACATTCCGAGGGGAGTTATTCTTCTTACATACGCCGACTCCTGCCAGCTTTGCACCAAGAAGTATTATCTTAACGAAATCAGAGAGGCTCTCGGCATCAAGAAAAGCGGTTCGCTGTCCACCTCGTCTATGGAGGCTCTTGCTATCGTTGCATACAACCAGCCTGTAACCAGAGTTTTCGTTGATACTCTGAGACGAGTTGACTCCTCTTACGCTATGAATAATCTTATCGACAGAGGACTTATTGAGTCCAAGGGACGTCTTGATGCGCCCGGACGACCTATGCTTTACGGCACTACCGCTGATTTCCTGCGTGCATTCGGACTCTCCAGCATAGAGGCTCTTCCCACCACCGCCGAGGAAATTCAGGAAATGTTCAAGCGAATTGATAACGTAGGTCAGCAGAAGTCCGAGGAGCTCGAGCAAATCAGAATCTTCGAGGAGCAATCAGATACGGAAGTCGCTGATGCGCCGCTGCTTGAAGACGGAATTGTGACCGAAGAGGCTTATTCTGACGAGCCTTCCGCAGAGGACGACGTAATTTTCGATAACTAAGGAGAATTATGGCAGGTATTTTTATTTTCATGTTTGTTTTCGTGCTTTTCCTTTTTATTGTAAGCCGCATTGTGTGGATTAACGTTGTAAAGGATGACGAATTCAGACTGGAATTGCATTTACCCATTATAGCCATTCACCTTACTAAAAGCAAAAATACAAAAACATCCAAAAGAAAAAAAGAAAAAAAGTGGTTTACTACTCGCTACAAGTCGATAGCGAAGCCACTAAGCAATCTGATAACCAAAAGCGAAATAATTATAAAACACATAGAATTTCCCAAAAAACACGGTGAAATATCTAATACCACATTTACACGTCCCATAAGATACGGCAGCGCTTTTTTCGCTTTATGCGCATATCTTGAGGCAAAAGCGGAAAAACTTACCGTATACGACGATCAAATCATTTTATCATCAGACAGCAGTGCCCTACAATTTAATTTTACCGTAAAGCTAAGACTTTACCAGCTTATCAATGCAACCCTCGCCATTTTATTTGGCGTAGTGAAGGATAAATTAAAAAAAGGATTAGCAAATGTCAGATAATAAAATGAGTGATATTATTAAGGCGTCTATGGACGGCATAAAAAGCTTTACCGATATGGAAACGGTTATCGGTAATGCAATTACCACTCCAAGCGGAGTTACCGTTATACCTGTTTCCAAGGTATCTATGGGTATAGCAACAGGCGGCGTGGATTATGGAGCAAAAAAGCCTGCCCCATCGCAAAATTTCGGTGGCGGAGGCGGAACAGGCTTGTCTATTACGCCTATCGCATTTTTAACTGTAGGTCGCGATGCGGAAATAAATCTGATTCATATTAACGGAGGCTCGTCCGACGTTGACAGAATATCCTCTCTAATCGAGCGTTCGCCCGAAATAATAGAAAAAATCAAAACCGCGCTGTCATAATTTTCATAGCATACTCCACTTTTTTCGTGAGATAATAAGAAAAAAACGGAAATAAAGCGATGAAAAGAAATAATATAAATTTTTACGTCCTCTGCCTTATACTAGTAAGCTTGATGTTCTCATTACTTACAATATATGCATTCGGACAATCAAAAGAAAAAGGAATAAACATCAGCGCACGCTCTGCCGTGCTTTATCTTCCAGATACAGAGGATTTCCTTTACTGCAAAAATGCGGATTTGCCGTTACCGATGGCAAGCACAACGAAGATTATGACTGCTCTTGTGGCGCTTGAAAACAGCAGCCTTACCGATGAGGTTGCTATCGATGACTCGGCGATAGGCATTGAGGGATCGTCGGCATATTTGCGCCATGGAGATGTTCTAACTATGGAAGAGCTGCTCTATGCTCTCCTGCTGCAAAGCGCAAACGATGCAGCAACGGCTATTGCCTGCCATATTGGCGGAAGTGTTGAGGAGTTTGCTCACCTTATGAATAATAAGGCCTGTGAGCTTGGATTATGTAACACGCATTTTACCAATCCGCATGGACTTGATGATAAGAATCATTACACCACCGCAAGAGAGCTTGCAATCATTTCCGCAAATGCACTAAAAAACGATACGTTTAAAAAAATCGTTTCTACTTATAAAAAGACCTTCACATCAGAGGAAAGAACGAGAACCTACGTAAACCATAACAAGCTGCTGAGGCTTTATGACGGATGCATTGGTGTAAAGACAGGGTTTACCAAAAAAAGCGGCAGATGCCTTGTTGGCGCTGCTGAAAAGGAAGGATTAACGTTTATAACGGTTACTCTTGATGCCCCATCCGACTGGAAGGACCATTCTGCAATGCTTGATTTTGGATTTGAGAAAAAGAAATCGGTGACTCTTGCAGATATTAACGAGATACACTACGAATTGCCTGTAATAAACGGCAAAAGTGATAAAATTACGGTTAAAAATGAGAATAGACTAACCGCAATTTTAGACAACGACGACAAGGAAATTAAACAGCACATTAAATTATCGAGATACGTCGTCGCTCCTATAAAAAAGGGCGAAATTCTCGGTGAAGTTATATATACACTTGACGGCTCACCGATTGGTAAGGTTAATCTTATAGCCGCAGAATCGGTCGGACAAGTAAAAACATTCTGGGATAAAATTCTATCACTATTTAATAAGACGGAGTAAAAAATGGAAAAGATAAGACTTCAAAAATTTTTGGCGGATGCAGGACTTATGTCACGCAGAGCCGCAGAGGATGAAATTGAAAGAGGCAACGTATCCGTAAATGGACACGTTGCCCAGATTGGAACAAAGATTGACCCAAGGGTTGACGTTGTTGCATATAAAGGAAAGCGCGTAAGATACGAAAAAAGAGAATATACATATATTATGCTCAACAAGCCTCGAGGATATCTTTCTTCAACAACCGATGACAGAGGCAGAAAGTGTGTTACCGACCTGCTTGATGGAGTTGAGAAAAGAGTTTATCCCGTCGGCAGACTTGATATGATTTCCGAGGGTATGATTCTTCTTACAGATGACGGAGAGCTAAAAAACAGACTGACTCACCCCAGCCACACTATTCCCAAGATATACAGAGTAAAGGTTGGCGGAAGCGTAAGTCAGGAGCAGTACGACATTCTCACTTCCCCGCTTGAAATAGACGGATATAAAATCAAGCCTGTTGACGTTGTTGTTACAGGCGAGGACGAAAGCGGCACGGTTTTAAAAATGACGCTCTTCGAGGGACGTAACAGACAGATAAGAAAGATGTGCGAGCAAGCCGATCTTACTGTAAAGCGGCTCTCCAGAGTTTCAATTGGAAATCTCAAGCTCGACGGTCTTCCTGTGGGCAAATGGAGATACCTTGAGCAGAGCGAGGTTGACTATCTTTACAAGGCTACAAAGGAACAAAAATAATGTTTAAAATTACACCTATACAAGATAAAGCGAGGCAGAACGAGGTTTGCCTTGCCTGCTGCGTCGAATTCAAGCCTGAAGCATTTGCATACCAGATGTTCGACATTGATACCGAGAAAATCATGGGAATTGCTCAGTTTGAAATCGGTGAGCAGGGATACATATACGATTTGCGACCTGCCCTGAACACCGATGACTTTGAGGCGATGTTCATTCTGGGCAGACAGACTATGAATTTTATCGACTTATGCGGAGTCCATACCTGCTATGCCGATAAAAATGCCGCCGAGGAAAGACTTATTCGGGCAATCGGTTTTAAGGAAACAGACGGCAAATTGTTTTGCGATATGACCGGTATGTTTGACGGACATTGCTCCGGGCATAAGGTTGAACTATAAAAAAACCGTTAGCGTTGTGTCATAAAAGGCACATCACTAACGGTTTTCTTTTTATGTACTAAATTATCTACGTTTAAAAACAAGCATAAGAAGCAAAACGATAATGGCTATTGAAATTCCAGCAACCGCAAAAATCGTTGCTCCTGTGAAGAGCATAGGTATAAGAGACGGAACATCAAGTAAAAACATATATTCCTCCAATAATCATTATTTTTTCTTTATTACAATAGTAACGCAAATGGCTATCACAGCAAGTGCGATTGCAACTATGGCAACAACCGTCTGGGGCTGAGAAAGCATATCCATAATTGTGTTTTCGGGGGCGGGAGTTACAGGTCTTTCGGGAACCAAATCGAGTAAGAACATAACAAATTTCTCCTTTATTTTAAAATATCATTTGAATTAAAAGTCCGATAATTAAGCTTGTAGCGTTACAAACTGCGCTGTATTTTATGCTCTTTGCCCTATCGTTTGTATATACATAGCAAAGATAAAATTCCGAGGCAAACACAGCTATCTCAAATAAAATTACAACAATCCAATAAACAAGAAAATGCTCAAATACAATCAATCCGAGAATCAGATTCAAAGTCAGATTGGTAAGGGTTGTTACCGCTATCCAATAGAGATAAAACAACGGATTTCGTTCACCAAGCGCAAGAAGCGCAAGGCACTCAAGAATTATCGTTAGCAGAAGAAGTATCAGCATAATTTATTCTCTTCGAAATGATTATTATAGCCAGCATTGACAAAATGCACATTATGCCAACAAGCGCGCGCATATCGATTGAGTAGCTAAAGAGCATTGCAAGGAAATATCCCGGAGCAAGAGTTGCCGCAAGCGTTCCAAATGCAAAGCCTTCTTTATCTTTCATAAGTATATTAGCAAAATAAAGGGTTATCGGCATCGAGAAATTGAAGGCAAACACGCCTAAAATAAACATATAAATATTGCCTGTGCCAAGGGTAAGACATACCGCCGCGACCGCCATCGAAGCGTAGGTTGTCAGCCTTATGCCAACACCCTTTGACACGATACCTCCCATGGCTTTACCAAGGGCGGTTGCCACTCCGATTAGAAGAAATTCGTGAATATGAGGCGTAAATCCCGGCGCAACAGCTTTACCCACAAAGGAGCGTACAAACACGACAGCAAGCACGATAATAATAGCTATATCCACTCTCTTCAAATCGTCGTATTTCTCCGGATACGTCCTTGTTTCGCTATCCTCTGATACAATTACCAAAAGACCGCACAGAATAAACACTGCAAATAATATGTATGGCAAAAATACGAGTGAAAGGTATCTCTGCCCCACCACAAGTCCGATTGCGCCTGTGGAAACAAATATACCGAGATGCGAAATATCATTGCCGCTCTTATCGGTAACGTATTTGCCGCCTGCAACGTGGAATAGCGAATTACCAAGTCCGATAAATAGGACGGATAGAATCAAGAAATCACCGAAGGCATATCCGAGTATCATAAACGCCATGCTGAATGCAAGAAACAGCTTGGGCTTGTTGTGTTTGTCAATCAGCATTCCCACAGGTGACTGTGTTACAAACGCCAATATATTATATCCCAAGAAAACAAACAATGCGTAATCAAGATTTCGGGGATATAACTTTGAAAAAATGAGATATGAGCAAAGACCATCCGTAGCAAAGTGCATCAGTGTTAGAAAAAGCAGCTTTAACCGCGGAGAGCTAAGTGGTAAGAGCTTCATTTGTTTACTCCCTGCTTTTAGCTTATATAGAAAAGACAAAATCCGGGCAAAAAGGTTATGGCTTAGAAAAAATTATTTATCAAGGAACTCAAAAATCTTGTTCCATACAGCCTTGTCCTGCTCTGTCATCTTTTCCCAGTCGTAAGAGGCTATAAACTCCGCCTTCTGCTCATCGGTAGAAAGAAGGTTCTGCTTCTTCAGCTTTTTAAGCTCATAGAAGAACTCATTCTTATATCTCACCGCTTCCTTGGTGTAGTTAGGATTGTGGCCCTTGCCATAAACAAGCATAAACGTTACGTTTTTCTTGTCCGCAAGAGCATACTCTGCTTTAATTAAATTGTACTTTGCAGAAACAGTTTTATCGTCAAAGGAGTGAATTATCAATGCGGGTCTATCGGTATTCTTCAAAACCTCGATAGCCGAGCTTTGCGCATATGCAGGGTTCGCAACGTTCTCAATATTATAAAATCTCTTTGCAAAAGGCTTCATAATAGTGGGAATGATAGTCTTATGGATATCCTTTATCGAAAGGAAGCCTGAAATTGAAACCACGCTTTCAAGATAGGGGTGGAATTTCAGAATATTCATAGTGGAGAATCCGCCCCAACTATGTCCTACAACCGAAATTCTTACTCCGCGAAGGCTTGGCTCTGCTACAAGCGCGCTTATGCAATCGTCAAGGTCGGAAAGAGAGCCTGTAAGGCCAAGAGTTCCCTCGCCCTCCGATTCACCGCATCCTGTGTGGTCGTATGAGTAAACCATATAGCCATGCTTTGCAAGCTCAACGATTTCCTTCATATAAGCTCTGTGTCCTGTGCCCATTCCGTGCTCAAAAATCACAAGTCTGCCCGGACGAAGATTCTTCTCATAGTTGTAGAAATATCCTACAAGCTTATTTCCGTATTTGTTGTTAAATGAATGCTCTGTGCATACAAGTCCCGGGAAATCCTCAGGTGAAAAATAGAAGATAGAGCCGTCTCTATCCTGACGGGAGAATAAAAGCTTTTCATAAGATTCATCGATTTTCTTAAAGATACCCATATTATTTTCTCCTTTAGTCCTCGCGGCGCTGTGCCAGAAGGTCTTTGTACGTATGATAAAATTCTTCATACCTGCCCTCGTCGAGCGCATCGCGGATTTTTTGCATCAATTCGTTATAGAAATAAAGATTATGAAGAACTGCAAGTCTCATACCGAGTGCTTCTCTTGCCTTAAACAAATGCCTTATGTAGCTTCTTGAATAATTCTTGCATGCGGGGCACTGGCACTCCTCAGCAATAGGCTTTTCATCAAGCGCATATTTCTCATTCAGAAGATTAATTTTTCCCTTCCAGGTAAACAGATTGCCGTGCCTTGCATTTCGGCTGGGCATTACGCAATCGAAGAAATCAACGCCTCTGTAAACCGCCTCAACGATGTTTTGCGGAGTACCTACGCCCATAAGATATCTGGGCTTGTCAGTTGGCATATAAGGCTCAACGGTTTCGATTATGTGATACATTACGTCTGCGCTCTCGCCAACCGCAAGACCGCCGATAGCGTATCCGTCACACTCAATTTCCCTGATAGCCTTCATATTTTCAATTCTCAAATCCTCGTAGGTGCCGCCCTGGTTAATACCGAAAAGCATCTGATGGGGATTGACAGTTCCCTCTTTTGCATTGAGTCTGTCCATTTCGGCTCTGCATCTTCCAAGCCAGCGGATTGTTCGCTCGTGAGAGGCTTTTACGTAATTGTAAGGCGCAGGATTCTCAACGCACTCGTCAAACGCCATAGCGATTGTCGAGCCGAGATTAGACTGTATTCTCATAGACTCCTCGGGGCCCATGAAAATACGCTTACCGTCCATGTGAGAGTTAAAGGTAACTCCCTCCTCGGTTATCTTTCTGAGCTTCGCAAGAGAGAACACCTGGAAACCGCCTGAGTCTGTAAGAACTGGTCTGTCCCAATTAAAGAACTTGTGAAGTCCTCCCATTTTATATATAAGATCGTCACCTGGACGAATATGCAAGTGATATGTGTTGGAAAGCTCGACCTGGCAGTTAACCTCTTTCAAGTCCTGAGTCGAAATTCCGCCCTTAATTGCCGCCGAGGTACCCACGTTCATAAAAACGGGAGTTTCAATAGTGCCGTGAACGGTTTCGAATCTTCCGCGACGTGCCTTCCCCTCGGTTTTAAGTAAAGTAAATTTACCCATTATATTTACCTTTCAAATTTTCGCTTATTTAATTCTTTCAAATTGGCGGTCAAGCTCATTCTTTGTCAGCTTATACGCAATAGGTCTGCCATGAGGGCAAACTATAACGTCGGAAAGCTCAAGAACCTTAGATACAATCCATTCGGAAACAGACTTATCATAAATTCTGCCGCCTTTTATTGCCGCTTTACAAGCAATTTGATATAATGCTTGCTCTCTGCGGATTTTTTCTGTGATTTCGGGATTTCCCTTGCCCTCAATTATATCATCAAGCATTTTGACGAACAATGACTCAGCCTCCATACTGCCAACAGACGAAGGAATGGCCGTCAAATCAGCGCATTCACCGTTAAGATTATATTCAAATCCAACAAGCTTTAATTCGTCTGCATACTCTGTAGCGCAGGCAGTTTCATCGGGATTAAGAAGTACGCTTATAGGCAGAAGCAATTCCTGAGATGCAACGCTTCCGTCATTTTCGGTAATTTTCTTCAAATCCTCAAAAATAATGCGCTCGTGAGCCGCATGCTTATCTATTACAAGCATAGCTCCATCGTATTCAACGAGCAGATAGCAATTAAACGCCTCGCCGATAAATTTATAGTCCTTATGCTCTGCTTCGACTGTAACCGTTTTTTCAGGCGCTGTGGCAGGCATAGTCGGAGTGTACTCCTCTGCCTTGTTCGCCTTTGAATAACGCTCTAAAAGCTCAATGGAGCTTTTGGGAGTCATAGATGCAGACGGCTGAGTTTCATTCTTGGGAGCAAAGCTTGTAACAACCGAGCTGGATGCCTTAAGAGGCTTGGAATAGTCAAAATCCGACTCCTGCTTCGGTCTTGTGTAAGTCTGGGTGTCTATGGCCTTAGGCTTGGTTATCACAGGCGGCACGGCAGTTGCTACCCTGTCGGTATCAAAGGCAATCTGCTTACCCTTGGTATCCTCGCCAATAGGCACAAATGCGCCTGAAAAATTCTTCTCATTAGTCTTCTTCTGCGCAAGAACCATCTCAGGACGATATTCATAGTCCTCAATGGCTCTTTTTACCGTATAGTACACCGCTTCGAACACCGGTTGCTCGTTAGCAAACTTAACCTCAAGCTTTGCGGGATGAACGTTTACGTCGACTGTGCCCGGGTTCATTTCAAGGAACAGAACGCAGGTAGGAAACGCCTCGTGGGCTATATAAGAAGTATACGCCTTCTCAATAGCCGCCATAGCGGTAAGGCTCTTTACGTATCTGCCGTTAATAAATACGTTCTGATAGTTTCTGTTCTTTCTTACGTTATCGCTTCTACCCACGTAGCCGTAAACCTTGATGCCGTTGGCAGTTCCCTCTGCCTTAATCATCTTCGAGGCAAAATCCTTGCCGTATACGGCGTAAATAGCGTTAAGAATATCGTTGTCACCGGGAGTCTTAAAGCGCTCCTCACCGTCAACAAGAAGCTGAATTGATATTTCGGGACATGAAAGCGCAACCTTCTCCACAAGAGCAGAGCAATTCATAGCCTCGGTGGAGTCTTTTTTAAGAAACTTGCGTCTTGCGGGAACGTTATAGAAGAGATTTTCCACTACAACAGTCGTTCCGTCAGCGCAGCCAACGTCAGATATATCAACGATTTTTCCGCCCTCGCTGATAAGCATTGAGCCTGTGTCAGCGGATTTGGTTTTTGTGATTATAGTTACGTTTGAAACCGACGATATAGCGGCAAGTGCTTCCCCACGGAAGCCAAGAGTCATAATTCTTTCAAGATCATCACGGCTCTTGATTTTGCTCGTTGCGTGTCTTTTTATTGCCACGGGCAGATCTTCTCTGTCCATTCCACAACCGTTGTCAGACACGCGAATAAGAGCAACTCCGCCTCTTTTGATTTCAGCCACAATAGAGGTTGCACCTGAGTCAATAGAGTTCTCTATAAGCTCCTTAAGCACCGACGAAGGTCTTTCAACCACCTCGCCTGCAGCTATAAGGTTGGCGATTTCAAAGTCAAGTACGTTAATTTTTCCCATATAATTTCTTCCTTAATCGGAAAGCATTTTTTTAAGCTGGAACAATGTGTTCATAGCCTCGATAGGAGTGAGCGTATTTATATCCACCTCACGAAGCTTGTCTGCAACCTCGTTTTCCTTTGAAGCAACTATTCCCGAGAACAAATCGAAGTCTGCCTGCTCTGCCTTAGTCACCTTTTTAGGCGCAGGCTCGGAAGATTCTATGCTCTCTAAAATTTCCTTGGCGCGTTTTACAACATCCGAGGGAATTCCTGCAAGCTTTGCAACCTCGATACCATAGGAATCGTCTGTACCGCCCCTTACGATTTTACGAAGGAATGTAATGGAGTCTCCACGCTTCTTTGCAGCAATGTTGTAATTAACAATACCCGGGAACTCGTCTTCCATATCGGTGAGCTCGTGATAATGAGTAGCAAAGAGAGTTTTCGCGCCGATTTTCTTGGAATATGTATACTCCACAACGGCTCTTGCAATAGACATACCGTCGTAGGTGCTCGTTCCTCTGCCCACCTCGTCGTAAATTATGAGAGAGCGACGAGTTGCATTCTTAAGAATTGTCGCCACCTCGGTCATTTCAAGCATAAAGGTGGATTGTCCTGATGCAAGGTCGTCCGATGCGCCAACTCTTGTAAAGAGCTTGTCCACAACACCGATTTTCGCCTCTCTGGCAGGCACAAAGGAGCCTATCTGAGCCATAGCCGTAATAATAGCTACCTGTCGCATATAGGTTGATTTACCCGCCATATTAGGACCCGTGATAATCATAACCTTGTTTGATGAGGTATCAAGGGTTGTATCGTTGGGTACGAAGTAGCTGTCACGAACGAACTTTTCAACAACAGGGTGACGTCCGTCCTTGATAATTATGTCGGTAGAAAGGTCAACCTCAGGACAAACGTAATTATTCTTTGCCGCAACCTC
>JAZQWA010000074.1:0-13840 GCA_045632065.1 Eubacteriales bacterium | reverse complement strand
CTTGAGGTCGTTGCCTGCGGGAGCAGAGATAACAACCTTCTTTGCGCCAGCGTTGATGTGAGCCATGGACTTCTCAGTAGAGCAGTAGAAGCCTGTGCACTCGAGAACAACGTCTACGCCAAGCTCGCCCCAAGGGCAGTTAGCAGCGTCCTTCTCAGCATAGATCTTGAGAACCTTGCCATCAACAGTGATGGTGTTTGCCTCGTCATCAGCAACAACGGTGTGACCGTCATAACGACCCTGAGCGGTGTCGTACTTAAGAAGATGAGCGAGCATAGAAGCCTTGGTAAGGTCGTTGATAGCTACGATCTCGTAACCCTCTGCGCCGAACATCTGTCTGAACGCAAGACGACCGATACGGCCGAAGCCGTTAATTGCAACCTTTACATTTGCCATTGGTGTAATCCTCCAAAATATAAAAAATTTAATAAAATCATCGAAAAATATGAAAGTTCCCTTCCATACCAAAGTACATTGTAGCACATTTTTTTCTAATATGCAAGAGGTTTGCCAAAAAATTATCAATTTTGTTATCTTTAATAAAAAAGCCTGCTTCGGAGGTCGCATTTTGTTTATTTTGGCGTTTTTTTATTTTCCTCTTGAAAAGGCGGTAACGTTGTGCTATACTTATGTCATACTAACAGAGTAGGACGGTATGCGTTCAGTGCTGTGTGGACGGGGAGTTGTCACACGGACGAATGGCGATTTTTCGCCTGCGATATACCATCCGCATCCCACTGTTACCAAAAGAGATATGCGTTTTTTATGCTCATACCCCTCACGGTACAGAAGGAGTAAATCTGTATTGGGAGGGCTTTTTTAATGCAAAAAGTAAACAAAACTTCACTTAATGTCAGTATTACCCTTGCTTTGCTCGTAGCGATAAGCATTATTTCGGGAAAATTTTTAGCGTTCAGAGTCGGGGATATTTTACGATTCAGCTTCGAGAATTTACCCATTCTCTTTGCCGGGGTTGCCTTTGGGCCTGTGGCAGGAGCACTGGTTGGAGTTGTGGCTGATTTGCTTGGTTGTATTATGGTTGGATATACCATAAACCCGATTGTAACGCTCGGAGCAGCCGCTGTTGGCGCTGTGGCAGGCGGTAGCGCTCTGCTGCTGAAAAAAACCAAGCTGTCGAACAGGCTCGCTCTGGCAATCAGCGTAATTTGCGCCCATTTTATCGGCTCGGTTGTTATAAAAACCGCAGGACTTGCTGCATTTTATGCTATGCCATACTTTGTGCTTACGCTCTGGAGAGGACTGAACTACGTTATAGTTGGCGCAGTTGAGTATTTTATCCTTGTTGCTCTGTTTTCAAGCAAGGGAGTCACTATGCAGCTTGGCAAACTGAGGGGAGATAAGAAATGACCTACGACGAGGCTCTTCAATATATTCACTCTGTGAGCAATTTCTTCTGCAAGCCGGGTTTAGAAAGAATATCACAGCTTTGCGACTGTCTTGGCAATCCTCAAAATGAGCTTAAATTCATTCACGTTGGCGGCACAAACGGCAAGGGCTCGTTTTGCGCTATGACCGAGTCGGTTTTACGCTCTGCTGGATACAAGGTCGGTCTTTTCACCTCGCCCTACGTCAAGCAGTTTAACGAGCGAATGAGAATAAACGGTGAAAATATCCCAAACGACACTCTCGCGGCTCTGACCGAGCAGGTAAAGACCGTGGCTGACGAAATGACCGACAAGCCCACCGAGTTTGAACTTATCACCGCCATTGCATTCGAGTATTTCAGGCGAGAGAAGTGCGACGTGGTTGTGCTTGAGGTCGGCATGGGCGGTCGATTTGACGCCACCAATATTATTGACACGCCAATACTGTCGGTAATCACGGGAATTGCGCTTGACCATATTGCTTTCCTCGGTGATACTACCCAAAAAATTGCCGCTGAAAAGGCTGGTATTATAAAAAATGGAGTTCCAGTGCTCTTTGGCGGCGAGGACAATGACGCATTGGCGGTAATTTCAGACCGAGCGAGTGAATTAGGCTCGGCATTTTATCACACCGACTACTCCTCCCTCTCAGTAACCTCTGCCGATTTATCGGGAACGAGCTTTAACTATAAGGACAGTAAAAATCTCAGAATTTCCCTGCTCGGCTCATATCAGCCGAGAAATGCCGCTTTGGTAATCGATGCGGTTAATTTCCTGCGCCGTGGGGGCTTGGAAATCGACGATGACGCACTCCGAATGGGACTTGAAAATGCCAAGTGGAGCGCAAGATTTGAGGTCGTTGCAGAAAATCCCACCGTAATCTTCGATGGGGCGCACAACGCCCAGGGCATTGATGCTGCAGTTGAAAGCATCAAGCAGTATTTCGGCAAGCAGAGGGTGGTTGTTTTCACAGGCGTTCTTAAGGATAAGGACTACGATGCCATTTCATCGAGGATTTCCGAGGTGGCAAGCGCAGTTTTCACTATCACGCCCAACAATCCCCGAGCGCTTTCGGCTTCGGAATATGCAGATTTGTTCAGGGCAAAGGGAGTACCTGCCACCGCCTGCAAGTCGGTGAGCGAGGCTCTGACACTTGGCAAGTCTGCCGCTAATGAAAGCGGCACCGCTCTGTGCTGTCTTGGCTCACTCTACACCTACAAAGAGGTTACAGACTGTCTTTGAAAACGAAAAACCGCCTCGGGAAAATCCCAAAGCGGTTTTGTCATTATTTAACCGATTTCGCTCTTGCGGTGTAGCTCTTTACGCCAAGAATGGTCTCGCCGTCTACCTGCAAGGGTGTGGGGCTGTCAAACTCTACTGTGATTTCTCTGCCCTTGTGAATTGCAACCGCCTCGGTGTGCTTTACGTGCTCGCCCTTGAAGAGTGAGGGGAAAATCATCAGCGTTTTGATTTTTCCTGTGCCGTGGAATACCATAAGCGACAGCTCGTCGTTATTAAGTCTGTCCTGCTCCGGCGCAGGCATCATTCCGCCGCCGTAAAATCTACCGTTCATAGTGGGAGCAATCCATACCTTTTTATATGAATATTTCTTGCCGTCAACGGTAACGGTTGCACATCGTGGCTTGAAGTGGAAGAGAAGTCCCTTTATGGCAATAGCGGTGTAGTTCACGGTCTTGTTTGAGGTCGCCTTGATTTTGTCGCCAACCTCGCAGCAGTAGCCGTCAATTCCGTAGCCAACTCCGTTAACGAAGCGGTAGGTATTACCGTCAACCTCAACGGTAGGCAGATTTTTCAGATACTCGTTAACCTTTACAGGCTCGTCACCGACGTTCTTACCCAAATCGTGAAGAAAATCGTTGCCGCTGCCCGAGCCGTAGTAGTAAATATCGCAGCAAATGCTATCGGTATCCACCGAATTTACAAATTTATTTATAGTTCCGTCACCGCCGGAAATAATAATTCTATCGTCAGAGGAAAGCGATTTAAAAAGCTCGTCTGCATCCTCAAGCTTTGTAAGGTCGAATTCAACAATTTCGCCCTCAAGGCAGCTCTTTAATTTGCCAAGTTTCTCATCGCAATCGCCATGACCTGCCATCGGATTGTACAACACGTAATTTCGCATCAAAAGGTCTCCTTTAAGGTTAATTTAAATTAACAAAGAGGATTTTAACACCTTTTAACGCATTTTTCAATATATTTTGTCGAAATTAACAATTTATTAAAATTAAACTCAATTTCAAGTATACATCACCCCTCTTTTTGTCAACAATCATAAAAAAGGAGTTTTATTAAGATGAATATTACAAACTTAAAAGCTATTGAAATAATTGATTCAAGGGGTAATCCCACCGTAGAGGCAAAGGTTACCTTAGAGTCGGGCGCAGTTGGAATTGCCAGCGTACCCTCAGGCGCGTCAACGGGAATTCACGAGGCGCACGAGCTTCGCGACGGTGACAGGAGCCGATATAACGGCAAGGGTGTGCTCCGCGCTGTCAAGAACGTAAACGAAGTTATCCGCCCTGCCCTCGTTGGAATGAGCGCTGAAAATCATGGAGAGATTGACCGAGTTATGCTTGCCCTTGACGGCAGCGAAAACAAGTCAATTCTTGGCGCAAATGCCATTCTCGCCGTTTCACTTGCGACTGCCAAGGCGGCGGCTGCGAATCTTAATATGCCGCTTTACCGCTATCTTGGCGGCGAGGGCAAGCCAAAGCTCCCTACCCCAATGTTCAACGTGCTCAACGGCGGCGCTCACGCATCAAACAACATTGATATTCAGGAATTTATGATTGTTCCGAGAAATATGCCCTTCTCCGACGCTATGAGGGCTGGATGTGAGATTTATCAGGCGTTAAAGCAGATTCTCAAGGACAAGGGTATGTCCACTGCAGTAGGCGACGAGGGCGGATACGCTCCCGATTTGTCAAGTGATGAGGAAGCAATCGAGCTTCTCTGCCTTGCCATCGAGAAAAGCGGCTACGGGGGCAAAGTTGGCATCGCCCTTGACGTTGCGTCAAGCGAGTGGTACGAGGACGGTGTTTACAGACTGCCGAAGCGCAAAAAGAGCCTCACAGGCGATGAGCTTATTGAATATTACACCGCACTTTGCGATAAATACCCCATAGTTTCCATCGAGGACGGACTAAGCGAAGACGATTTTGACGGATGGCGCAAAATGACCGAAGCTCTGGGTAAGAGAATTATGCTTGTTGGCGATGACCTCTTTGTAACTAACGAAAAAAGGCTGAAAATGGGCATTGACGGTGGATTTGCCAACTCAATTCTGATAAAGCCTAATCAAATAGGCAGCCTCAGCGAAACGCTGACCGTAATAGGCCTTGCGAAATCGGCAGGATACGACTATATCCTCTCTCACCGCTCGGGCGACACCCCCGACACAACCATTGCCGATATAGCCGTTGCCACAGGCGCAGGCTATATCAAGTCGGGCGCCCCCTGCCGCGGAGAGCGTCTTGCAAAGTACAACAGACTCCTTGAAATTGAGTCGGAAATTTAACCTCAAAAATTACACCTAAAACATAAAAAGCGGGTTTTGAACCCGCTTTTTGTATTATTTAGTTTACATTTGATGCTTCTTTGGGCTCGGATAGGAGCTTTTGGCAGGAGAAGTGATAGACTACGTAGGAGATTATACCTGTGATTACGTCGGAGATAAGCTGTGTCCACACGATGCCGTAGAAGCCGAAGAAATGGTTCATTATCAGGAGCAGTGGGATATTTACAACGCCCTGGCGGAGCGAGGAGAGGACAAGCGACTGCTTGCCGAAGCCCATTGCCTGGAAGGTGAAGCTTATCTGCACGTTGAAAATCATAAAGGGCACTGCAAGGCAGAGAATGCGAAGGCAATTCTCGCCCATTTCCACCGTTTTGGCATCTCCATTAAAGACGGAGACAATCTGGGGAGCGAAGAGCTGGAACAGGATAATGCAAAGTCCTGCAAAGCCCATTCCAACGATTCTCGCGCATCTTGAAAAGGCGCGCATACGCTGATGGTCGCCCGAGGCGTAGTTGTAGGCTACGAGGGGCATCATTCCCTGGCAAAGTCCCATGCCAACGTTCATGGGAAGCATATCGATTTTCTTGGCGATACCGATTGCCGCCACAGGCACGTCGCCGTAAAGGATGCTATATCCCGATGCGAGATTGTTTATTACGATGTTTGAGGCGCAGGCAAGGAATGAGCCGAGCGCAGCAGGAAATCCTACCGAGAACACGCTTCTTACGTGATGTTTGGGAATAAATACCTTTTTGGGTGAGATAGAGAGAACGGTTTTCTTCCTCATCATAAACCAGATAACGATGTAATAGCCGATTACGATGAAGTTTGAGAGCATGGTAGCGATTGCCGCGCCCTTGGTTTCGTTGCCTGCAGGCAAAATTACGAACATAAACAGAGGGTCGAGGGCGATATTAAGCACACCGCCGAGACCAAGTCCGATGCTCGCCTGCTTTGCAAATCCCTCGCTACGCAGAAGGTGGGACATTGTCATGCTGAGGGTTGTGGGGATTGCGCCGATAACTACAACCCAAAAAGCGTAATCTCTTGCAAAAGGCAGAGACGTATCTGTTGCTCCAAGACCGCGAAGAAGGGGATTCATAAATATTCCCACGATAAGCGAATAAATCAACGCTGCAACAAGCGAGCCATAGAATGAAAAGGCCGCAACGCCTGCCGCATCCTTATCACGCTTTTCACCGAGGAGTCGGGAGATAAGACTTCCGCCACCCACGCCAAAGAGGTTGGAAAGGCTCGCCATCAGAAAGACAAGTGTGAATGAAAGCGAGGATGCCGCCGTCTGTGAGGGATCGTTCGCAAGTCCGATAAAGAATGTATCGGCAAGGTTATATATCATAGTTATAAGCTGGCTGACTATGGTTGGTACTGCCAGCGTTGCCAGCGCCTTTGGCACAGGCATTTTCTCAAATAATTCTCTGCTCTTTTCCATTTTTTTTATCCTTTTATTTTTTCAACCCTATAATTCTACCACTTACTATTTATTTTGTCAAGGTTTTTATTTTTAAAACAAATTTTTATTTTTTTTGTTGATTGTGGGCATACTACATGGTATAATAAAGTATATTTTCAGAGGGAAAAGGTGAATTTTTTACATTCGATTTACGATGTTCTTTACTACCAAATCGAGCCGCCAAAGCTTTTTGGGAAATTTCATATTATTGCGTTTTTACTGACCATCATAGCCACCGTTATTGCAGTCAGGCTTTTAGGTGGCGTGCGTGAGAGCACCTTCCGCAGATTTTTGCTTGTAATATGGATAATTCTCGTGATTTTAGAGGTTTATCGAGAGCTTGTGTTCTCGCTTTCTCTGCAAAACGGCGCTTTCGTGTGGGAATACGCCTGGTATCAGTTCCCTTTTCAGCTCTGCGGAACACCGCTTTACGTGCTACCTGTCGTGATTTTCGCAAAAGATGGCAGGGTGCGCTCTGCTTGCTTGTCATTTCTTGCCGTATGGTCGCTTTTTGGCGGGCTGACGGTTATGTTTTACCCGGCGGAGATATTTGTCAGCTATATCGGAATTTGCATACAGTCATATTTTCACCATGCAGTGCAGGTGCTTATAGGTGTGGTTATTGCGGTAAGGACTGCGAGAGCAGGCAGGCTTGATAGGCGCTTTTTCCTTGGAGGAACGTGCGTTTTCCTTGTTCTATTCGCCATAGCAATGCTGATGAACGAGGCAGGTCATCGTTTCTTGGTAGCAAACGCAATTGACGACAGCTTTAATATGTTCTTTATCAGCCCATATTACCCCTGCACTCTGCCTGTTTTGTCCGAGGTGCAAAAGGTTACGCCCTACCCCCTGTTTCTGTTGACCTATATTGCAGGATTTTTCATTATAGCCGTGATAATTTTCTGTATTCAAAGAATGCTTACCGACAAATTCGTAAAAAAAGAGGTTTAAAATGAAGATAATAGCAAAAATTGAGAGCGATTACAAAGAAAAATTCGGCATACCGCGCCAAAGCGGTATTGCCGATGAATTGACTGCAAAAATCGTATTTGAGCCTGAATACAGAGTCAGCGAAGCGCTGCGAGGCATTGAGGATTACTCGCATTTATGGCTTATCTGGCAATTTTCCAAGGCTGTGCGTGAGGATTGGTCGCCCACCGTGCGCCCGCCTCGCCTTGGAGGAAACAAGCGCATGGGTGTTTTTGCCACTCGCTCGCCATTCAGACCTAATCCGATAGGATTGTCCTCTGTTAAACTCCTCGGGGTTGAGCATACAAATGACCGCGGCGACGTGCTTATCGTATCGGGCGCAGACATGCTCGACGGCACTCCAATTTATGATATCAAGCCCTATCTTCCATTCACCGACAGTCACCCTGATGCCGTTGGTGGATTCTCTGAAAACGTGAGAGATTATGCCTTAAAAGTGGATTTTTGTAAAGAATTGCTTACAAAAATACATATTTCGAAGCAAAAACCGCTGCTGAAAATTCTCGAGCATGACCCAAGACCGTCATACCAAAACGATGCGGATAGAGAGTACGGAATGAAGTTTTCTGACTACGAAATCTTCTTCAAGGTAGAGGGTGACACGCTAACCGTTACACGAGTTGAGGTGTTAAAATGATACTTGGAAAGGATTATTTTGCCGCTGATGCCAAGACTCTTGCGCCCGATTTGATAGGTAAGCTGCTTTGCAGACGCGCTGAAAACGGCATTATTAAGGCGAGAATTACCGAAACCGAGTGTTATTTTGGCGAGGACGACACCGCCTGCCACGCTCACAAAGGCAAGACTGAGCGCACTAAGGTTATGTACGAGGCAGGTGGCATAACATACGTTTATCTGTGCTATGGGATACACTCGCTTCTCAATATCGTTACAGGTTGTGAGGGGCATCCCGAAGCCGTATTGATTCGAGGTGTTGAGGGCGCAAACGGCCCGGGAAAAGCCACGAAAATGCTGGGGATTTCCCTTTCAGATAACGCTCTGCCTCTCACAGAACAAAGAGGCATTTGGATAGAGGACGACGGCACAAGACCTCCAAAAATAGAGCGCACGTCACGAATAGGCATTGACTACGCAAGCAAGCGAGACAGAGAGCGCAAATGGCGTTTTGTTGCTAAAAAATAATAAAAAGGAGAGCAATTTGCTCTCCTTTTTATTTCTAATTTCGAATTCCTAATTTCGAATTTTATTAATACTCTGCGTTACCCACTGTACGGGGTAGCGTAGCGGCCTGAGGGTGTTAGAAAACAACTGAGTGTTGTTTTTCCCCGAAGGTGACCGAGCCGTGGCGAGAAAGGAAGGACATCTTAATACTCTGCGTTCCCTACAGTTCTCGGATAAGGAATGACATCACGAATATTCGACACGCCTGTAAGGTACATAATGATTCTCTCAAAGCCCAGACCAAAGCCTGCGTGCTTTGTTCCACCGAACTTACGAAGGTTGAGATACCACCAGTAGTCCTCTTCAGAGAGGTTAAGCTCTGCCATACGAGCCTTCAAGACGTCAAGTCTTTCTTCACGCTGGCTACCGCCGATAATCTCACCAACACCGGGAACAAGAAGGTCCATAGCAGCAACAGTCTTGCCATCGTCGTTAAGACGCATATAGAACGCCTTGATGTCCTTGGGATAATCGATAAGGAAGATAGGCTTCTTGTAAACCTGCTCGGTGAGGTATCTCTCGTGCTCTGTCTGAAGGTCAACGCCCCAATATACAGGGAACTTGAAGTCCTGGCCCGACTTGAGAAGCACGTCAATTGCCTCGGTATAGGTTACCTTCGCATAATCTGCATTGCGAAGGGCAGTAAGTCTTTCAAGAAGGCCCTTGTCAACGAACTGGTTGAAGAAGGCAAGCTCTGCCTCGCAGGTATCCATTACATGATTTATAATATGCTTAATCATATCCCAAGCGAGCTGCATATCGTCGTTAAGGTCGGCAAATGCAATCTCAGGCTCAATCATCCAGAACTCTGCCGCGTGGCGAGCTGTGTTGGAGTTCTCTGCGCGGAATGTGGGGCCGAATGTGTAGATGTTACCGAATGCCATAGCGTAGGTCTCGCCCTCAAGCTGACCCGAAACGGTAAGGTTTGCACTCTTGCCAAAGAAGTCCTTAGAATAGTCAACGCTGCCGTCCTCGTTGCGAGGGGGATTTTCCATATCAAGAGTGGTTACGCGGAACATCTCGCCTGCGCCCTCACAGTCGGAAGCGGTGATAATGGGAGTGTGTACGTAAACGAAGCCACGGTTGTGGAAGAAGCTGTGGATTGCGTATGCAACCTCCGAGCGAACTCTAAACACAGCGGAGAACAGATTTGTTCTGGGACGAAGATATGCCTGCTCACGAAGGAACTCAACGGTGTGACGCTTGGGCTGAAGAGGATAATCGGGGGTAGAAGTACCCTCAACTACAACCTCGGTAGCCTTAAGCTCGAAGGGCTGCTTCGCGCCGGGAGTCAAGGTAAGCACACCTGTAACGATAAGAGCCGCGCCAACGTTCTGAGATGCAATCTCGTCATAATTATTTATATTCTCACGCTCGAAAACGACCTGAACGCTCTTGAAATATGAGCCGTCGTTAAGGTCGATAAACCCAAACGCCTTGGAATCTCTGAGGTTTCTAACCCAACCGCCGACGGTAACTACCTTACCGCCAAAGCTCTCGGGCCTTTCGTAAATTTCTCTGATAAGTTGTCTTTTCATTTCCTTTTCTCCGTTGGAGTTATTATAATAATATATTATTTTAACATATTATAAAGGAAAATTCAATAGATTTTAACTATTTAATATAAAAAACTATTCATTATGCAATTATACCCTTATACACACGGTTTTTCTTGATTTTAGGATGAAGAATTTTCGGTACGGAGCGCATTTCGAACAGCGAAAATTTCCAATCGGATGATTTATCGAGGAACTGATAGATGCTTTCCATAACATCAGCAAAAACGACAGGACTAGATTCTCTTCTTGGCTGAACGATGACGCAGCTGACAAAATTCTCATAGCTTATAATTTTTCGAACAATGTAGATCTCGTCGATAACGTTCCTTCCCTTGTCCAAATCTTGCACATATCTTAAAAAGGCCTCGAGCATACCGTCCGGTAAAACCTCCGGAAGAAGGGTATCCTTTGTGGTAATACTATTCATTCTCCCATAGACGTCCTTATGTTCTTTCATCATATCAGGCATCAGCTCTCTATACTTATCGAGTTGATCCTGATTTCCCGTAACACATGCGTACCTACCTATGTGCTCCATCGCCTCCCCCCAACTATTGTGATTGAGCTCAACGGACTTATAAAGATGGTCGATACCCTTTACGTCATAGCAACGAAGAAGATAAATTCCATACATATGATGAGCAAAATAATTGCCCGGTTCGGTTATTTTTTCTATTATTTGACAACAAAGATTTATAAATTCATCGATTTTTCCAGATGAATGCAATGCTAAAAGGATGCCTTGATAGTTGAGCATCTTAATCGGTTTGCCTTCATTTTTCCAATTATCAAGCAACACTTTACTATTCAAATAGTTTTGCCGACGAATAAGGCTGTAGTTTGGCTCAAGATTTTTACGCACAGCACTCTCTATCATCAGGATTACCTTTTCCACCTCAGCAAGATATTCATCAGTGTCGTTTTTAGTAATTATCTTTAAATCCTTTACGCCAAGACTGTCAATACGCATTTTTATAGTAGAATGAGAGGCGGTTCTTGAGATTATCTCACTATCTATCAACCTCATCCACTCTTCGTGGCGAAGCTCCATACGATCTCTAAACATTTTTATTGTTCTGCGCACGACGTCTTCAATAAGAGTTTCGGACTCGAAGATATTTATCTCGTCATACGTGCCAAGTTCCCAATCGTAAAGCTCGAAGAATTTTAATTTAATAAGCATTGATGCTGCCGTCTTTGGATCTCCATGCTCACGCATTACAGCATCTGCAGCATCCTCATTCATCAAAGAGCAAACATATTGATACGACATATAATGAAAGATAAATTTCGCATTAAGATATATGTAAGGAAGCTCAAAGAATTTCGAAATTTCACTTGTTTCCGCCTGCGCAGCATAGTTCATAACCTCGTTAATATCGTCATTCTTTTTCACCATATGACCAAACTCGTGCAAAAGTATATTGTAAAGCTCTTCTCTGGACATTACGTCAAGAACATAGGTGCCCAGTTTTATAGAATATCCGTCAGAAATACTCATAATTCCGGCGTTAAAATCATGTTCAACGAAGATTATTATTTTTCCATCACAGCCTACGGTTTTGGCGGCTCGTCTTGCCGTGTCGTATATCAAGGGATAATCATTCTCGGCAAGGTAATTTTCCTGTTCTTTCTCGTTTACCTTTAGCTTATTTGATCTGACAAATCTAAGTCCCGCATAGCTGCCTAAAACAAACGGAAGGCAAACGCCGACCCCCTCCACACCAACAACGGCGAAGAAGCAGAAATCTATAATACATACAGAAACGAGGAGAACGACAGCGCAAAAATCCATAGTATGTATCATTCCCTTGAGTTCATCTATGAGTTTTTGTGCAATTTCAGCCGCATGTGACCTCTTGGCAAGCAGCTCGTCCTGCAGATTTTTACGGTCCAAGGTATCGATAAATTTCCTCTTCATAACACAGCTTACAAACATTTCTACAATCCATCCGACCGATAGGACGATCATTACGATAGAGAACACTGTGTTGTGATACCAGCCCTTAACGTGAAATATAGATCCCACAATCGAAAAAAATGCTACTATAAAGATAGCAACAATCCATTTTATTATTTCAAAAAAGCTTACTTTATTTTTCATAAATTCTCCCAGGCTTTTTCTTTAATTATACTCTATTTATTTTAGCATGTCAATATGATTTGTTATTTATCAAATACGACCATTTTGCAGATTTTCAAGAAGTTGTTGGTAATTTGGGCTATCGTACTTGTTACTTGTGATGCAAGGGGCGCTATTTTGCCCGCAACCAACGGTTGCGGACATTTTTGCCTTTGAAAACTAAAATGTATGGACAAAATGCGCACTGTATGATATAATTAATCCGTTAAAACCAATCGAAAGAAGGAATTGCCATGACAATTGAAACGGCAAACAGACTATTGGAGCTCAGAAAACAGCATAACCTTTCCCAAGAGGACATCGCAGAAAAGCTGGGTGTTTCCCGACAGGCTGTTTCAAAATGGGAAAGAAGCGAGGCAAGTCCTGATACAGACAATCTTATCAGCCTTGCAAAACTGTATAATCTCACTCTTGACGAGCTTATTTTCGGTGGCAAGCAGAATGAAAAGCAAGAAAATTCATACACTGACTCCGAAAATGCAGAAAAATCAGAAGAAGAAAAAGTGAAGAAAACGAAGAAGAAGCAAAAACAAAAGTCAAGATTGGACCAACAGGCATATTTGTAAAATCCGAAGACGGTGACACTGTAAAAATCAACCTATCAGGAATAAAAATCAACTCTTCTCATTTAAAAGACGATGATGAAGATGACGACGATGACGACAATGACGATAAAAACGAAGAAAATAGCATAAAACACAAAACAAGATTTTGGCTTGAAATACCCTACCCGATCATTTGCGCTCTTTCATATATGATTTTCGGCTTCTGCGACATTCTCGGTGGATGGTCACGTTCATGGATAGTATTCATTACCATTCCGATATACTACTCATTAGTCGAGGCTATTTATAACAAACGTTTTGACGATTTTGCATACCTGGTATTTACCACTTTTGTATATCTATATATAGGACTTTACCATAATACTTGGCACCCATCCTGGCTTATATTTGTATCTATTCCAATCTACTCTTGCATAGCCGATGCAATGGATAAAAGCATAAGAAATCATCGCAGAAAAACGGCGGTTGAAGTAGATATAAGCGATGAATAACGCTTGTTTTGTAAATAAATAATTACATATTATGCAAAAAGAGCAGATTAATCTGCTCTTTTTTGTTTTTTTATGCTCATCGATTTAACTGTTACTTGTTTCCCGCATTTTTCGCAAAACAGAAAATATGGAAAACAAAAAGACAGAATTTCATCTCTCCACCGCAGTTTAGCACAGTCTTACTATGGAAAACTGCTTGTTTTCTTTACTACTGCCAAAATAGGTCATTCTAACAATAAGAAAACTCAATAATCAGCAAATATAACATCAACGCAGGATGAGTCCGCATACGAGCCGAGGCGAGATTTTCTGGAAGAAAATATCGGGAGTGGCGAAGCCACGGGCGCATTTATGCACCACCACGGCGAAGTATATTCGCATTTTGCGCAAGCTGGCACAGTTTTACCCTCTCTTAACATAACATTTTTGCTTGGGAGAAGCAAAATGCGAATCATCTCCCTAACTCATCACATTTACGCTCCCCAACCACTCTATCGCCCTTGGATTTTTAGTCG
>JAZQWA010000073.1:0-40652 GCA_045632065.1 Eubacteriales bacterium | reverse complement strand
TTTGGAATGCCGACACTTGTTGAGTGTAGGGATATAAATGAATGCGCTGCGGTCGCGGCGGAATGCGGACTTGATTTTATTGAAGTCAATATGAGCTTTCCTCAATACCAGCCACAAGCTCTTGACGCAAATTTGCTTTATGAGTTGGCAAAAAAGCATGGAATCGGCTATACGATTCACGCTGACGAAATGCTTAATCCTTTTGACTTCAATGATAAGGTCTCGGGGTGCTATTTCGAGGTTATGAAGGACACCATTTCTTTCGCAAAGAAGATAGGCGCCTCTGTCATAAATATGCATTTACTAAAGGGCGTTTACGTTACGTTGCCTGACAAGGTTGTTTTGCTTAATGATGTATATTTTGATAATTACATAGAAAAAGTAAGGCAGTTTGTGAAAATGTGCGAAAATGAGATAGGAAACAGTGACATAAAAATTTGCATAGAAAACGTTGATTCCAATCCATTTACTGAGGCGCAGATAAAGGCGCTTGACTTGATGATTTCAAGCGATGCTTTCGCGCTAACCCTTGATACAGGTCACGAGTATTGTCTTGGATTTAAGGATTCGCACATATATGATAAATATCGTCATAAGATCATTCATCTGCATTTGCATGATGCGGTAGGAAAAAGCGCGCATCTTGCATTGGGTGACGGTGAGGTTGATATAAAGGGAAGCATAGCGAAGCTTCCTTGCGATAATACCTGTCTAATTGAAGTTAAGACAATTGATGGCTTAAAGAAGAGTATAAATTATTTAAAGAAAACAGGAGTTCTATCATGACCGGAAAAGAAAGATTTATTGAGATATACAACAAGCATATTAAGAGAGAAGGCGCAGACAAGCTTCTTGAATACCTTCTTTCGCCTGCATCTGATTTCTTCGTTGCGCCTGCAAGCTCGAGATTTCATTGCTCGTACGAGGGCGGTCTTTGTGACCACTCAATTAACGTTTATGAGTGCCTCGATTCATACCTGAAATCCGATAGAGTTAAGGAATGCTTTGGATTTGAGTATAGCGACGAAAGCATTGCTATCGTGGCACTTTTGCACGATTTATGTAAAGTAAACATATACAAAAAGGGCTTTAGAAACGTAAAAGACGAGAAGGGCGTATGGCAGAGAGTCGATACATTTGAGTATGATGATCAGCTTCCTTACGGCCACGGTGAAAAGAGTGTTTATATCATTTCAGGATATATGAAGCTTACACGTGAAGAGGCTTTTGCCATCAGGTATCACATGGGATATTCTTCCACAGAGGATGCAAGAAATGTGGCGGCGGCATTCGAAATGTTCCCGCTTGCCTTTGCGCTTTCCACAGCTGATAGCGAAGCGACCTATTTTGTAGAGTCTAAAAACAAAATGATGTAAAAAATACGGTTTGGCATTTGCCAAACCGTATTTTTTTATTCTGCAACGAAGAGCAGGGGATAAACCTCTTGTCCGCCGTCGATAAAGTATGCTTCGACAAGCGGATAGGTATCAGCCATATATTTTTCCAGTGTTTCTTTCTCCTCGGCTGTTAAATCCTTGCCGCAGAAGGATGTAAGCATGAATTTATCGCCATCTGCAAGAAGAATATCTATAAGGCCGTAAATGGATGCCATTCTATCGGGGCCCGAAATGACAATTTCCTTTGCAATAATGCCCATTGTGTCGCCCTCTGTAACACGAACACCGTTGATTTCAACGTCGCGTACGGCAGGGGAAATATATGCTGCTGTGATTCTCTCAATTGATTCATTTGCCTCTTTTACAAGGTCGTCAGGCTCGGAGAAATCAAAGTTCATAGACGTAAGCGCAACGTATCCTGCTCCAATGCTTTTGGTAGGAATAATATAAACCTTCGCTTGCTCGTAAATTTCCGCCGCCTGAGTTGCTGCCATTATTATGTTGCTGTTGTTGGGGAAAACAAAGATGTTTTCGGCATTGATTTTATCGAATGCATCTATGAAATCGTTAGTTGAGGGATTGTTTGTCTGTCCACCCTCGACAATCTGGTCAGCGCCAAGCTCAACAAAGAGATTAGAAATGCCCTCACCGTTACTAACCATGGCAATTCCGTATTTTTTCTTAGGCAGAACGGTGGAAGTACTCTTTTTGCTCGGCTCTTCCTCTGCGGATTCCTCGGATGTATTTTCTGTGTGCTGTACCGACATATTTTCAATTTTTACAGTCAAAAATTCACCGAATTTACGCATATGCTTTAACACCTTTTCGGGTGTCATGGTATGAACGTGAATTTTTACGATGCTTTCGGTCTGGAACGCAACAACGGAGTCGCCAACGTTAGCAAGAAATACCTTAAGAGCTTCTATGTCGAATGGGTTTTTCTCAATCTTCTTGTTCATAAGCTGAACTAAAAGCTCAGTGCAATAGCCGTAAGCCATTACGCTGTCAGGGCCAAAGCTGCCTTCCTCAATTTTGGGGCCTTTTCCAATAGGACGTGGTGATATCTCGGCGTCTTCCACGTCTTCACCGTTCAATACTCTGTTAAGACCGTCAATGATATAAAGAAGTCCCGCTCCGCCTGAGTCAACAACGCCCGCTTCTCCAAGAACAGGGAGAATTT
Source organism: Eubacteriales bacterium (assembly GCA_045632065.1). Lineage (GTDB taxonomy): Bacteria > Bacillota > Clostridia > Oscillospirales > CAG-272 > UBA1740. Next base: position 38,075 of record JAZQWA010000073.1, on the reverse strand, counting down.
CAGGGGTACGCTCAAGAGATGCGTGCATTTCTTTTACAAGGTCGGAGAAGAGAGATTGAACCGTGCTCTTTGAATTAACTCTGCTAACTGCGTATTCAACAGATTCACGGGCAACGGTAAGAATTGTACCATCAGTGGGGGTCATAACAGAGGTATATGCCTGTTCAACGCCTAATTCAAGGGCATGAGCAAGCTTTTTTGCATCGGCAGTCTCTACGTTTTCAAGTCCCTTTGCCATTCCTGCGAAGAACTGCGAGAGAATAACACCTGAGTTACCTCTTGCGCCAAGAAGCATACCTCTTGATGCAACACGAAGAACCTCGGCAAGGTCATCGGTGTCAATATTATCAAGCGAAGCAACACCGCTTTCAATAGTCATTCTCATATTATCGCCTGTATCACCGTCGGGAACAGGGAATACGTTAAGCTTGTTTACCTCTTCGGCATTGGCACGAAGCTCGGATGCTCCACCACGCATCATTTTAGCAAAGAGCATACCTCCAAGCTGCTTGATGTTCCATTTTTCAGTTGTCTTTTTATCGGATGAAGTCGATGTAGATGTCTTTTTGTCGTTTTTCTTTTCGGGCTTTTTCTCTGACTTCTTTTCTGACTTCTTTACTTCTGATTTTGCGTTTTTTGTTTTAGGCTCGTCTTTTTTTGTTTCTGTTTTCTTTGTATCTGCCTTGGCTTTTTCTTCTTTTGAGCTACTTTCAGCCTTTTTAGCAGATTTTTTTGCCTCTTCTTCGGATTTAGCCTTTTTCTTTTCGGTTTTAGCCTGTTCGCTTTTTTTCTTTTCTGATTTCACCTTTTCAACCACTGCTTTAGCCGCTTTTGTTACCGACTTCTTTGTGGATGAAGGTTCCTTTGCAGTTTTCATATCTTTTGTTTCAGATTGTTTTGGCATGTTGTTCTCCAGTTCGTTTGTTTGTGCTGATTATCGTGTACCCACAAAGAAAATTGCAAGCGTGCCGGGACCTGAATGTGCTCCGATAACCGGTCCAATGTTGGTTATGCATATTTTGCTTGTGGGATTGTATTCGTTGATTATTTTTGATAGGCTGTCAGCATCATCCTGACAGTCTGCGTGTGAAATGTATATTATTTCGTTTTTGTTAGAGCAATTTGTTTCATAGTTTTTTGCAAGCGCAAGAATTGCCGAATGCCTGCCGCGTACCTTTCCCATTGTCACGAGCTTTCCTTGCTCGTTTACGTGTAAAATAGGTTTAATTCCAAGCATTGAGCCTACGGTAGCGGTCGCGGGACTTATTCTTCCGCCTTTTTTTAGGTAACCAAGGTCATCGACTGTGAATATGTGGCATATTTTTGTCTTTATATCTTCTGCATATCTAGCCGTCTCGTCAATTGTGGCTCCTTCAATCCTTTTACGGCTTATATAATCTACAATAAGACCAAGCCCTGCAGAAGTTGATAGGGTATCAACAGTTATTATTTTGCGACAAGGGTATTTGTCACTAAGATGCCTTGCAGCCACGCAGGCAGAGTTATAGGTTGTGCTAAGGCCAGATGACATTCCGAGATATAAAATATCAATACCTTTTTTCAGAATGCTTTCAAAGCCGTCTGAAAAAGTCTGAACATTTACTGCTGAGGTCTTTGCAATGCATCCATGACGTAATTTGTCATAAAATTCCCCAGACGAAAGGGAGTTATCTTTTTCAGAGCCGTCATTAAACTCAAAGGTTAGGGAAGAGAACTTCACATTCATTCTACTCAGGGCTTCGGTTGGCAAATCGCAGGACGAATCGGTATATATGATATAATCACTCATGTTTAATCTCCGTAAAACGTTATATGTATAAATTGTTTGCGGATTTGAGTAAATTAAAACACATATATCTAAAGTAATTTTTTTAGCAAAAACTAACTATATTATACTATATATTGTTACATTTGTCAAGATATGTAAAATATCTAAAATATATATAGGCAATGTCACTTTAAATAAAATAACGGTCGGATTTACCGACCGTTATTTTGTTGGCGCAGAGGGAGGGATTCGAACCCTCGTGTGGTGTTATCCACAAACTGATTTCGAGTCAGCCCCGTTATGACCGCTTCGATACCTCTGCATAAATACGATGCAACAGCGTGCATCATATTTATGCAGAGACCTGTGAGAAGTGGCTCAAGAGCATAGCTCTTGAATCCGCTTCGCATATCCCACCGAAGCGTGTCAAGCTCGCTTGTAAACGCAAGGTGAGGATATATTCACCAAAGGTGAAATACCTCTCTGTGATGCAAACTGTACATTATTATCGTTTTATTAACGCTAAAAAGTATAACATATTTTTATAAAAAAATCAATAGTTAATTTAAAAAATATTATCTTTAACAATATTTTTTTATTAAATGAAGGATATCAATTATAAATAATTTAGTTGCACGATTGTTTTTTTAAATTTCATATGATATAATATTGATAAAATATATAAACTAATTGGTGGTAACACATGAATGTTAATTTAAGATATCCAATTCTAATGGTTCACGGTATGGGATTTCGCGATAGTAACTTAGTTGGATATTGGGGAAGGATTCCTGTCGCTCTCGAGCAGATGGGATGTAAACTATTTTATGGTAATCAAGACAGCAATGCTACGGTTGAGGAAAACGGCAAAAGGCTTGCTGAAAAAATAGAAGAGATTTTGAAGGAAACTGGTTCGGAAAAGATAAATATCATTGCTCATTCAAAAGGTGGATTGGATTCCCGATACGCAATATCTACATTAAAAATGGGTGATAAGATAGCTTCTTTGACTACGATTTCAACACCACATCACGGCTCACTAACAATCGATAAACTTCTGAAAGTTCCGAATTGTCTTATAAAATTTGGTTGTTTTTTTGTTGATATGTGGTTCAGACTCTTGGGTGACAAAAAACCGCATACATATTCTGTCATACAGTCATTTACGACAAGCGAAGCAAAGAGGTTTAACGAGGAAAATCCGGATCACCTCGGGGTTTACTATCAAAGTTATGCCTTTGTAATGAAAAAGCCAAGCAGTGATATGCTTATGTTTATGACTAATCTTGTTGTTAGCAAAGTTGAAGGCGAAAATGATGGTTTGCTTACGCCAGATGCGGTAAAATGGGGAAACTTCAAGGGAGTATTTTGCGGGGCAGGAAAACGTGGAATCTCTCATTTTGATGAGGTCGATTTCCGTAGAAAATCGCTCTCGAAGATTTCGGGTGACGGTATTAATGACATTGTGTATCTTTATCGAAATATAGTTGTTGATTTGAAGAACTTAGGATTTTAAAAAAACAAGGCAGAATTAATTCTGCCTTGTTTTTTATTTTAGAAATTATACTTTTTTCTTGCAACGTAAGAAGTGTGAAGCGCGTGATGAGCTGCGTGACAGCCGTAACCGCCCTTGAAGAAGTTGTCGTATACTTCCTTGATAACAGGGTTGAGGTGAGACTTTCTCATCTCCATCTTGGTATCCTGGTCGTAGAGAGCCTTTGCTCTTACAGCCTTGAGGTCAACGGTATCACGAACGTGGTGAGGCTGGATGGGCTGGCCACCGCCGTTTACACAGCCGCCGGGACATCCCATGATCTCAACGAAGGTCCAATCAGCCTCGCCCTTTGCAATTTTGTCCATAACAAGCTTTGCATTAGCTGCACCGGATGCAACGCAAACCTTAATATCCATACCTGCGATATTGTAGGTAGCTTCCTTAAGACCCTCGGTACCACGAACCTCGTGGAACTCGATCTCGGTGTTATCCTTGCCGGTGAGAACGTCGTTTGCGGTACGAAGAGCTGCCTCCATAACACCACCGGTAGCGCCGAAGATAACAGCTGCGCCGGTATCAACTCCGAGAGGACAATCAAACTCCTCGTCGGGAAGAGCAGTGAACTTAATGCCGGCTCTGCCGATCATTCTTGCAAGCTCACGGGTGGTAAGAGCCACGTCAACGCCAACGGTGCCTTCTGCAGCGGACATTTCCTCTCTGCCTACCTCAAACTTCTTTGCGGTACAGGGCATAATGGAAACTACAAAGATATCCTTAGGATCATAGCCCATCTTTTCTGCCCAGTAGGTCTTGATGAGCGCGCCGCCCATCTGCTGAGGAGACTTACAGGAGGAAAGGTGGTTGATCATATCGGGGTAGTAAAGCTCGCAGAACTTAACCCATCCGGGAGAGCAGGAGGTGATCATAGGAAGAGTGCCACCGTTCTTTACTCTCTCAAGAAGCTCGGTTGCTTCCTCAACGATAGTAAAGTCTGCCGCGGTATTTGTGTCAAATACCTTCTCAAATCCAAGACGGCGAAGGGCAGCAACCATCTTACCCTCAACGTTTGTGCCGATAGGCATATCGAAGCACTCACCGAGAGTTGCTCTGATGGAGGGAGCGGTCTGAACGACAACGTGCTTGGAAGGATCAGCGAGAGCTGCCCAAACCTTGTCGGTATCGTCACGCTCAACAAGAGCGCCGGTAGGACAAACAGCGGTACACTGACCGCAGGAGATACAGGGAGTCTCGTTAAGAGAAAGGTTGAAGGGCTGGCCAACACAGGTATCGATACCACGGTTATTAGCGCCGATAACCGAAACAAACTGCTCCTCACATACCGCAATACATCTACGGCAAAGGATACACTTGTTGTTATCTCTTACAAGGTGAGGGGTAGAGTAGTCAAGCTCATAGGTGGGCTTGAAGCCTTCGAATGCGTGAGAATCAACGCCATATTCAAGGCAAAGCTTCTGAAGCTCGCAGTTGGTGGAACGTGAGCAGGAGAGGCAGTTCATATCGTGGGTGGAAAGAATAAGCTCGAGAGTGGTCTTTCTTGCAGCTCTAACCTTTGCGGTGTTAGTCTGAATCTCCATACCCTCGGTTACGGGATATACGCAGGCGGTAACAAGTCCGCGAGCGCCAGTTGCCTCAACAACACAGATACGGCAAGCGCCGATCTCGTTCTTTTCTTTCATATAGCAGAGGGTAGGAATCTCTACGCCTGCTACGCGGGCAGCTTCAAGAATGGTAGCGCCCTTGGGTACGCTTACAGCAATACCGTTAACAGTTACATTTAACATTTCCATTTCAGCGTACTCCTTTCATTACTTCTTGGAAATTGCGTTGAACTTACAGCCTGCGATACAAGCGCCGCACTTGATACACTTAGCAGTATCAATAGTGTAAGAGGGAAGCTTGTGGCCGGGAGCAACGTAGTCGGTCTTAGTAATAGCATCAACAGGGCAGTTCTTAGCGCACTTGCCACAGCCGATACATGTATCCTGGTCGATAACGAAGGAAAGAAGGCTCTTACATACGCCTGCAGGACACTTCTTGTCTACAACGTGAGCGATGTACTCCTCACGGAAGAACTTAAGTGTTGCAAGAACAGGGTTGGGAGCAGTCTGTCCGAGACCGCAGAGAGAGTTTGCCTTGATGTAGTTGCAAAGCTCCTCGAGTCTGTCGATATCCTCAAGAGTGCCCTTACCGTCAGTAATCTTATCAAGAAGCTCAAGGAGTCTCTTTGTACCAACACGGCAGGGAGTACACTTACCACAGGACTCGTCAACGGTGAATTCAAGGAAGAACTTAGCCATGTCAACCATACAGTTGTCTTCGTCCATAACGATAAGACCTCCTGAACCCATCATACAGCCGAGCGCAACAAGGTTATCGTAGTCAACCTCGGTGTTGATAAGGCTTGCAGGGATACATCCGCCGGAAGGACCACCTGTCTGAGCAGCCTTGAACTTCTTGCCGTTAGGAATACCGCCACCGATTTCATTAATAATAGTATCAAGGGTAACACCCATGGGGATCTCAACGAGACCGGTGTGCTGGATCTTACCACCGAGAGCGAATACCTTGGTACCCTTGGATCTTTCAGTACCCATAGAGGAGAACCAATCAGCGCCCTTAAGAATAATCTGAGGAATGTTAGCGAAGGTCTCAACGTTGTTCTCGACGGTGGGCTTACCAAACAGACCCTTAACTGCAGGGTAGGGAGGACGAGGACGAGGCTCACCGCGGTTGCCCTCGATAGAGGTCATAAGCGCAGTTTCCTCACCGCAAACGAATGCGCCTGCGCCAAGCTTGATTTCGAGATCAAAGTCAAAGCCGGAGCCGAAGATGTTGTTGCCGAGGAGTCCGTATTCCTTAGCGTCGTCAATAGCCTTCTGAAGACGGGTAACGGCGATAGGATACTCAGCTCTTACGTAAACGTAACCCTTGGTTGCGCCAACTGCGTAACCACAGATGGTCATAGCCTCGATAATACAGTGGGGGTCACCCTCAAGGATGGAACGGTCCATGAATGCGCCGGGGTCACCCTCGTCGGCATTACATACAACGTACTTCTGGTCAGCCTTGTTAGGAGCGCAAAGAGCCCACTTACGTCCGGTGGGGAATCCACCGCCTCCTCTTCCGCGAAGGCCGGAATCGGATACAACCTTAATAACGTCCTCGGGAGTCATCTCGGTAAGAACCTTACCAAGAGCTGCGTAACCGTCCATAGCTATGTATTCCTCGATGTTGTCGGGATCGATAACACCGCAGTTACGGAGAACTATACGCTTCTGGGATTTGTAGAATTTAGTATCGGAAAGGGAGAAGTTCTTTGCTTCCTCCTCAACGATCTTGTCGGTCTCCTCATCTCTGTATACGAGACGTTCAACAATTCTACCCTTTAGAAGATGCTCGGAAACAATATCCTTAACATCGTCTGCTGTTACACGGCTGTAGAATGTTCCGTCGGGATATACGATAACAATAGGACCGAGTGCGCAAAGACCGAAGCAACCGGTCTGAACAACCTTGATTTCTTCTTCAAGTCCGAATTCAACAAGATTCTTATCAAATGCATCAATAAGAGTTCTACTGCCGGAGGAGGTACAGCCTGTACCGCCACAAATCAAAACGTGAGCACGAATCATTTCATATCCTCCTATCAGTTGGCATCAGTTACGAGGTAATCCGTAACAATCTGGCCACCCTTTAAATGCTTTTCAACCACTTCCTTTGCCTTATCGGCGGTCATGTGAATGTAGGTAACCTTTTCTTTTCCTGCCTCGTAAACCTCAACAATGGGTTCGAGCTGGCAGTAACCAACGCAACCGGTCTGCGAAACGGTAACCTTATCGGAAAGACCTGCGTTGTTAACCTCCTCAACGAAAGCGTTGAGAACGGGGCGGGCGCCTGCTGCAATTCCGCATGTAGCCATACCAACTACAACGCGAATGTCGCCTGTGCCCTCACGAAGAACGATTTTGTTCTTCATTTTGTCTTTGATTGCTTGAAGCTCAGCCAAAGATTTCATTTTTGTTTTCCTTTCTGGAATTATATAAATTTTATTTGATTTCGTCATATTGTTCCTCAAGATTGCCTTTTATCCAAAGGATAACCTCAAAGGTATCAAGAGGTACGTCATCTAAAATCGCCCGTATTTCTCGGGTATCAAGTGAAACCGAAGCATTTCCGATTTTATGTATAAAAATGAAATCAGTAGTCGGATGTCCTTGAATCAGAGTCGTTATCGTAGAGATAACGTCACCGAGCGGGGTAAAGTCTATATGATTTTTATGAAAAACAGCAGTAACGACGGTGCCGTGAGAATCGGGGTGACTGTCGATATGCTTTGATTCAATCGACAGACTACCGCCTGTTTGCTCTGCAGCAAGTCTGAAAAGTGGAATACCCATTCCCACTTTTCTCGTGGTACGAGTAGTGTAAAAGGGATTCGAAACCGATGCAAGAACCTCTTCGGTCATTCCGGTTCCATTATCGGTGATTTTTATTGTAAGGAGCTCGTTTTCCTCGAGGATTTCGATTTTTACGAGTTCTGCCTTGGCTTTTGTGCTGTTTTCTACAATATCAAGTATGTTAAGAGATAGTTCTTTCATGAGTCACCTCTTTAACTGCTCGAACAAACGGTGTCTTACAAGTTGACTGCTATAGGGTTCGTCGTCAATCTCAAAGTAATTTTCCTTATCTCGCATATCGGTGAGATAGTGAGCGTCGGAGCTTACTATGAAGCTATCCTTGGGAATACCGTAGCGCTCTGAATATTCATCGATTTTATTACCATCGTGAATTTCAAACCTCGTAAAATCCGTATTGCTCGGGAGAGTACCGAGAACGGCAATAATTCCGTTAGCATCTCGGTCAATATGGGCGGGGTAGCATATACCGTTAAAATTGCCTACAACCTCACTGACGTCCTCTATGGAAATGCTCGTTGCATTTATCAGCAGGCTTTCTACCTCGAAAATCGGCTTGTCCTCTTCATCGGTAACAATCTGGTTACCGAATATTTCAGGACGGTTTTTGATTTTCGTGCGGTTGCTTTCAATGAATTCGTCAAATCGCATAGCGTCATCGAGATTTTCAAAGAGACAAACCACGTGGATATCCTCCGACGTAGTAAGCTCCATACCGGCAATGGGGATTATTCCGTATTTTTTTGCCGCTTTATAAAAGGCGGGACAGTTTTTGCAGGTGTTGTGATCGGTGAGGGCAACAATGTTTAATCCACAGAGCGTCGCCATACCTACAATGTTGTTTGGCGTATTATCATCATCGCCACACGGGGATAGGCAGGAATGAATGTGTAGATCGTAATAATATCTGTTCAGGACAAGATACCCGAAATTTTTAATGCTGCATCATAGGCTGATTGCGACGTTGACAAAATGTTAATTCCTTTCGCCTGAGCCGCCATAAGCGCATCCTCGTCAGGTGAGACTCCCTCTGCAAGAACTATGCAGGAGACGTCAACCAGAGAAGCAACTGCAACAATATTTATATTAGACATTATGGTTATCCACACGTTATCGGGCTCTGCCTTGCCCATAACCCAACTGAGAAGGTCTCCGATGTAAGCCCCATTGACCTCTTTATCAGGTGAGGGCATACAAACAACGGAAAAGTCGGTTCCTTTTACTAAGCTTTCAACGGTCATATCAACCTACGCCTTTCAGGATTGCTCATCCTGCAGATTTTCAACCTTTCTTAGTCTGCAATCCTCGGGACAAGCAGTTTTTTTAATAACATCCTCGGCAAATGCTCTGCATGTAGGCGCTCCGCACGAACCGCAGTCAATACCGGGAAGAGTAGATTTGAATTTTTGAATATCTGCCATCATTCGCATGGACTCGGCAATGTTAGAGCCAAGTCTTGAGATGGGCTCGTATTCCGGGAGATTATTAAAAAGATACTCCGCGGGGATATAATTTGTATTTTTAGGAAGAAGATTCTGTGAAACAGGCAAATATCTTCTCAACGTTTGCAGTCTTGCCTTTGCAATAAAGGGATTCTGCATAGTGAGTACTCCGCCGACGCATCCGCCTGTGCAAGCGTTAAGCTCAATAAATTCAAGAGGTGGGATATTACCGTTTTCAATCTGGTCAAGGACGTGTATAACGTTCTCGATGCCGTCAGCGGCAAGATAATCCTCGTTGAAGATAGCGGTTGCTTCTCCGCCTGACCTTGCCCAACCGATTCCAATTCTGCCGGAGTCGGACATAGGCTTGATTTCGTCGCTTTTGTTCATCTCTCCTATAAGAAGGAAATAAACGTCGCTTATTGAAACAACCTCATCGACTTGGCTCTTGTAATCAGCAAAGCCGTTTTTCACGTAGCTGACCTTCGCAGGACAGGGGCTTATGAAATAAATACCAATGTCGCCGGGAGTAAGCTCGGGATGATTTTTCAGCGCCTCTTCTCTTGCGGCTCTCGCTGCAACCTCCATAGGCGGAAGCATATGTATTATGTGCTCCTCAAGGGAAGGGAATCTGAGCGAAATTAAACGTGTAATTACAGGACAAGCAGAGCTTATAGCAGGCTTTTTTACGCCTTCAGTCTGAAGATATATACGAGTATAAGCAGAAACCAGCTCGGCTGATTTAGCAACCTCATAAACGTCGTCAAAGCCTATTTTAAGCAGACCGTTAAGAACATAATCGACGTCGTCAAGATTATCGAACTGACCGTAAAGAGTGGGGGCGGGCAGGGCAATCTTCCATTTGAATTTATCCATATCGGAAAGCTTACCGCTGACAGCGCGCTTTGCATTATGCGCGCAATGCCTGATACACTCACCGCAGTCAATACATCTATCGGACTGAATTACCGCGCGTCCGTCTCTAATTCTGATAGCTTCAGTAGGACAATGACGAATGCAGGTTGTGCATCCTGTGCATTTGCTCTCATCGAGAAGAACCGAATGTACGTATGCCATAATTAAAAGCCTCTCAAAGTATTACTCGCATAACGATACGAGTGCCAACGCCAACCGTGGAGTGAATCTCCATTGTGTCGGTGTTTTTCTTCATATTGGGAAGTCCCATTCCTGCACCGAATCCGAGAGAACGTATGGTTTCGGTTGCGGTAGAGTATCCAGCCTGCATAGCCTGCTCAATATCCTTGATACCGGGGCCCTGGTCCTCGAGAACTATTTCAATATACTCCTCGCAGACGATGACCTCAGCCACACCTCCACCGGCGTGGATAACCATATTGATTTCACCCTCATACATAGCGATAGATACACGTCTGATAATCTCATTATCAAAGCCAAGCTGTCTCAGATTTCTTTTAACCTGAACGGACGCCTGACCTGCAGAGGTGAAGTCGCTCCCCTCAACGTTGAAGCGAAAAACTAATTTCTCGCTCATCTGCCAACCTCAGCGGTGCCGATAAGACCGTTGTTGAAAAGTACTCCGCATGCGTTATACATAGTTTTGTATGTGCTCATCATTACAATTCCATTTTCCTTTGCAAGCTGAAGCATTTCCTCAGTAGGCTCCTTAGAACGAACAAAAACAATGCATACCATATCCATCATCAGTGCAGTGCGGATAACCTGAGGGTTAACCAAGCCTGTAAGCAAAACCGCCTGATCGGTAACGTATGCCAGAACGTCGCTCATAAGATCGCAGCCAAAGGCTGAGTAAACATGCTTGCCGAGGTTTTCCTCGCAGCAAAGAACGTGGGCGTCAAGTAATTCCTGCATTTTAGAGATTTTCATAATTTCGTCTTCCTAAAACAATAAATTAATTGTACTTTGCGATTATTCCTTCAACGTCAGCTGCGGTAAGTCTGCCGTAAACGTCCTCGTTAACGGTAAGAACGGGAGCAAGTCCGCAAGCGCCGATGCAACGGGAAGCGGTAAGAGAGAACTTTCTGTCAGCGGTACATTCATCGCCGCCGATTCCTAGAAGCTCCTGGAATTTGTCGTAAATAGCTCCGGAGCCCTTTACGTAGCAAGCAGTACCGAGGCAAACGGCAACGTGATTTTCTCCCTTAGGGGAAAGAGAGAACTGAGCGTAGAAGGTAGCAACGCCGTAAACCTTTTCGAGCGGAACCTCCATACCCTCTGCAATTTTGTTCTGCACTTCAATGGGAAGGTAACCGAATATTCCCTGTGCCTCCTGCATAACAGCCATAAGACGGCTCTTGTCGCCCTTATACTTGTTAATTACGCAATCAAGCTGTGCATCTTGTTCCTTGGTTCCCACGAAGGGAATTGTGGAAAGCTTTTTCAGCATTTTAAGTATCCTCCTTTTTTGAATGCGTTTTTTCGCATTACATCGCGAATATTATATCATATTATTTTAAGAAAATCAATAGAAGTTATATAATTTATGTGAAAAAATTGACAAACAGGCATTATTTTGACAATTAAAGTGGGTTTGTGACCTTGTTTTCATATTCCTTGTATACCTCAAGGCGTATTTTTTCGGATAATTCCGGCGCCTTTCCGCCAACGCTTATGCCGTCGATTTGCTTGGCTGTTCTGCATAGCTTGGAGCTGCTGCTGATTATGATTTCATCGGCTGAATACATATCCGAAAGATTGAATTTTTCCTCCGAGCAGGGAATGCCAAACTTGTGGCAGACATCAATTATATGCTTTCTTGTAATACCCGGTAAAATTTCGTTGTCAAGTGGGTGGGTGATAAGTCTGCCGCGTTTTAAAATGGAAATATTGGATTTTGCGCATTCTGTAACAATTCCGTTTCTGTGGAAAACAACCTCGTCATACCCCTCGGTTTCGGCGCCGGTCAGGGCAATTACGTTAGGTAGAAGGTTCACCGTTTTTACGTCGCAATATCTGTATCGCAAATCCTCCTTGACCGTAAGGCAAAGGCGGCTCGGATTTTTATCAACCGTGAGTGGCTCGACAGTAATCAGTAGGTTTGCATCCGCGCAGCTTTTAGCTGAGTGTATACGTTCAGCCGAGCTTCTTGATAGCGAAAAATAAATCAGATAGTCATCGATGCAAGATTTTATTGCAACCTCGTGAAGAATATCCGAGAGTATTTTTTCAGAATATTTATGATGAATGGAGAGCTTTTTTGCATTAGTGAAGAGCCTTTCAAGATGCTCATCCTCCCATAATATTCTGTCATAGCGGCCGATTGCGGCTTCATAAATTGCATCACCAAAGAAAATTGTTCTGTCGGTCAGAGGAATCGAGATTTCATCTCTTTTGCCAAATTTACCGTTATAATAAGCATAGGAATTCATTTTATTACCCCCCTGTTTCTTTTCCATTTTATTCTTTTTGGGGTATTAAGTGAAAAAAGAGCCCGAGCGGGCTCTTTTCATTAGAATTTTTTAGCGAAAATAATGTTTCCGTCTAAGTCTTTTAACGTGAATTCGCGGTTTTCGTATATCATATAGCTCTTTTTACTGTTTTCCTTCGGAATAGATACAGATCCGGGGTTTAGACAGTGGTTATTATTTCCAAACTCTACGCATTTCGGCACGTGAGTATGTCCGTGTATAAGGATGTCTCCCTCGCAAAGCGGAGGAGGTGTCACATCGTTGAATTTGTGACCGTGAGTTGCATAAACAGTGAGTCCGTCAAGGAAAAGACAGCAATAGTCAGAAAGAATGGGGAAGTTAAGCACCATCTGATCAACCTCGGTGTCGCAGTTTCCGCGAACGGCAAGAATTTTTGATGCGTTGGCATTTAAAAGCTCGATAACTGCCTTGGGATTATATCCATCAGGCAAATCATTCCTCGGTCCGTGGTAAAGAATGTCACCAAGCAAAAGAATTTTGTCGCAATTCTCAGTATCAAAGGCGTCAAAAACCGCCTTTGCGCAGTTAAAATCTCCGTGTATATCAGATGCAATTAAAAGCTTCATATTCATCTCCGTAAGTGTTGTTTTATAACTTATTTTATCACGTGTAGGATAGTATTTCAAGATAAAAACAAAAAAATATAAAAAATTCAAAAAACTCTTGATTTTTACAAATGACTGTGATATAATGTCTACAACTGTGCGTATGCCTATTTGGCGTACCGGTAATAATTTCAGGACGGTCCTCTGCGATGCTCTGTACGAACGTCCGATGTATTAAGGAGGCCCAAAAATGGAAAAGATCCAGGCTTTTGTAAGTGAGCAGCTTAAGACCGAAGTTCCTCAGTTCGGTATCGGCGACGGCGTAAAGGTTTACGTTAAGATCGTCGAGGGTGAGAAGGAAAGAACCCAGATGTTCGAGGGTACTGTTATCGCTAGACATGGCGGCGGTATCTCCGAGACCTTCACTGTAAGACGTGTTTCTTACGGCGTAGGTGTAGAGAAGACTTTCCCCATCCATTCTCCCAACGTAGAGAAGGTTGTAGTATTCCGCGAGGCTAAGGTTCGCCGTGCTAAGCTTTACTACCTTCGTGACAGAGTTGGTAAGGCAGCAAAGGTTAAGGAAAAGGTTAACTAATCCTTATCTGCCATATAAAAAGCAGGGTGATTTCACCCTGCTTTTTATTATCCTTACGCCATTTTCTCAGAAAGCTTTTCGCCGCCGAGAATATGGAAATGCAAATGCTTTACAGACTGGCATCCGTTATCACCGATATTTGTTACAACACGATAGCCGTTTTCGAGATTAAGAGAAGCGGCAATGGTGGGTATAACTCTGAAGATATGGGCAACTACAGAGCAATTATCCGCATTTATCTCATTGGCAGATGCGATGTGCTCCTTGGGAATTACAAGGCAATGTACCTTTGCCTGAGGCGCGATGTCGAGAAATGCGTAGCATAAATCATCCTCATAAACCTTGCTTGAGGGAATCTGTCCGTTAATTATTTTACAAAATAAGCAATCCATTTTATTAAACCTTTCATTGTAGGATAATGATATTTTATCATATCAGAAAATCATTTTCAATACTTTTTGATAATTCCTTGACTTTTCTTACGTTTTAGTATAATATTTATTTAAAGAGATTATTGGAGGCATTATGCCATACGTTCATTCGGATTTGCCTGCATATCCTGTTTTATCAGATGTGTGGGATGAACTTAAAAATGAAAAGCGCCCCATCGTCGTTTACGGTATGGGAAACGGAGCAGATAAGCTTTTTGCGCGTTTTTCTGAATATGGAATAACCGTCAGCGACGTTTTTGCCTCTGACGGATTTGTTCGCGGCCATAGCTACCGAGGTTACAGAGTTAAGTCCTTTTCGGAGATAAGGGAGCAGTATACCGACTTCGTTATTGTTCTGTCATTTGCATCAAACAGAGAAGAGGTAATCTCTATGCTTTGTGAGATTGACGGAAAATATGATATGTATGCTCCCGATATGCCTGTTGCAGGTGTTGATGAATATTTCGACAGGGAGTTTTACAATAAGCATTATTCCGAGATAATTTCAGCATACAATAGCCTTGCTGACGAGGAGTCGAAGGCCGTATTTTCGTCTGTTGTGAATTATAAGCTCAGTGGAAGAATAAAATATCTGCTCGCTTCCTATTCCGAAAAAGATGAGATTTACTCTTTGATTTCACAGAACAAAGTTGAAACGATAATTGATGCCGGAGCTTATAACGGTGACACTGCAAGAGAGGCAAAGGCTTATTTAAGTGGATTAAAAAGAATATATGCTATTGAGCCCGATGCTAAAACTTTTAAGAAACTCGTAAAATATTCCGAGGCAGAAACTGAAATCGAGGTAATTCCTATTAATGCAGCGGCTTGGAGTGATAATGGCGAAGGAACCTTTTTCGGAAGTGGAAACAGGAACTCCACCGCAGTTGCAACTGCCTCATATGAGCATACCGCTCAGCAGCTGAGTATGCTTGCGATTGACAGTATTCAAGCAGGGAAAATTGATTATATCAAGTACGACGTTGAGGGCGCAGAGGCAGAGGCTCTTATGGGCTCAGAAAATACCATCAAGGCCTATTCTCCTGCGTTATTGGTGTCTCTTTATCACCGAAGCCGTGATATTTTTTCTATTGTTAATTACGTTAGGGCGAAATATCCCGAATATAAACTCTATTTAAGACGACTTAAATGTATTCCCGCTTGGGAAATTGATTTGATTTGTATTAAGATTTAACCATTTGAAAGGAAATGAATATGAAAAGACCTGAAATATTATCTCCCGCAGGTAATTTTGAAAAAATGCGCGCGGCAATAAGATACGGCGCAGATGCTGTTTATCTTGCAGGACAGATTTTCGGCATGCGCGCTGCGGCAGATAATTTCAGTATAGAAGAAATGACCGAGGCGGTAAAATATGCTCACGAAAGAGGTGTTAAGGTGTATCTTACACTTAATACAATGCCGAGAGAATATGAATATCCGCTTCTTCGTAAGTACCTTGCTGATTTAGAGTCTGTTGGGCTTGATGCAATGATTATTGCAGACGTAGGCGTGCTTATGCTTGTTAAGGAGCTGCTGCCCGATATGGAAATTCATATTTCCACTCAGGCAAATGCCACCAGCGCTGCAGCATGTCTTGCATGGTACAACCTTGGCGCGAAGAGAGTTGTGCTTGCAAGAGAGCTTACTCTCGACGAAATAAAGGCAATCAGAGCAAATATTCCAGAGGATTTGGAGCTTGAATGCTTTATCCACGGCTCAATGTGTGTTTCTTATAGCGGCAGATGCCTTCTTTCAGGACATATGGTAGGCAGAGATGCCAACCGAGGTATGTGCGCTCAGCCTTGCAGATGGAATTATACTATACGAGGCTTTGAAATCGAGGAGGAAAAGCGTCCCGATTGCAAGATGCCTGTTGAGGAAATCAACGGCGAAACATTTATTATGGCGAGCCGTGATACTTGTACCATAGAGCATATTCCCGAGCTTGTTGAGGCAGGTATAAACTCCTTTAAGATTGAGGGAAGAATGAAGTCGGCTTATTATACTGCCGTTGCCACAAACGCTTATAAAATGGCGCTTGACGCATATTTTGCAGGTGACTATGAGTATAATCCCGATTGGTACAGAGAGCTTGAATCGGTCAGCCACAGAGATTATAATACAGGTTATTATTTTGCTGATTCTCACGCTGATGCGAATCTTGCTCCGAATAACGGATATATTAAGGATAAGGCATATCTTGCGGTCGTTTTGTCATACGATAAAAATACCGGTATTGCCAAGCTGTCCCAGCGTAACAAAATGACCGTAGGAGACAACGCGGAGCTCGTTTCACCCGGTAAAATCGGTCGTGAGCTTGTAATTGGCGAGATTTATGATGAAAATATGGCTCCCATAGAAAGCACCCCTCATCCTTATATGACCTTCTATATGAAGGTCGATTTTGAGGTATACGAGGGCGATATTCTAAGGGCAAAATAAGAGGTTTTAGATGTTTGTTGAAGCTATTAAAGCGATTATAATAGGAATAGTCGAGGGAATTACCGAGTGGCTGCCTATAAGCTCCACGGGACACATGATTATTCTTGATGAATTCCTTAAATTAAAGGTTTCCGAAGAATTTCTTGAGCTTTTTCTCGTTGTAATTCAGCTTGGCGCAATAATGGCGGTGCCGCTTCTGTTTTGGGATAGGCTATGGCCGTTCTCAAAAAAGAAATCAACGGAAGAGAGACAGGGAACTTGGCAACTGTGGGCAAAGGTTATCGTGGGAGCGATACCTGCTGCGGTTATAGGATTTCTTTTAGACGATTTACTTGATAAATATTTTTACAACTTTATAGTTGTATCCGTTGCGCTGATTGTTTACGGTATTGCATTCCTGTTTATTGAGGGTAAAAATCGCGAGTCAAAAGTAAAATTTGATGATTTGAGCCTTTTGACATATAAGGATGCTCTTAAAATCGGCGCGTTTCAGGTGCTTTCGCTTATTCCCGGTACGTCACGCTCAGGCTCAACCATTCTCGGCGGTATGCTCTCCGGAGTTTCAAGAAAGGTTAGCGCAGAGTTTTCATTCTTTATGGCAATTCCAATTATGCTTGGCGCTTCCGGACTTAAAATCGTGAAGTTTATGTTTTCAGGCTTCAATGTTACAGGTGGAGAAATTGCGCTTTTGCTTATCGGAATGGTAGTTTCCTTTATAGTTTCGGTTGTTGCAATAAGATTTCTTATGGATTTCGTTAAAAAACATAGCTTCAAGGCTTTCGGATACTATAGAATTGCCCTTGGCGCTTTAGTTCTTTTATTCTTTATAATAAAGAATGTCTAAAAAAGTGAGGAATATGAAATGTCCATTAAAATAAACAAAAAAGAAATCGGCTCTCTAATCATTGATTTTGTAATGATTAATTTTGGAGTACTTATTGCCGCTGCGGCAATATTCTTCTTTATGCTGCCAAGCAACCTTGCGATTGGAAGCGGAACAGCGTTGGCAATGGTGCTGAGTAATTTTATAAATCTGCCTGTTTCGGTGCTTAGCTTGATAATTAACATTGTGCTTTTGATACTCGGTTTTATTCTTATTGGTCCCGAATTCGGTATCAAAACAGTATATTCAGCAGTAATGGTTCCTATATTTATCGGTGTATTTGAGGGGATTTTCGGTGAGAATTTCAAGTCGCTTACCGAGGATGCGCTTCTTGACGTTATTTGCTACATACTTGTAGTTGGCGTAGGTATGGCCATTTTGTTTGCCAGAAATGCTTCGTCAGGCGGTCTTGATATAGTTGCAAAAATAATGAACAAGTATCTTAAAATGGAGCTTGGTCAGGCGGTTTCAATTTCGGGAATTATAGTAGCTCTTACGTCTATATTCGTTTATGATACCAAGACGGTTATTTTAAGTGTAGTAGGCACATATTTTTGCGGTATGATGCTGGATTACTTTATTTTTGGCTTTGGTCTGAAAAGAAAGGTGTGTATCATATCGAGCGAGATTGACGTTTTCCTTGATTTTATACTGAACGATCTGCATAGCGGAGCTACGGTATATGAGTATTATGGTCCATATAACAAAACCACGGGCAAAGAGGTTATTGCAATAGTTGACAAAAACGAGTATAGAAAGTTAATGGATTTCATAAAGAAAACCGACCCCAAGGCATTTGTTACCGTATATTCAGTTAACTCTATTCAGTATCAACCAAAGATAACCACAAGATAAAACGAGGCAGATTTAATCTGCCTCGTTTTATCTATATGATATTAATTTTATCCCAAGAGATTGTTCTTTCGCCCCTGCTTTCTAAAAATTCATTTGCTTTTATGAAATGACCGCAACCAAAGAATCCGTTATAGGCGGAAAGCGGGCTTGGATGGGCGCATTCAAGCACAAGGTGATTTGGATTTGTTATCAGAGCCTTTTTTGCTCTTGCATTGCCACCCCAAAGCATAAATACCACAGGGGTGTCCTTTTCGTTTATCAGTGAAATTATTTTATAGGTGAGAATTTCCCAGCCTTTGCCTTTGTGGCTCTGCGGTGAAGCTTCACGAACGGTAAGGGTAGTGTTAAGCAAAAGCACGCCCTGTTTTGCCCAGCCAACAAGCTCGCCTGTGGGCGGTTCGTCTATGTTTAATTCATTCTTAAGCTCTTTGAAGATGTTCTTTAACGAAGGGGGCGGAGGAGTACCTTCCTTAACAGAGAAACAAAGACCGTGTGCCTGTCCAAAGCCGTGATAGGGGTCTTGCCCAAGTATTACAACCCTTGTATCTTTGTATGAGGTATATTTCAGGGCGTTGAAAATATCGTTCATAGGCGGATAAATCCGACGGGAAAAATATTCTGTTTTTAAAAATTCTCTAAGCGAGAGATAATATTCCTTGTTAAACTCGTCCTTTAACAACAAATCCCAATCATTACCAAGTGAAACCATAAAATGCTCCTAATTTGATTTGATAATATTGTATCACAATAATAACAGTAAGTCAACAAAAATAAGGGGCTGTCACATTTGGTAGGACCGAAAAAGACCGAAAAATAATAAAAAACGTCTCAAATACAACAAAAATTGTAAATGAGACAGTATATAAGGTTGAAATCCTGCGGATTTCCTAAATTTTAATGGTCTTTTTCTACCGCCGTTTCCTTGCTCTCGACGTATATATATACGCCTTCGGGGTGGAAAACGACGCTTCTTCCTCAAATCTGCCTATCCCCTTATCAAACTAAAAGGGGCTGTCTCAAATTTTGCATTTGAGACAGCCCCTTGATTAAAATATGCTTTCTACAATTTTTTTACAGCTAAGTGGCGAATAGGTCCATGAGTTTATATGTTGAGTTGTATCGGGATTTATGAAATATTCAAGAGGAGCGGGGATAATTTCTGTATCGTCTGCATCTATGATTATGAGTTTTATTTTCATTTTTTCAGGAATAATGCTTTTTATGTAAACGGCTGCCGTCTGTCCGGGTTTTACATCGTCGTGATATTCCGCAAGTCCTGCTAAATTTGGCGTAAGCTCTACAAAAACTCCGTAGCTCTCAATGCTTCTGATTATTCCCCTTACCGTTTGACCTTCGGAAAACAAGGCGGCGTTTTCTTCCCAGGTTCCAAGCATTTCTCTTTGTGATACGAATATTCTTCCGCGTTCATCAACACCTTTAACTACGGTGTATATAATGTCACCGACGCTCATTCTTGAGGATGGGTGAGAAATTCTTGAAACCGAAATACAATCAATGGAGAGAAGTGAAATTTTGCCGCAGCCTATATCAACAAATGCCCCGAAGCTTTCCATGTGCGTGACTTTTGATGCAATTATATCGCCCGGAATAAGCGTTTTTATGTAATTTTCTTCGCATTCGTACTGCGCGGCGCGTCTTGATAAAACTGCTATCATTTCTCCGCTTTGCGATTTCTCAAAGCCTATAACCTTGAAGCAGACAGTTTTGCCAACTCTTGTAAGAATTGCAATATCCTTTACTGCATCCTTTCCCGAGGTATATTCCACCTCGCACCGTGGTATAATCCCTTTTATATTTCCGCCAAGCTCTACGTGCAGATTGAAATTATGGTCGCAGAGTATAACTGGGGCTTCAAGTATAATTTGCTTTTCCAAAGCTTCCTCAAGCCCCGATAATGATGAGATATACTCGTGATTTTTTGGTGATTTAATTAACATTCCCTCGGGCTTATAATAGTTCATAGCCGCTACCTTTCCTTGCATAAAGTTTTGATAATATATTTAACTCTATGAGTTGGGAGTAGGGAATATTCATAAAAATTTATCCCTCGTCAGCGTTTATAGCTGCCGACAGTCCGAAGCTTACCTGAATTGCGGTGTTGACGATTGTCATTGTCTCGTCATCAAGGTGGCCCATTTTCTCCTTCAGGCGCTTTTTATCAATAGTTCTTATTTGCTCTAAAAGTATTATGCTGTCCTTGGCAAGTCCCGCGTTTTCTCCAACAACGTCAATGTGAGTGGGGAGCTTTGTTTTGCTCATTTTAGAGGTTATTGCCGCAGCAATTACGGTTGGACTGTACTTATTTCCTACGTCATTCTGAACGATTAACACAGGCCTGAGTCCGCCTTGCTCGCTTCCTATCACAGGGCTCAGGTCAGCATAATAAATATCTCCGCGCTTTATGTTCATTTCATCAACCTTGTCTTTCCTTTTTATGGATTTTATTTCTCCCTTTATTCATAGTTATTTTGCCATCTTTTTCTAGTTTTAAACACAATTTTGTTATTAGCTTGTAATAATATTTTATGCCAAGCGGGGTATTTGTTTCGGGGCAGAATAAATTTAGGGCGTATATATTGACAATCGTTAAAAAATAATTTATAATAATATGTAACAAAAGTTGAAGAATGGAGTTAATATATGTCAAACATCTGGCACGATATATCGCCCAAAAGAATATCTCCGGAGGATTTTATCTGCGCAATAGAGATTTCAAAGGGCAGTAAGAAGAAGTATGAGCTTGATAAGGAAACAGGTCTTATCATGCTTGACAGAATCCTTTATACGTCTACTCACTATCCTGCAAATTACGGCTTTATTCCAAGAACATACGGTGACGACGGCGACCCACTTGACGTTCTCCTTATCTGCGCCGAACCTCTTGAGCCGCTTTCTATTGTAAGAGCTTATCCTATCGGTGTTATTTCGATGATAGATAACGGCAGAAATGACGAAAAGATTATCGCCATTCCTTTTAATGACCCAAATTACAACAATTACAAGGATATTGACCAGCTTCCCAGCCATATTTTCGAGGAAATGAAGCATTTCTTCACTGTATACAAAAACCTTGAAAACAAGGATACAGCCGTTAACGAAATCAGCGGCAGAGAAGAAGCGAAAAAGGTAATTGCAGCAGCGATTGATAATTACATAGAGTGTTTCTGTAAATAAAAAAGACGGAGCGAAATAAATTCGCTCCGCTTTTTTTATGCGTGGCTGCCTACCATCTCTTCATCGTCCATGAAGAGCATCGAGATGCACCAGATTCCCGCAAGAGCTATAAGTGTGTATATAATTCTTGCGAGAATAGCTGTTGCACCACCGAAGATCCATGCAACGAGATCGAAGGAGAATAGTCCGACAAGTCCCCAGTTGAGTGCGCCCAGAATTACGAGCACAAGCGCAATTTTGTTTACAATCTTCATCATTTGCGACCGTACCTTTTTAAAAAATTGATAAATTTAAAGGACCGTTTCCGTGCGAATCGTATCGGTTTCGGTACGGTCCGATTATATTTTTCCACGGAAACGGTCAATTATTCTGTTTTTTCAAAAAAATTAATCATCGAAGCAGGGAATTATATCCCCAAATGATATTTTCATTTTTTCAAGAGCCTTTTTTTCAATTCTCGAAACGTAGGAACGTGATATTCCGAGATACTTTGCAACCTCTCTTTGGGTTCTCGGCTGATAGCCCTTTAAGCCGTAACGCAGAATAATTATTTGCTTTTCTCTGCCATTTAATACGGTATCAACAAGCTTGCGCATTTTGTCGATATGTACCTTTAGGTCAAGGTCGCTTTCGATGGATTCCTCCGTGCTTATGATGTCAAGGTATGTAAGCGGATTTCCATCCTTATCAACGTCTATTTGGTCGTTTATGGATATTTCCTGTCCTCTTTTGTTCTTGCTTCGGAAGAACATCAAAATTTCATTTTGAACGCATTTTGCCCCGTATGTCGCAAATCTTGTGCCGTAGCCCTGCTTAAATGAGTCTACGGCTTTGATTAACCCCAGACTGCCGATAGACAAAAGCTCGTCGGGATATTCATAGGATGAATAGTATTTTTTGATAATATGCGATACGAGTCGCAGATTATGTTCGATGATTTTATCTCTCGCCCGCATATCACCGCCTGCCATTTTTTCAAACAGCCTTGCCTCCTCATCCTTGGATAATGGCGGAGGAAAGCTTTGATTATCCTCAATGCCGAGTATGAGAGAAATAAAACGTAAAAATAGATTGCTGATTTTAAACATAAAGACTCCCTGACAAATGTTTTTTATACATTATATGCCAGGGAGCCTTGCGAGTTATTCCATTGTATTATACTTTAGCAAATTCGGGCGTTAAAATTCTATAACCATCGTGAGATACGCCGACAATCATTTTGTCGCCGAGTTGGGCTTCAAACTTTTTGTTCATTATGGAAATATGAGTTCTTATGCTGGATTTCTCAGGAAGCCTTGATGACTTAAAGGCATATTTTAATATATTTTCTGCCTTTTGCGGTACAGGGTAGCTTCTTATGAGATATCTCAAAATCATCGCCTCGGTTTTTGTAAGATTCAGCTTTTTGAAAAAGTAATTAACACCGACGACGTCGCAGGATGCATTAAAGCCTGCAAGGCGATAATCTCCGATAGGTCCTTTGCTATTAAGTTTCGAGTACTCAATGATTTTCGAGGCCAGTGATGAGGTCATTGAGTGATTTTTGAATATTGCATCAAACAATTGCTCGCCGTAGGGAAGAGAGTCTTCCTCTGATAAAGCGAAAATCGGCAAATCCCTCATATATGACCTCATACGCAAAACGTAATCGCTTACGTCGGGCAGCTCCTCCGGGTGAATGATTATGGCTGCCCGATATAGACTTGAAATCTCCTTGAGCGCCTCGGGCGGAGTAGCGCCGTAAGCTAGTATACTCATATAATGAAAGGTTTCTGCTATGCTTTTTGAAAGCTTTTTGCTTTGGCTGATGATAAGTAACATATAAATTCTTCCTTTACTATAAAAATTATACATAAAATTGACGGCGGTGTCAAGTGATGTATCTTGACATAAGTGATAAAAAGTAGTATAATATGCTTAATTAAAATAAATAGGAGTTGTTTTATGAAAACCGTATTGATAACAGGCGGCTCTCGCGGTATAGGACGGTCTATGGTTGAAGCATTTGCAAATGCAGGCTATGCAGTTGCGTTTACATACAAAAACTCTGAAAACGAGGCGAAAAGTTTGGCAGAATCAACAGGGGCTCTTGCTATATGCGCCGATTCGGCGGTTGAGGAAGACGTGAATTCGGCTGTTCGTCAGACCATTGATAAAATTGGCAAAATTGATTGCCTGATAAATAATTCGGGAGTTTCTTTCTTTTCACTGTTTACCGACCTCACTCTCGAGGATTGGAATAACACCCTCGCCGTTAATCTCACAGGCGCTTTTCTTTATTCAAGGGCTGTGGCAAAGGATATGATTTCAAGAAAGAGCGGCAGAATTATCAATATAACGTCAATGTGGGGCATTGTAGGCTCGTCCTGCGAGGTGCATTATTCTGCCTCAAAGGCAGGCCTTATCGGAATGACCAAGGCTTTGGCGAAGGAGCTCGGCCCATCGGGTATAACCGTTAACGCTATTGCGCCGGGGCTTATTGAAACCGATATGAATAAGAGCTTGTCCGAGGATGATATTGCAGAGGTTATTGATGCCACACCTGTAATGAAAATAGGCGCGTCGTCTGACGTTGCCAAAGCGGCTTTATTCCTTGCGAGTGACGAAGCATCCTTTATAACAGGCGACGTTATTAATGTAAGCGGCGGATACGTGATGTAAATTATAAAAATTTTAAAAATTACTTGCTTTTTTTATTTAAATCTGTTATAATGATTATAGTATGGAGAAAAGGCAAAAAAGCCTTTTCTCGGCTGAAAAATCAGCCTTAGAAAAAAGTCAAACTGACTTTTTCTACTATATCATTGCAACAAAAATCGTCAAATTTCTTTTAGAAATTTGTTCGCAAATCGTAGATTTGCCGTCGAAATTCAAAAATTTCGACATTCGATTGTAGTTATAATTATTAACAGTGTCGAAGTGTCAGCCGGAGCCATACCAGTCGGGGCAGTAGCGGTGCCTTGTACCTGAAATCCGCTATAGCAGGGATCAATTCCTGTTTTGAGGATTGCTTTTGTGTAGTCTGCATCGTCATTCTCTGTGTTGAAGAATGGGTCTCGCGCAACGTGAGGCCGTGAACCATGTCAGGTGGGGAACCAAGCAGCATTAAGCGGTTTATTGCGTGTGCCGCGAGGCGGCCTGTTCGGAGCAGAGGTGACGGTTACCGTATGTAAGAGTATATTCGACAAACGGGTGTATGGCTCTATCTGACACATCGAATATAAGGCGCGCAGGATACGTACTAATGTGCGACCGCGTGCTTTTCTTTTTAATTTGACAAAAGGAGTGGTGTTATGTCTGATTATCGCGCATTATATAGAAAATGGCGTCCACGTGATTTCGATGACGTTTGCGGTCAGGACGGTATTACTGATATTTTAAAGCACGAGGTTGCCGCGGATAAGCTTTCCCACGCCTATTTGTTCTGTGGCTCGAGGGGAACGGGTAAGACCAGCTGCGCTAAGATTTTTGCAAAGGCTGTTAACTGTGAAAATCCGCGTAACGGTAATCCATGTAACGAATGCGAGGCATGCCGTAGTATTGATGCAGGTATCGCCACCGACGTTATTGAAATGGACGCGGCGAGCAACAATGGTATAAACGACGTACGTGATATGCAGGATGAGATTGCCTTTACACCTGCGCTTTTGAAATATCGCGTTTATATCATAGACGAGGTTCATATGATGTCAGGACAGGCATTCAATGCGCTCCTAAAAACGCTTGAAGAGCCTCCACAGTACGTTATTTTTATTCTTGCCACCACCGAGTACAATAAGCTTCCCACCACGATAGTTTCGAGATGTCAGCGCTTTGATTTCAAGAGAATTGCGACGTCGGTTATTATTGATAGATTGATGGAAATTGCCAAAAACGAGGGAATTAAGATTACCGAGGATGCAGCAAGGATTATTGCGAGAGTATCAAGGGGCGGCATGCGTGATGCCATCAGCCTTTTAGAGCTGTGTGCAGGAGCAAATACGCTTATTGATGATGCATTGGTGTTTGCCACTGTCGGAAGCGGTAATCGTGAAAGCGCATTTAAGATTATTTCAGCCATTGGCAAATCCGACTATGAAACGGTTTATTCTGTAATTGATGAAATCGTTATGAAGAGTGGCGATTTGTCGGTATTCTGGCAGGAAATTATCGATGCATACAGAGATATAATGATTGTCAAAAACAGTAATAAAGCTAAAAGCTATCTGGATTTGACCGATTCGGAATACAGCTCTCTTTCGGAAATTGCCTCGGAATACACTATGGCTCGATTATCCTATCATACCTCATTGCTTGAGGGGGCTTTGGCTGATATGCAGAGAGCCTTTAACTCGAAGCGCTCTATCGCAGAGATAACGCTTACACGTATGTGTGATGCAAGACTGTCGGTGTCCGCTGAGGCGCTTGCTCTTCGTATTGAGGAGCTTGAAAAGGCGGTTAAGATGCTGAAGCTTGGTGTCGTTCCTGCGACGTCACAGGAGCAGGGCGAGCCAAAAAAGGAAGTTGCTAAGCCTGCCGTTCAGCAGAGTGCGCAGCCTCCAAAGGAGAAAAAGGCGGATGTATCCTTACAGCTTTATTCAGGCTGGGCTGAGGTTCTCAGCAAAATAAGTGAGGTGAAAATGTCACTTTCAGCCGGCTTTGCTGGTGCATCTGTGTATACTGACGGACAGGGAACGTATTATCTTAAAATGAGCGATTTCTTTAGTAAAAAGCTTGCGTCAAACGAAACGGACGTTGCAATTGTACGTGGAATTATCGCTGAATACGAAGGAAAAAACACGGCAGATATTAAAATTGTTATAGAATCAAATGTTGCATCGAAAAAAGCTACGGTTGATGACGATATTGAATCAATGTTTAAATAATTCACTTAAAGGAGACGAATAGATATGAAGGTAAGATTACCTCAGGGCACCGGTGGCGGTCCCTCTAATATGCAATCCATGATTAAGCAGGCTCAGAAAATGCAGGAGGATATGGCTGCAAAGCAGGAGGAGCTTGAAGCGCAGGAATACGACGTTGCCGCAGGCGGCGGTGTTGTTAAAGTAAGAATTAACGGTAAGAAGGAGATTCTTTCCGTTGAGATTGATCCCGAGGTTATCGATCCCGATGATCCCGAAACACTCCAGGATCTTATTGTAGCTGCAGTTAACGAGGCTATAAAGAAGGTTGAGGCTATTTCCCAGGAGGAAATGCAGAAAATCACAGGCTCTATGAGCATTCCCGGTATGTTCTGATGGCAGAATATATTGCACCCATTCAAAGACTTATTGAGGAGTTCAGACGTCTTCCGGGCGTTGGAAGTAAAACTGCGGCAAGATATGCCTTTGCTGTGCTCAATTTAACCGAGGAAGAAGCAGCAGGCTTTGCCGATGCGGTGAACGGTATCAAAAGAGACGTTCACAAGTGTCCGGTTTGCTTCGGTCTATCTACCTCCCCCGTGGAATGCGATATATGCAGAAACGATTTGCGGGACCATTCGGTTATTTGTGTTGTAGAAAGTCCGAAGGATGTTATGGTAATGGAGAAGGTACGCGGTTATCGCGGCTGCTACCACGTTCTCGGCGGCGTTCTTTCGCCCATTGACAACGTAACGCCCGACGACCTCACGATTAACGAGCTTGTTGCCAGGGTAGAGACAGGCGAGGTCGCAGAGGTAATTATTGCCACCAATCCCACTCCTCACGGAGATACAACAGCCGCATACATTGCGCGCATATTAGAGCCCTTTTGCGTTAACGTTTCAAGACTTGCCTACGGAATCCCTGTTGGTGGAGATATTGAATACGCCGATGAGGTTACGCTTTATCGCGCTATGGAAGGTAGACGTTATTTTAATAATTGAATTTTGAAAAAGGACGAACCGCAGAGGTTCGTCCTTTTTCCGTTATATAGCAGCACACTTGAATTTCAAACGTAGATTATCTGCAATCATAGCAATAAATTCGGAATTAGTCGGTTTGCCTCGGCTGTTTTGAATGGTATAACCAAAGTATGAGTTTAACGTATCTATATCACCTCTGTCCCACGCAACCTCAATTGCATGACGGATGGCTCTCTCAACTCTTGAGGTTGTTGTCTGATATTTCTTTGCTACGGTAGGGTAGAGAACCTTTGTTACCGAGTTGATTACGTCGTTATCTTCAATTGTCATAAGTATCGCAGTTCTAAGATACTGATATCCCTTGATGTGGGCAGGTACGCCTATCTGATGAATAATTTTAGTAACTTGCGCCTCCATATCCGACGACTCGGACAGAATTGACCTCGATTCCATTTTTGAGCGCATACGTATAAGCGAATCAATGTGCGCAATCAGTGAAAGGTTGTCAAAGGGCTTGAGAATACATATATCAGCACCTGCCTCTGACGCTTCAAGTAAAATGTTATGCTTATTTATGGGTGACATTAATATAAATGAAGGCTTGTATTTTATGTTAGCTGATTGGGTATTTCTGATAACGCCAATACCGTCTATACCGCTTAACCATAGGTCAACAATAACCAAATCGTAAGCGCCGTTAATGATTTTCTCGAGAGCCATATTTCCGGTTGTAGCCTCGTCTATCTGATTAAAGCCTGATTTTGTTAAGAAATCGATTAGTCTTTTCCTTTCATCGCCATTTTCGTCACAAAGTAGTATTTTTGCATTGTTTTCCATATTTCTTTCTCCTTATTTTGATGTAATATTGGTAAAAATTGGTAATTTTCACGAACAACATCATTTTATCACAAAATACGAGGAAAATCAAGTTGGTAAAATGCTCAAAAAACCACATCGGTAGGCTCACTAAAAATGGTAAAATTTACCAATTTTCAATGTAGAATAGACAAGAAAAATAAATTATCGATAATTTTCGACAGGGGATAGAATAAAAATCGATGATAAAGTAAAAAAATAATAAAATTGTCAAAAAAATACCAAATTTATATTGCAAAATAAAAAATTATATGATATACTTTATTTGTGAAAAGTTGGACTTTTCATAAAAGCTATTAAATTAGATAAATTTTTTAAGGAGAATATATTAAATGAACACTAATGTTACTAACAACAAGTTCGTTAACGAGTGGATTGCTGAAATGGCAGACCTCGTAAAGCCCGAGAACATTGTTCTGATCGACGGCTCCAATGAGCAGGCAGAAGCTCTTCGTGCAGAGGCTTGCTCCACCGGCGAGATGATCAAGCTCAACCAGGACGCTCTCCCCGGCTGCTATCTTCACAGAACAGCGGTAAACGACGTTGCTCGTGTTGAGGACAGAACCTTCATCTGTACTTCCAAGAAAGAGGATGCAGGTAACATCAACAACTGGATGGACCCCAAGGAGTGCTATGAGAAGCTTTCCAAGCTTTATAACGGCTCTTACAAGGGAAGAACTATGTACGTTATTCCTTACTCCATGTCTGTTGTAGGTTCTGATTTCGCTAAGTACGGCATTGAGCTTACCGACTCTATCTACGTTGTTCTTAATATGCTTATCATGACCCGTGTAGGCCTTAATGTTCTTGAGGCTCTTGGCGACAGCGCTGATTTCATTAAGGGTCTTCATGCAAGAGCAGATATCGATGCTGAAAAGAGATACATCTGTCATTTCCCTGAGGATAACACCATTTGGTCTGTTAACTCCGGTTACGGCGGAAACGTTCTTCTTGGTAAGAAGTGCTTTGCTCTTCGTATTGCATCCTACCTCGGTAGAAAAGAGGGCTGGATGGCAGAGCACATGCTCATCCTCGGTGAAGAGGCTCCCAACGGTGAGGTTAAGTACATAAGCGCAGCATTCCCCTCCGCTTGCGGTAAGACTAACCTTGCTATGCTTATTCCCCCCGAGCTTTACAAGAGCCAGGGTTACAAGGTTTGGTGCGTAGGCGACGATATTGCATGGCTCCGTGTTGGTCAGGACGGCAGACTTTGGGCTGTTAACCCTGAGAACGGTTTCTTCGGTGTTGCTCCCGGTACTAACGAGCACTCCAACCCCAACGCTCTTCACACCTCTATGAAGGATTGTATCTTCACCAACGTTTGTCACAACCTTGATGACAACACTGTTTGGTGGGAAGGCCTTAATGATAATCCTCCTGCAAACGCTCTTAACTGGAAGGGCGAGAAGTGGGATTACACCAAGTACAACAAGGCTGACAAGGTTAACACCTCCGGTGCACACCCTAACTCCAGATTTACCGCTATGGCAGCAAATTGTCCCTGCATCTCCGATAAGTTCAACGATCCCGCAGGCGTTCCTATCTCCGCAATCGTATTCGGCGGCAGACGTGCAAAGACTGCTCCCCTCGTATATCAGTCTACCTCTTGGCAGCATGGTACCTTCGTTGGTTCTATCATGGCTTCCGAGACCACTGCAGCTGCAGCTGGCGCAGTAGGCGTTGTTCGCCGTGACCCCATGGCTATGCGTCCCTTCGTTGGTTACGATATGGGTGACTATTGGGCACACTGGCTCAACATGGGCAAGAACATCAAGAACGCTCCCAAGATCTTCCACGTTAACTGGTTCAGAACTGATGACGAAGGTCATTTCATCTGGCCCGGCTTCGGTGACAACATGAGAGTTCTTATGTGGATTCTCGCTCGTTGTGAGGGCAAGGTTGACGCTGTAGAGACTCCTATCGGTTACGTTCCTTACGCAGAGGACATCAATATCGAGGGCCTTGACATCAGCGTTGATACTATCAAGGAGCTTCTTTCTGTTGATAAGGAGCTTTGGCTCGAGGATTGCCAGGCAATCAGAGACTTCTACAAGCAGGTTGGTGACAGAGTTCCCGCTGAGCTTTACGATGAGCTCGCAGCTCTTGAAGCAAGACTTGCTAAGTAATTATAAAAAAGAACGCCGCTTTTGCGGCGTTCTTTTTTGTTGACAATTGTCGTAGGATATGTTATAATTATTACAAATAACAAAGTAGGAGTACGTATATGAAAAGAAAACTGATTGCTTTTTTATTAGTATTAGTTTTTGTTTTTTCTTCGCTTAATCTTGTATCCTGTGATTCGTCAATGGATCTTAACACAGATTCTGAATCCTCGGCAAATCAAGACGGTGACAAAAACGATAATAATGTAAATGACGGCGGAAACACCGGAGACAGTGGAAACACAGGCGACAGCGGAAATACCGGAAACAGTGGAAACACAGGTGATAGCGGAAACACCGGCAACGACGGGGCTCATACGCACACTGATGATAATGACGATGATAAGTGTGATACATGCTTTGAATCTGTTCTCGTTTACATTGATTTCTATTCGATTAACGACCTTCACGGAAAATTCTGCGATACCGATAATCAGCCCGGTGTTGACGAGCTTGCAACATTCTTTAACAACGCAAAGAATACCGACGATAACGTGGTAATTCTTTCCTCGGGAGATATGTGGCAGGGCACAGCCGAGTCAAATCTTACAAATGGAAAGATACTTACCGAATGGATGAATAGCGTTGGTTTTGTTTCAATGACTCTTGGAAATCACGAGTTCGATTGGGGTGTTAACAAAATCAGAGAAAATCTTGAGGTTGCAGAGTTCCCATTCCTCGCAATCAACATATATGAAAACAGCACCGGAAAGCTTGCTGATTTCTGCGTTCCTTCCGTGGTTGTTGAGCGCGACGGTATTCAGATAGGCATTATCGGAGCAATTGGCGATTGCTATTCCTCCATTTCAGCCGATATGTCTGCAGGTTATAATTTTAAGGTAAAAAGCCAGCTTACTGCGCTTGTAAAGGCAGAAGCTACAAGACTTCGTGAAAGCGGAGTGGATATAATCGTTTATTCTTTGCATGACGGTCATGGAACAAGCTCCAGCGGTACAGGTGGTATCAATGATACTAATCTCTCGGCGTACTATGATCCCACGCTTTCGGAGGGATACGTTGATATTGTATTCGAGGCTCATTCTCATATGTATTACACCTTAAGAGACGGTGATGGCGTATATCATATGCAGGGCGGTGGCGAGAATTACGGTATATCTCATGCGGAAATGGCTATAAACTCCGTTAACGGAAATCTTTCTATAACCGAGATTGGCGTAATAAATTCATATATATATTCAGGCCTTGAAGATGATCCTGCAACAGAGGAACTTGAGGATAAGTATTCTGAAATCATTGATAAGGCTTATAATGACGTAATCGGCGTTGTTTCATCTAAAATGACCGATGCTCAGGTTGAACAACTTTGCGCAGATCTTTATCTGAAGGCAGGACTTGAGCGCTGGGGTGATGACTACAACATTGTTCTTGGCGGCGGCTTCCTCAGAACGAGATCACCTTATAGTCTTTCGGCTGGAAGTATTGTTTACGCAGATTTATTATCAATTCTGCCTTTTGATAACCGCCTTGTTTTGTGTTCTGTGAGCGGTTCGAAGCTTAACAGTCAGTTTATAAATTCTACAAGCTCGGATTACTATATTTCATTCAGTGATTATGGAAATGGCGTAAAGAACAGCATCTCAACCTCAGGAACATATTATGTGGTTGTTGATACTTACACCGCTTATTACGCATACAACGGCCTTACTATTATTGATTTTTACGACGAGGGCGTTTATGCGAGAGATCTTGTTGCAGACGAGATTGCAACCGGACGTTTTGATGTAGGTAACGGTTATACGTTAACATCTATCAAGGATGCTCTTACAATTGGCGCCAATCTTGCATCTGGAAGCAAAACCCCGTATACCTATTATATTCAGGGAGAAATTACAAGTATAAGCGGTACAAATATTTATATTAAAGACAATCTTGGTAACTCGATATACGTATATAAGCTATCCAATAGCAGCGGAGAAACGCTGTCGGTTGGAAATACTATTGTAGTATGCGGACAGATAATGAATTATCAAGGAACTATTGAGGTTTATCAGCCAAGCTTGATTGAAAAGAAATAAAAAAAGGAAACCTGCATTTTTGCAGGTTTTCTTTTTTTATATTTTCAAGATAAAGGTATCAATTGTCATCAGAATGGAGGACAATAGACCGATTATTAGCTTGGTTTTTATGTATCTATATATTGAAATTTCTTTAGGTAAGAATGAAAATGCTTGTAAATGTACTGAAAATCCCGAAAATCCGAGAGCAAAGGCTGTAAGTATAAGTGAGAGATTTTTGTAAAATAAATCTGATTCTGAAATAATCACCGTAGCGTTCCCAACCTCAAGAAATGATGCAACAAAGGCTAATAACGTGCTTTTTTTTAGTATAGCAGAGGTCAAGCCAATCACGCCTGAAAAGAAAATTATGTAGGAGCTTATTGTTATTGATGATAATCCCGCTTTTTTGATTGAATCGGTTAAATTAAAACTCTGCCTTGAAATAACGCTTGTAAAATGCGAATATTCTTTGTTGCGCCCCTGGACAAAACCGACGATTAAGGATGCGACAAGGACGGAAAAATATAATAAGAATCCAATTTTTATATCATTATAGAGCCCGAGCCCTACGCCTGAAATAACAAATGCAAGAGAAGGAAGATTTATTATCGGAGCAATTCGTTCAAGCTCGTCGCGAGTTACTGCGCCACAGCTATATACATCGACCGCAGATTTAACTCCAAGTGGGAAGCCTGCAAAAACACCTGTAAGAAAGGCGCTTATCATTGATTTGTTTATTTTCAATATTTTTTCGAATAATACGCCGACAATACCGTTTTCATTTATTTTAACGTTTGAAATCCAATAGTCTGATATAATCATGAATGGAAAAAGCGTTGGAATGATGCGAAGGGCAGCAAGATCCATTCCGCCTATAATAGCTTTTTTTAATTCATTATCAAAAATAAAGGTTAGTACGATAATAACGATGCATAATATTGATGCCACGGAGCTGAAGTAATATTTCTTTATCATATTTTTCTTACTGGTCATTTTCTTGCTTTACTTTCATACATTTTAATATAGTTTTATGTATTAAAGGAGCGCAAAATGACAAATAGCAATCCGAAAAAAATAAAAATTGATAATATTACCTCCACACTTGGCAAATTTCATTTGGAGGCAAACCGCTGTACGCGGGGAATGAGCGTTATGATTTCTGGTGTTATAGGTGTAAGCAGCTTTACCGAAAACGAAATTATATTGAAGAGCCATGCGGGAAGAATAAGAGTTGATGGCAGGATACTTGAAATTAAAGTGTATGAAAGCGGAACGGCTGAAATATGCGGAAGGGTGGAAAATATAGGTTTCTTGTATGGTAAGAATTGATTGCTTGATTTTTGGTTATAGAAAAATAAAAATAAATGCAGATGATTTAAGTAAAATCACCTCGACTTTTATAAATAATGGCATTTCATCTACAATAGGAAACGATGGCACAATCATTGTGCGAGAAAGAGATTATAACAAAATACGGAATATAATGCAGGGCAGAATGGAATTCTCAATTTCGGAGCCTATGGGGATATATGGCAAATGGATAAAGCTGAGACATAAAAAGACTTTATTCGTTTCGCTCGTTATATCACTTTTGATTTTTATGTTTTCATCTAATCTTATTTGGGATATAAGAGTGGAAGGAAATGAAAGCATACCCGACAGCGAGATTGTGTATGAGCTATCAAAACAAGGACTTGAGGTTGGCGGATTCTGGAAATCTGTTGATAAAAGCGCGGCCGAATATGCTTTTTTAAGGAACAACGAAAAAATTTCATGGATAAATATCAACAGACGAGGCACTGTTGCTTACGTTAACGTTATAGAACAAAATGAAGATGAAAAAAATACCCAGGCGGAAAATACATATACAAATATCGTTGCCAACGAGGACGCTGTAATCGAAGAAATAACAGTAAAAAGCGGCACTGTATTGGTTAAGCCCGGGGACGTGGTGAAAAAGGGGGATATTCTGATTGCGGGCATTTATTCCACCGAGTCGGGGGGATTATGCAGGGCTGAGGGAAGTGTTATTGGCAGAGTTGATGACCGAATAGAAGTTAATTTAATGAGAAATCAGGATGTAAGGGTGCAAAGCGGTAGAAAAATATATTCTGTTACATTAAAATTTTTCAAATTTTCTTTAAATATTTTCAAATTATATAGAAATTTGACAAACGAGTGTGATATAATAGATTATGAGAAATCGTATTCGTTGTTTGGTAAGTATAAATTGCCTTTCTCAATTCATATCAAGTATATCACAGAGTATAGTGTTGAAAATGCCACGTATAGTGACTCTGATATTGTAAAGGTCGCATCAAATCGACTGAATGCTCTTATGGCATCAAGGCTTGTGGGGTGTGATTTGATAAAAGTAAAAACAAAGGGCGATTTTACAGACAACGGATATTATATATGCTCCGACGTTACTTTTCTATGTCCCATTGGGGAGAGCAAAGCATTTGAAGCAGATTAAACGAAAGGGATTTTATACTGTGACCGAAAAAATCGTAATGACAAATTCAAGCGAGGCAACTGCGGCTATATTCGGGTCCTTTGACTCAAATATCAGAAAAATTGAGCGCACCTTCGACGTACGTGTTTCCAACAGAAACAGCAAGACGGATGACGGCGATGCGCTTTTAGTCAGCGGTGATGCTCCAAACGTTGATAAGGCGGTACGTACTTTGGAATATTTAAAGCATATGAGCGGCGCCGGTGAAACCATCGAAGAGCAGAGTGTTGAATACGTTATTTCTCTGGTTAGCGAAAATAGCGATGAAAATCCCATAAATATTGGCAAAGACGTGATTTGCGTTACCAACCGCGGAAAACCTATCAAGGCAAAGACGGTTGGTCAGAAGAAATACGTCGAAGCCATACAAAGCAATACTATCGTATTGGGACTTGGCCCTGCGGGTACAGGAAAGACGTTTTTAGCCGTGGCGATGGCTGTTGAGGCGTTAAGAAATAAGAGCGTTAACAGAATTATCCTCACAAGACCTGCCGTTGAGGCGGGAGAGCATCTTGGATTCCTTCCGGGAGATCTGCAAAGCAAGATTGACCCTTATCTTCGACCTCTTTATGATGCACTTTACGAAATGCTTGGCGCAGAAAACTATCAGAGACACATGGAAAGAGGAACAATAGAGATTGCGCCTCTTGCTTATATGCGAGGAAGAACGCTTGACGACTCATTTATTATTCTCGACGAGGCGCAGAATACCACGCCAGAGCAGATGAAGATGTTCCTTACGAGAATAGGATACAATACGAAGGCTGTCGTTACAGGCGACCTTTCCCAGACTGATTTGCCTATGGGGAAGAAAAGCGGACTTGCTATTGCTTCAAAGATTTTAAGAAATATTGAGGGAATCGGTGTTTTTGAATTCTCGGAAAGAGACGTTGTAAGACACCATCTGGTTAAAAAGATTATCAGCGCGTACGAAAATTACGAGCGTACCGCAAAGAACAAGGAAGAAAGAAAGTAAAGGATTAGAGATATGAACGAAAACAAGCTTTTTATCAGCTTTTCGGCAACCGATGATTTTGACGATTGCAATTATAGCCTTAAATATATTGTAAGAAGGGCGATTCTTGCAACTCTTGAGTATGAGGGAGTTGATTTTGATACTCGTGTTTCGGTTACTTTTTGCGATAACGAGTATATAAAGGGAGTTAACAAGGAGTATAGAAATAAGGATAGCGCAACCGATGTGTTGTCTTTCCCGATGTTTGATTTTGAAACAGAGGCGGAACCCGAGCCTGATCCTGATGGATACGTAACTATCGGAGATATCGTTCTTTCGCTTGAAAGGGCGAAGGAGCAGGCCAAGGAAATAGGCAACAGCTTCGAGAGAGAGGTTGCATTCCTTGTTATTCACTCCACGTTACATCTTCTCGGCTATGACCACGAGAGGTCAAAGGATGATGAAGAGGCGCAGTGCCTTGCGCAGAAAGAAATTATCGAGACCATTGAAATATAGAGGAAGTAAAGAATGAAAAAGACAGCATTTATAGCTATAGTAGGAAGACCTAACGTTGGTAAATCCACACTTTTGAACAGTATTCTCGGTGAGAAGGTTGCGATTGTTTCAAAGAAGCCGCAGACCACCAGGAACCGAATTACTGGAATACATACGGTAGGGGAAAATCAGTTTGTTTTCCTTGATACACCCGGCATGCACAAGCCCCGTACTAAGCTTGGAGATTATATGGTAAAGACGACCTCGCAAACCATTGCGGGCGTCGATACTGCGATTCTCGTTGTTGAAGCGAGAGAGGCTGTGGGCGATATTGAGGCAAAGATGATTCAGCGCTTTAAGTCCGAGGGAATCAGTGCAATACTTGTTATCAACAAGATTGATACGGTAAGACCTGAAAATATTGCAAAAACTATTGCGGCATATGCTGAGGCATTTGATTTTGAGGCGGTAGTTCCAATTGCTGCAAAGAGCGGCAAGGGCGTAGACGTGGTTATTCAGGAATGTGAAAAATTCCTTCGTGAGAGCGAGTGGTTTTTCCCTGACGACATTGTAACCGACCAGCCTGAAAGACAGGTCGCTGCTGAAATTATCAGAGAGAAGCTTCTTCGTATGCTTGAAGAGGAAATTCCTCATGGAACAGCAGTTACCATTGAGGAGTGGCGAGAGGAAGGAAACCTCGTTTCCATAAGAGCAGAGATTTATTGCGAAAAGGCTTCCCATAAGGGAATTATTATCGGTAAGGGCGGCTCTTTGATTAAGAAAATTGGCTCTTACGCTCGTCAGGATATAGAAAAAATGCTTAATTCCAGAGTTTATCTTGATCTCTACGTAAGAGTTAAGGAAAACTGGAGAGATAGCAACTTCAATATTTCCGATTTCGGATTCAAGGAAGAGGAATAAGCAAAAATGACTACCGAGGTGCGTGGTCTTGTCATCCGTACCGTCGATATTAAGGAAACTGATAGGCTAATTACGATATTTACCGAGGAAAGCGGAGCCGTTACCGCCTTGGCAAGAGGCGCGAGGTCTCTTAAAAGCAGAAAGCTTGCCGCTACGACTCAGTTTTGTTACGGTAAATACGTTTTGTATAAGCAAGGGGACAAGCTTTGGGTAAAGGAAGCCGAGCTTATAGAAAGCTTCTTTGATATCAGACAGACTATCGAGGGTATGGCTTTGGCAAATTACATTGCAGAGGTGCTCTCTGACGTTACTATTGCAGAGGCAGAGAAGGATTTGCTTCGTCTTTCATTAAACAGCCTTTATGCAATTTCTAAAAATCTTTATTCGGTTCAGAAAATAAAAGCAGCCTTCGAAATCAGGGCTGTTGCCATACTCGGATTTATGCCGTCAGTTGTGGAATGTCATAATTGCGGTGAAAAAGGCGGAGACTTCTTCCTTGACGTGATGGGTGGCATTATCGAGTGCCGCGAATGTCATGAAAAAAGAGAAAAAAGCAGGGCAGAACATTTGGATCCTCACGAAACACATATTTTGTGTATTTTATCAGAGGGGGCAAAGACGGCGCTTTGTTACTGTATATACTGTCCTGTTGAACGCATTTTTTCGTTCAATATATCGGACGAGGATATGCGCCTTATGGCAAGAGCAACCGAAGAATATATTATCAATCAAATGGAGCATAGTTACAAATCGCTTGACTTTTATAAAAGCGTAATTCGTTAAATGGAGAT
>JAZQWA010000072.1:0-7086 GCA_045632065.1 Eubacteriales bacterium | reverse complement strand
AAATTTTGAGGGTATTTTTTCGTTCTTCGAACCGAAGCCGTAGTTACCTACGGCGAGTTAGTTCGAAAACGGGAAAAGACACCAAAATTTGCCGATTTTACACCTTTTCAACGGAGATAACTACTTTCTCTCCGTTAATGCTCCACTCCTTTGCATTTGCAAGAGTAGCGCCAACGGTAAGCTCTACGCCGAGGGTTTCATCCTTGATTTCCTCTGCGTTGCGTTCTGCGATTGCCTCTACCGTCGCATTGCCGGAGAACGCAATCTTGATGTTATCCATAACCTCGAAGCCTGAATCCTTACGCATGGTCTGAATCTTGGAGATTATCTCACGCACGTTACCCTCCTCGATAAGCTCGGGAGTAAGATTCTTGTCGATAACAACTGTAACACCTCTGTCACCAAGAGATTCGTAGCCCTCCTTCTTGGTCATTTCGATAAGAAGGTCCTCCTCGGTGAGTGTAATTTCGTCGCCATTTACGGTGAACTTGATTGAGCCGTTAGCCTTAAGCTCTGCGTAAGCCGCATTGCCGTCAAGCTCGGTGAGAGTCTGTCTGATGCCGCCAAGGTACTTGCCGTACTTGGGACCAACGGTACGAAGCTGGGGCTTGAAGGTGTAAGTGGTAAACTCGCTTACGTTATCGGTGAAGAGAACGTTCTTAACGTTAAGCTCCTCTGCGATAACTGCGATGAAGCTCTCGTCGGGAGTCTTGTCAGCCTTAACGTACATCTTCGCAACGGGCTGACGGTTCTTGATAGCCGCAGCGTTACGGCATGCACGTCCAAGAACAACTACGTCGATAACCTCCTCCATATTCTCCTCAAGAGACGCGTCAATCATAGACTCGTCTGCCACGGGATAGTCGCAGAGGTGGATTGACTCGGGCGCGGTCTTATCAACCGAGCAAACGAGGTTTCTGTAAATATCCTCTGTCATGAAGGGAATCATGGGCGCTGCGGTCTTTGCAATAGTCACAAGCGAGGTGTAAAGAGTCATATATGCGTTAACCTTATCGGTAGGCATATCCTTTACCCAGAAGCGCTCACGGCTACGGCGCACGTACCAGTTGGAGAGGTCGTCAACGAAGCTCTCAAGAGCTCTGGTTGCCTCGGTGATTTTGTATGCTCCAAGATACTCGTCAACCTTTTTAACGGTTGAGTTAAGCTTGGAGAGAATCCATTTATCCATTACCGAAAGGCTCGCCTTGTCAAGACTATACTTGGTAGGATCAAAGCCGTCGATATTAGCATAAAGAACGTAGAACGCATAGGTGTTCCAGAGAGTACCCATAAACTTTCTCTGTCCCTCGGTTACTGCCTCACCGAAGAAGCGGTTAGGAAGCCAGGGCGCAGAGTTGGAGTAGAAGTACCAACGGA
Organism: Eubacteriales bacterium; assembly: GCA_045632065.1. Classification (GTDB taxonomy): domain Bacteria; phylum Bacillota; class Clostridia; order Oscillospirales; family CAG-272; genus UBA1740. The sequence continues at coordinate 5,709 of JAZQWA010000072.1, read as the reverse complement.
TAGCGTCGGCGCCGTACTGCTCAAGAGCCTCAAAGGGATCAACTGCGTTGCCCTTGGACTTGGACATCTTCTGTCCTTCCTTGTCAAGCACGTGACCGAGAACGAGAACGTTCTTGTAAGGCGCGCAGTCAAAGATAAGGGTGGAAATCGCCATAAGCGAGTAGAACCAGCCACGTGTCTGGTCAACACCCTCGGAGATGAAGTTCGCAGGGAACTGGCTCTCGAACACTTCCTTGTTTTCAAAGGGATAGTGCCACTGTGCGAAGGGCATGGAGCCTGAGTCAAACCAGCAGTCGATAACCTCGCTAACGCGCTTCATCTCGCCGCCGCACTTGTCGCACTTGATGGTTACGTTATCAATGAAGGGACGGTGAAGCTCGATGTTGTCGGGGCAGTTATTGCTCATGGACTTAAGCTCCTCGATAGAGCCTATCGCATGCTTATGTCCGCAGGAGCACTCCCAGATGTTAAGAGGTGTTCCCCAATATCTGTTACGGGAAAGGCCCCAGTCCTGAACGTTCTCAAGCCAGTCGCCAAAGCGTCCCTTACCGATATTCTCGGGAATCCAATTTACAGTATTGTTGTTCTTAATAAGGTTTTCACGAACCTTGGTCATCTCGATGAACCAGGTGTCGCGCGCGTAGTAGATAAGAGGTGTGTTACATCTCCAGCAGTGAGGATAATCGTGCTCAAACTTGGGTGCGGAGAAGAGCTTGCCCTCCTTGTCGAGATCTGCGATAATCACAGGGACAGCCTTCTTAACGAAGATGCCTGCATAGGGAGTCTCGGCAGTCATCTCACCCTTGCCGTCAACGAACTGAACGAAAGGAAGACCGTATCTTCTGCCGACCTTGTTATCGTCCTCACCGAATGCGGGAGCGATATGAACGATACCCGTACCGTCGGACATGGTAACGTAGTTATCAGCGGTGATGTAATGAGCCTTCTTGCCCTGCTTTGCAGCCGCCTCAGCGGTGCAGCTCCAGAGAGCCTCGTAGCTTCTGCCCTCAAGCTCGATACCCTTCATTTCCTCAAGGATTTCGTATGCGGGGGTGCCCTCCTCGCGCTCAAGAGAGCCGAGAATGGAGTCAAGAAGTGCCTTTGCCATATAATAGGTATAGCCGTCAACAGCCTTAACCTTGCAATAGGTGTCAGAGGGGTTTACGCAAAGGGCAACGTTAGAGGGGAGAGTCCAGGGAGTTGTTGTCCAAGCGAGGAAGTATGCGTCCTCGTCGGTGCACTTGAAGCGAACAACGGCAGAGCGCTCCTTTACAGTCTTATAGCCCTGCGCAACCTCGTGGCTGGAAAGAGGAGTACCACAACGGGGGCAGTAAGGAACGATTTTGAAGCCCTTATAGAGCAGTCCCTTGTCCCAAATCTTCTTAAGCGCCCACCATTCAGACTCGATAAAGTCGTTGGTGTAGGTAACGTAAGGGTTATCCATGTCAGCCCAGAAGCCAACTGTGCCGGAGAAGTCCTCCCACATTTCCTTGTAATTCCATACGGACTCCTTACAATGAGCAATGAAAGGCTCAAGTCCGTATGCTTCTATCTGGTCCTTGCCGTCAATGCCGAGCTTCTTCTCAACCTCAAGCTCAACGGGCAGACCGTGAGTATCCCAACCAGCCTTACGAAGAACTCTTCTGCCCTTCATGGTCTGGTATCTGGGAACCATATCCTTAATAACTCTGGTCAAAACGTGACCGATGTGAGGCTTACCGTTTGCGGTAGGCGGGCCGTCGAAGAAGGTGTAATTTTCACCACCCTCGCGGATGTCAATGCTCTTACGGAAGATGTCGTTTTTCTCCCAGAAAGCACGCGTTTGCTTTTCTCTCTCAACGAAATTCAGATTCGTCGAGACCTTTTCGTAGATTTCCATACTTTTATCTCCAAAAATTTATTATAATCAATAAAATAAGCCCCGATGGAATAAACCATCGGGGCGAAATTATCGCGGTACCACCCGAAATTACGGAAGAATCCGTATCTCATTACGCTTTAACGCAGCATACGGCAGAGCTTACTCAGGTTCAGCCATGCAACTCAGGAGTGATTTTCACACAGGGTTACTCGCTTACGGCTCGCACCAAACGCCGCTTCTCTTTGCGCTTTCGCTCTCGCTACTGTCTCCGTCACAGTTTTTACACCTTATTATAAAATATACTTTTTAAAATGTCAAGAGTTTTTTAAAATTATTGACTTTTGGCCTTTTCGGTGATATACTGTTTTCAAAAAAGGAGATGCCTATATGACCAAGAAAAAAATAGAACAAGCGCTTGCCGATATAGGCAATCTACCGATAAAAGTCGTCTTTTACGACACCACAGACTCCACCAACACACGCGCAAAGGAGTATGCAAAGCAGAGGGTGGAGCGCGAAAACGTGATTTTCGTGGCAAATCACCAGACGTCAGGCAGAGGCAGGCTTGGAAGAAGCTTTGTTTCAAAGGAGGGAGCAGGAATTTACCTCTCCATACTCACCTACCCTGATGAGCAGGGGGCTGACGCCACCACCGTTACTGCCAGAGCCGCAGTTGCTCTCGCAAGGGCAGTCGACTCCCTCGCAGGAACGAAAACCCAGATAAAATGGGTGAACGATATATTCCTCGGTGGCAAAAAGCTTGCAGGAATTTTGACCGAGGCAGAGATGCTTGAAAACGGCAAAATCGGCTATTTAGTGGTTGGAATGGGAATAAATGTTTACAAAAATGCCATTTCAGAGGAAATTTCAGACATCGCAACCTCTATCGAAAGCGAGATAAATACCGCGATTGACAGAAGCAAATTGACCGCAGAAATTATCAGGCAATATTTCGTTGAGGATAGTAATTACCTCGACGAATACCGCGCTCGCTCGCTTGTAATCGGCAAAAGGGTAACGGTTATCAAACCCACCGAGCAGTACGAAGCAACGGTTGTTGGCATTAACGACGATTTCTCGCTCCAAATTCAGCGTGATGGTAAGGAAGAACGCCTTTTTACTGGCGAAATCAGCATAAGAATATAAAAGGAACTGTCATATTTGGTAAGACCCAAAAAGGCTGATAATTAACAAAAAAACGGCTCAAATTGAGCCGTTTTTTATATTAACCCGGAAACGTCAACGTCAAAAACCTCAGCAAAGGCACGAAGTTCAATGTCGGTAACGAATCTCTCGCCGCTTTCTATTCTCTGAATGGCATTTTTATCTAAATCAATGCCCAAAAGCTGCATTTTATCAGCAAGTGCTCTTTGAGAAAGCTTTTTAGGATATGCAAATCTTAATTCTTTGATTTTCTCACCGCAAAGGTTGTTTCTATTGCCATTTTTATTCTTAAACATTGCTTTTCCTCTTGTTATTTTGACATTCAGTGATTGACAAAATAATTATAATGTGTTATAATGCACTTTTTGACATTTAGTAAATGTCAAAAAGTGTATTAACTTAATTGATTTAAGAGGATATATGGATAAATTTGATAAAAACGTAGGAGTAATAAAAGAAATTGACAATCTTGGACAAATTGTTATTCCAAAGGAATTTAGAAGTCGACTGAATTTGGAGCACTCGGTAGAGGTTATCTTAACCCCCGGCGGTATTTTGATCAGAAATTCAAAGTTTAAATTAGTTTCATGCGATCAAAATGATGATACGATGCAAAAAAGCGGCTCAAATTGAGCCGCTTTTTTATATTAACTCGGAAATATCAACGTCAAAAAACTCGGCAAGGGCACGAAGCTCAACATCCATGACAAACCTATCTGCGCTTATATAATAACTTATTTCGACAAAAACCTTAAAAATAATTTAAAATCCCTCTTTACAAAATAAATATTATGGTGTATAATGCATATATAAACTTAAAATGAGGTTTAAAGAGTATGAAAGAATTTTTCGGTTTTGGTGGATATCAGCGCCCTGCAGAGGGCTTTATGTCCTGGCAGCATTTGGTATTTGTGACGTTCTTTGTAGCCTTAACAACCGGCTTAGCTATATACCTCGGAATTAAAAATCGCAACAAGAGCTACGAACAAAAGAACAAGGTTCTTATCTGGGCGGCAATTGCTCTTGATTCCTGCGAGATTTTCAGAATTATTATCGCCTGCATCAGAAGCGGCGAGCCTGACAGATGGCTATATGAGCTTCCTCTGTTCCTTTGCAGTATTCAGCTTATTACCGTTCCCTTTGCAGCCTTTTCTAAAGGAAGAGTAAAGGAGGCGGCGCTTGACTTCGTGCTTGTTTTCGGTATGCTCGGATCTGTTTTAGGTACATACGGCGCCTCACAAAACTATGGTTGCTATCCCGTGCTTTCCTTCGACAACCTTATGTCAGCCTTGACACACACCATTGCCGGATTCGCCTGCGTTTACATTGGTGTATCGGGAATGAAGAGCATGAAAACTAAAAATATACCTCTGACGTACGCTATTCTTTTTGCTTTCTGTATAATGGCGTCAATAGCAAATGCGCTTCTTCCCTATAATTATATGTTCCTTGTGAGAGGTGACGGAACTCCCTATGATATTCTTTATAATCTTGTAGGTGGCAATGCCATACTTTATCCTACAATGGTTATAGTCCTCTTCCTCATTTACATTGCCGTATTTTACGGAGTGCATTGGCTTATTAAAAACAAGTTTAAAAAGCAAAAATCGGTTGAGACTAACGATCTTGAAGAGGAAAAAATACTTGAAACTGTATAACGTTAAATAAAAAAGGACGGATTATTCCGTCCTTTTTTATTTAACAACCGATACTTTATCAATGCCGTAATGTTTAAAGAGGGATATATCTTCCGCCGTAATTCTCTCACCGCTTATGACGATGGGAACTGCGGGGGGACAGGACACGGTAGGAGAGGCGCAAATTCTGCTCTCTGCCTCGGTTACAGAGATTTCCTCGCTTTGCGAGAGCACCGCAGAGCGAATTGTCATCACTCTTTGGTGAGGTGATACCGAGAGAGGCTCTCTTTTTTCGCTACAAGGTTTAAGCTCTGCGAGAGCTGAAAGAAGCCTATCGAGCTCATCATCGGTGTTTTCGGGGGTGAGCATCAGGACTGTATAGTCGTTGTCAGAAAATTCTGGCTCGATACCGTATTTTCTGAGATGCTCGGCAATATATCCGCCACCCAGAACGATTTTCAAAGGCTCGCTCTCGGAGATTTCAAAGCCGAGGTCAATTATTTTTCTCTTTAATTCGGTTATACGGTCTGCCAAGGCTCTGATTTTCTCGGGATAATCCGAGGAAAGTCTCTCGTTGCACAAATCGAGCGAGCAAAGAGTCAGATATGACGGGCTCGTTGATGCAAAAAGCGAAAGCGCCTCTCTTGCCCCCTCTGCATACTCGGGATAATCCTTCGACACGTGCAGGTATGCTCCGCCTGTAAGCACAGGCAGGGTTTTATGCGCGGAATCAGCGCACATTGCCGCGCCAAGCGCTATCGGATGCTGATTTTCTGAAAGGAAATTCAGATACGCGCCATGGGCATTGTCAACCAAAAGAGGCAGGTCGTATTCACGGCAAACTGCGGAAATCGCCTTAATATCAAGCACATTTCCGAGATAATCAGGCGAGGTAACGTACACGGCGCGTGGAGTTGTCCTTGCGTTCTCAATTGCCGCCCTGACGTCATCTGATGAAATATTGCAGCTGCAAAGATGCTCTGCCACCGCAGGATAAATAAACTCAACGTCCAAATCAAGAAGCGCCGCAGCCTTCACAAAAGAAGC